>DHWT01000018.1:0-33471 GCA_002413325.1 Chitinophagaceae bacterium UBA5175 | reverse complement strand
TATTTACCGAGCATGGGGAATAATTTTTTTATACCCTCCTCACTGGGTTGCGCGCCGTATTCGCATATTTCAAATGCTTCCACATATTTAACCGTATCAGCCCGCTCCTTCCCGTACCATTTTTCCAGGGACGCCCTTGTTTCGGCATTAATGGGTTGCGCACTTCTTCCGGCAAGCCACTTGATACGGTCTTCCTTACCTGCCGGCACCTGGTCGGAATAACCGCCGATCCAGGGCAGCCACTCATACATTTGGGATACATGGGCATCCAGATCCGCAATTTTCTTATTATAGGTCGCAGATATATCCACCACAACGTCCGGACGAAAGGGGTTGGGTCTTTGAAAATGATCCCTGTAATATAAGAAGACCGGGTTTTTCCTCAGGGCCGGCGTTTCCGGAGCAATATCAGGGACCGCCACCATATAGGCCGCATCCTGCACCAGCACACCGGTATAGCGGTGGTCGGGGTGATAATCATTGGGACGGGGGGCAAAAACCACATCTGCATTCCATTCGCGAATCTTTTTTATGATTTCCAGTCTCACGTCCAGGGTCGGCATCAGCAGACCATCATGATTGTCGAGCACATCATAGGTGATTCCCAGGCGTCTGGCAGCTTCCTGAGTTTCCGCATACCTTCTTTTTGCCAGTTCCTTCCCTTTTAATGTCTGGTGACCGGCATCCCCGTTGGTAACAGAAACAAACTTTACCGCATACCCCATCTGTGCATAAAGGGCGGCAGTGCCGGAACTCATTTCATCGCAATCATCGGGATGAGCGCCGAACATGATAATGCGGAGCTTACTGTTATCCGGTTGTGCATAGCCTGAAACCGACAGGCATGTGATCAAACCCATTATAAATATTATTTTCCCATAAACTGCATTCATAAAAAAGCTTTAAGGTGATTAACAATAAGAAGAAACAGGATCATGAAGATATGAATAATGAATTTTTGATATCGGATATAAACGGGAAAAAAGTCCAGATAAGCGAAACGATCTGACAATCCGGTAAAATTATTATGCTTTGGGTGTAACCATTTGATGCAACAATCCGTCCAACCCCTTGTCTTTACCCTAAACATGGGAACCGGTTTTTCATTTTAAATCCTGCATTATGAAATGGAATGCAATTATAACAAAATCACAATATGGAAAAGCCCTACGCCGCGAAAAAGAATTAAATGACCTGATACCGGGTTCCGGTGAAAATGATGAACTCCTCCTGCTCAGGATTCTGATCAGGGATTTTGAGCAAAGGCAGGCAAAACTGTATGGCGGGGATCTTCAAAGAATAAAGACCCAACCGGATAGCTGCTGGCACTTCTGAGGTTTGCCCGTAATCCTGGCATTTGAAAATTACCCCCCAATTTCGCCGGTCGCCTCTTGCGGGTTCTTTAGATATTACTTCAATATTCATTCAGGGTTTTTTGGGACCCAATCGGAGTTTCCCGAAGAACTCTCAAAGACATATCCAATTAATGTACAAAGAATCCAGAAGAAAAGCCATATTAAAGGGCAAGTAAATAGCCGTATAGAATCAGGGGAATACTGACGTAAAGGTAGTTACGTGCGTCCCGGAGAGTAGCGATTTTGGTCCGTTTCAACCATTGCCTGAGCCTATGATCCGGTCCGGTAAGGATACAGGATCTGTATCCTTACCGGATACAGATCCTGTCTTCTTAATTTTATTGAATTTTCAGGATGGGTTACAAACCTGTATTTTTATAAAATAATAGATCGGGATGCGTATCATCTTTTTACTGTTTGCATCGATATCTTTCTTTTCGCCTAAAGCCCAGGTTTATTTGCCGGTCGGCAGCATGAATTATAACCAGTGGCAGGCATTCCCCGCCTATCATCCGGCAGGTGACAGTAGTCATATAAATCAGAAATGGTTTTTCAGCAAATACAGCGGCCTCTCTGCCGGTTTTGGTTTTTTCAACGGAGTCCATTTCACCATGATATCGGCACCTTTGGGACTTCAGATGAATCGTCAGTTGAATAATAATCTGGTAGCTTTTGCGGGTGTTTCTGCAGCGCCCGCTTTTTTTTCCTTCAGCCGTTCCTTTTCAGATCCCCTGATATATAAATCCTATCCGGGCAGCAGCCTGTCAAACGCCTACGGTTTAGGTATGAATACGGGAGTAGATATCGGTCTGATGTACATAAACGACGCAAAAACATTTTCCATATCTGGCAGCATTGGAATAGAAAGAAGCAATTACCCGATTTATCCATCTGACAGGATGAATACGAAAAAACAATAACTGAATTTAGAATACCGGCGACTTACCGTTTTCATTCGTCTTATTTGAATAAATAAAACTGTCCGAACACCGTATAATTTTTATTGATGAGCACCTGTAAATTTTGATTAGCCAGCAATTTGATGCTGCCATTTTCCCCATGATCACCTGATTTAAAATTAACTTCATTCTTAAATTTTCCTACTTCCTCTGAACTAAGTTTCCTTTTCAGGTGAAATTCAGAGTAAAAGCCAAAAATCATACCCGCCCGAACCAGCAATACATTTCCAGGCGTCGTTAATATCTGTTTGAAGTAAAGCAATGAGGAATCATTTGTTCGCTGAAGTATATGAACCAGGGTGTCAGGTCTGATTGAATAGTCAATCAGGGTGCTGATCCGGAAGGTAATCCGATTCGTATCCACCAGGTCGGATAAATATTTGTACTCCCCGGAATTTTTTAAGCTCCTGATTAATTCGTTATAAAAACTATCCTGCAGGTTTTTATTCAGGTTGATTTTAGAAAAACAATTGGCCGAGTTATTTACCGCGATTATATCCAATATATGACCTTTGGCCGAAGTGTCTAATACAGTTATTTGCTTATTTATATTTTGCTCAATTTGATTACTAATACTTCCTATACCCAGATTGGTCTGCAGTCCCAGGTAAAATGCATCGGGAAAAAGCGTATCATGCATACATTGTTCATAAACGGCTTTCCATTGGGTAAAATCTTCCTTGTAATCAGCCACATGAACTGATAAACTATCATTCGCAGCATCTGCGTTTACTAATTCAAAGTGTATTACTCCTTTTTCCGGAGTCGAATGACAGCCATCAATTGCAGCATAACAAAGGAAAAAAAGAAATATTTGGCAGGGCCTTTTTAACATAAAGTGTGCTTATTATATATTCAATGAGATCACTCTTCCGGGTGTAACAGGTATAGTGTTCATTATGAATTTTTAACAACCTATGCATTTATTATAAATTTACAAATAAACTATGTTAGTGTATCACTTTAATCAATGAATTAAAAACTTTCGATATCGACATACGGTTTTTAACCAGATCAATTAAAAGTAAACCCAATCTGCAAGTTCAATCCGACAGATGCAGGCTCGTTATTTCCAAATCGAACAGGCAGCGAAAGGGAGAACCAATAATCCACATCTTTTGTCCTCGCATATATCTTGTTAAAGACGGGCGTTAATCCATAACGGCCCTGGGTTTCAAATGCCAGCCGGGGTATAATATTGAATCCATTTTTAAAACGGAAAATCGGGCCCGGATCAAACAGCAGGTTATTTGTTTTCGATGTACCTGGCTTCCCTGAAGGTTGGGACCATTGCACCGATGGGGTAATTTCGAAGCTAAAACCAAATGTGTTACTATAATAGACATTCAAGCCGACAGGGAAACCAATAGTAGTGGCATCCTGGAATTCCCAGGTGGCCTGATTTTTATCGAGCTTCACCCATGGAATAATAAAACTCATGTAGCCCTTAACAAAAGGATAATTTGGAGTAGATGCCGGTGCCTGGGATTGTGCATATAAGTGTCCTGATGCTGCTAAATAAACAAAAAGCAGCGTGGCGAGTACCCCTTTTTTCATAACCGGCTTTTAAAGATTAAAAAAATTGCGATCAGAATATCGTTATATTTTACAATATATAACGGTTTTAAAAAAAATAATTACCCCGCATAGAATCAGAGTTCCTCAAGGTTTCTTGTTTCCTTTTCCAGGAAAGCTGTAAACCGCTCCCTGAGGAGACGATGAAAAGCTATCAACTCCTTCGCTTCCTTTGTAATCTTAGACCCTCCGCCTCTTTCTCCGCCGACATGAAGAATAACAAGTGGCCGTCTGGCTTGTGTATTAAGCATGGTGATCATCTCCCATGCTTTTTTATATGACATGCTCATCTGTTTTGCAGCCTGGTTGATGGAGCCGGTTTGATCAATACGCTCTAGTAATTCTGCACGGCCTGGTCCGAAAAAATGATTCTCACCAAAGTCTATCCATAAACTTCCGTTTACCTTATAAGAACCTGTTTCTTTGAATATATGCTTAATCGATTTCGACATACTTCTAAGCCTCTTAAGGTTAAATCATAATTTGGACATGGACATTCCCGATTTGCGGCTTTTGAACTTCGAAAGTGAAGTAAACCCGTCATGCATCCTACTTTTTGCCATTAATTCGCTATATTAAAAATAAGATATCTTTCATTTTCTGAATCCTGATACTAAAAAAATTGTACCGGCCCTATATAAACCGGGCAGTTTACAAACCCAACTGGGCAAAATCAGGACTTAAGTAAGTTTTATAACTGCACATTCAATTTCTTGCATAAGATTCACCGATAGTCGAATTAAAAAAACTACAATCATCGAATTTTACACCTCAACAAAGCTGTATTTCGGTGAAATCCGGCGGGTCTAAAAAGCAAAAAGCCCGTAAACACTGCGTTTCACGAGCTTTCTGCACCTATTCAACTAACTAAAAAGTGGAGGTGAGGAGAATCGAACTCCTGTCCAAACATATCCTTCAAAAGCTTTCTACATGTTTATTTGCTGATTGGTTGTCGGGGCAGGACCGGGCAGCAACAAACCAATCCTTCCCTTAGCTGAATCGTCTTAAGTTCAGGTCACAGCCTTCCTGAACAGCATCCTCTTTTGTTTTTAGTCGGCGGTGCAGCTTGGTAACAGGCGAACCTGCCACACGGCCCAAATGACTACTTAATCACTGATTAGGCAGCCATGGCATACTGTGTATTGCCATTTGAGATTTGAATATTCAGATTTACGTGCTAATTATCCAACGCACGACATGCTTATACTTTCAAAGATCTACGCTGTCAATACCAGGCACCCCCGATACATGAACCTGCAAATTTAATGAATTTTTCCTGCTTTACAGCCAGCAGCCGGGTAACGGAAATTGTTAAAATACCTCTGATACATTGCATTTTGAAAATCAAAGGTTACAGGCTTACTTCCCCTTCCCCCATCCGAACCAGTCGTTCCCGTTCACATAGATCATGAGGCCGAGCAGGAGCACCATACCCACGATCTGCGCATATTCGAGCAGCTTCTGGCTGGGTTTGCGTCCCGTGATCATTTCCAGCAGGGTGAAGAGCACATGACCGCCGTCGAGGGCCGGTATGGGCAGGATATTCATGAAAGCCAGGGCAATGGAAAAAAATGCGGTGATGGTCCAGAACGACTGCCAGTCCCACATGGAAGGGAATATGGATCCCATGGATTTGAAACCACCGACTCCTTTGTATGCTTCTGTTTTGGGAGACAGTATTTTTTTGAACTGGTCAATATAGTTACTCAGTGTTTCAATGGCCAGGTGGACGCCGGCAGGAAACGAAGCAAAAAAACCATAATCAGTTTTTTCTATCCTTATCAGTTTCATACTGTCCAGTGACTGAAAATCAAGAAGCCTGTAAAATCCGATGGTGCCTTCTTCAGTAACCAGTACATGCAGGGTATCCACCGCTCCTTTTCTTTCCACGGTCAGGTCTACCTGCTGTCCTTTATGCGCTCTGAGTGCTTTTCTTAGTTCATCATAAAAAGGTGTAGAGATGCCATCCACACTCGTGATCTGATCCATGTGTCTGAGCCCCGCTTTGTATGCATTGGTCGAATCCGGTATGATATCCGCATAAATAGGTACCCTGGGAAGGAACAATACCGGGCTGTTCTTTTTTCTCTCCACGAGTTTTCCAATCAATGCCTCCGGTAAATCAATGGTCTCGTGAACACCATCCCGGATAATATCCACGTGACCTCCACCCCCAAGCAGAATTTTTTTCGGCAGGTCATCGAAATAATCAACCGGGGACCCGTTCACGGAAACAATTTTATCGCCATCCCGGAACCCGATATGGTACATCAGGCTGTCGGAAACTTCCACACCATAGGTCAGTCCGTCCATGGGCACTTTTTTCTGTCCCCAGGCATACAGGATCATGGCGTAGATGAAAAAGGCCAGTAAGATATTCATGGTTACGCCTCCGACCATGATGATCAGGCGCTGCCATGCCGGTTTACTCCTGAATTCCCAGGGCTGCGGAGGCTGGTTCATCTGCTCCTTGTCCATGCTCTCATCCACCATACCCGCAATTTTAACATATCCGCCGAGCGGAAGCCAGCCGATACCATATACGGTATCGCCGATCTTTTTCTTTACCAGTGCAAACCAGGGATCAAAAAACAAAAAGAATTTTTCCACCCGGCATTTGAAAAGTTTGGAGGGGAGAAAATGACCAAACTCGTGTACGATAACGATCAGGGATAAGGAAAGGATCAGCTGGGCGGCTTTGGTGCCGGCATTTGCCCAGTCGATCGCCAGCAATAGGGAGGTATTATTCATTGCACATTGATCAGCCGCAGTCCGCGTTCACGTGATGCCTGCCGGGATTTTACAGTTTAATTAAAGAAGCCGCAAAGTTACGCGCCTCGCCATCGCTTTCAAAATAATCTTCCAGCGTCGGCTGCTCCACAAAGGGTATTTTCTGTATCGTTTTTTCTATCAGATCCGTCATATCCAGGAAGCCGATACGGTTCTTCAGAAACGCGTACACCGCTATTTCATTGGCTGCATTCAGCACACATCCGGCATTGCCGCCACGGGCCAGTGATTCTTTGGCCAGTTGTAAATTACGGAAGGTTTTTATGTCCGGTTCTTCAAACGTTAATTTGTCCGGTTTATTAAACGCATATCTCGGCATATTATTCGGAAGCCGGAGCGGAAATCCCAGGGCATACTGGATCGGCAGTTTCATATCGGGAAGGCCCAGCTGGGCCTTAATGCTTCCGTCCTCAAACTGTACCATACTGTGGATGATACTTTGGGCGTGGATCACCACCTGAATCTGATGCGGCAGCAGGTTGAACAACCATTTCGCTTCGATCATTTCCAGACCTTTGTTCATGAGCGTAGCAGAATCAATGGAAATTTTTGCGCCCATGGACCAGTTCGGATGCTGCAGTGCATGGTCTCTTTTCACATTTACCAGGAAATTCGGCTTCTTGCCCAGAAAGGGGCCGCCGGAAGCTGTAAGTATTATTTTTTCAATGCGGTTGCGGGTTTCACCCAGCAGGCACTGGAAGATGGCGGAATGTTCTGAATCCACCGGGATAATGGGCGACCGGTTTTCCACCGCTTTGCGCATCACGATATCCCCGGCCACCACCAGGGTTTCCTTATTGGCCAGGGCAATGGTTTTCCCTTTTTCGATGGCAGTGAGTGTCGGCATCAGTCCCGCAAACCCCACAATGGCTGCCATCATCACATCATAACTCTCCATCGCGGCCACTTCTGTAAGGGCTTTCTCACCAGCAAATACTTTGATGGGTTGCGCGGCCAGCGCCTGTTTAACGGATTGATATTTGGTTTCATCCCCGATGACCACGATATCCGGAAGGAATTTCAGGGCCTGTTTAATGAGGAGTTCTTCATTTTGCTGGGCCGTGAGAATCTCTGCCGAAAATAATTCCGGGTTGGCGGCAATAACCTCCAGGGCCTGGGTTCCCACCGATCCGGTGGAACCAAAAATAGCAATCCTTTTCTTCTGCTGATGATCCATGAGCATGTCCGCGTTGAAGGGTAAAACTAATGAATTCTGTTTGGAGGAATGGAAAGATCAGTCCATGTATTTTCCCAGCGGCTCGGCAAAACTCCGGTCATTGCTGAGCCTGGGCACTTTATTCTGCCCGCCGAGTTTACCAATGGATTTCATATAATCGATAAAACCGTTTTTCTTAACGGGGTGAATTTGCAGGGGTTCAAGAATATTGCCGGAAATCAGATCATCGTAATAAATATTTTTCGCCCGCAGGTTGCTGTCCACTTTTTTAGCAAAAGCATGCATGTCGGCCGGCCGGTTTTCAAATTCCACAAACCATTCATGAAAGGATTTGCCGTCGCCCTGGCCTTTAATATAGGGTGCCACGGTAAACTCATTGATCTGCACGCCTTCTTCCTTAGCGGCTTTCATGAGACTATATTCCACTTCCTCCCCGATTACGTGTTCCCCGAAAGCAGAAATGAAATGTTTGATGCGGCCGGTCACCAGGATACGGAAGGGATCCGTGCTTAAAAACCGGATGGTATCCCCGATATTATATCCCCAGAGGCCTGCATTATTACTGATAATGAGGGCGTAGTTGATGCCGGTCTTCACGTCTTTCAATGAAATGCGGGTGGGATTTTCCTTAAATATTTCATCTGCCGGAATGAATTCGAAAAATATACCGCTGCTGGTATTCAGCAGCAGCCCTTCTTCCTTCCGGCTGTCCTGGAAGGCAAAAAAGCCTTCTGATGCCGGGTAGGTTTCAATGGTGTCAATGGGTTTGCCGATACTGTTCAGCAGGCGGGCTTTATAGGGCTCAAAATTGACACCGCCGTGCACGAGTACGGAGAAATTCGGGAAGAGATCCTTGATGCGTTTTCCGGAAACGGCATTGAGCCGGTCGAAATACATTTGCACCCAGGGCGGGATACCGCTGATCAGCGTCATATTCTGGCTGATCGTCTCTTCCACGATCTTATCGAGTTTGGTTTCCCATTCCTCGATACAATTGGTTTCATAACTGGGCAGCTGGTTGGTGCGCAGATAATGCGGGATATGGTGGTTTACGATACCGCTCAGCCGGCCGGTGGGTATACCCGCGATCCGCTCCAGTTCCGGGGATCCGGAAAGAAAGATCATTTTCCCGTTGGCAAAGCCGGAATTCCCGGTTTCTGCCATATAACATAGCAGGGCGTTGCGGGCCGTATTGATATGGTTTGATATCGAATCCTTCGAAATGGGGATGTATTTGATCCCGCTGGTGGTGCCGGAGGTCTTGGCGAAATAAACGGGCTGGCCTGGCCATAATACATTGTGTTTCCCCTGTTTGATCAGGTCGATATAGGGCTTCAGCTGTTCGTAATCCCGGACCGGTACGGCCGCCCTGAATTCCTCATAGGTTTTAACCGCTTCCAGGTGGTGTTCCCGCCCGAAAACTGTTTTTGAGCCGGCCTTCAGCAGGTTTTTCAGGATATTTTCCTGGTCCTCAAGGGCCGAACCGATGTCTTTACGGATACTCCTATATATATATGAGGCGAAGGGCTTGGCTAAAAACGACTTGATCTTCATGTTTTAGGCAGGCGATTGAACAACAAACCTACAGATAAAAGGTAATATCAGCGCCTGAAGGTTCGGGCCGGGGAAGATTTTTAACGGATTCCTTCGAAATTAACCTGATTCCCCTTACCTTTGCACCCCTAATATTGCATCGTTATGTTCGCAGTTGTACAAATCGCAGGCAGCCAGTTCAGGGTCCAGAAAGACCAGACATTATATGTTCCCCGGGTTGAAGGAAACGCCGGCGACCAGTTGGAATTTTCCGATGTATTGCTGTCCAGCGCGGACGGTAAATTCGCCGCAGGAAAAGATGTGAAAAGCGTGGTTAAGGCAGAAATTCTCGGCCATGTCCAGGGCGACAAAGTGATCTCGTTCAAAATGAACAGAAGGAAAGGTTTCCGCAAAAAACACGGTCACCGTACCCACTATACCAAGATTAAAGTGACAGATATCGCTTAATAAAATTTTTGAACCGGAACACGCTCCGCCGGTTGGCGGATCTCAAATTCTCAAATTAACTTCTCATGGCACATAAAAAAGGCGAAGGCAGTGTAAAGAACGGCCGTGATTCGCAGAGTAAAAGACTCGGTGTTAAAATATTTGGCGGACAGGCAGCCATTGCCGGTAACATCATCATCCGCCAGCGAGGAACAGAATATCATCCCGGAAAAAATGTGGGTGTGGGCAGGGACTTTACTTTATTTGCGCTCACGAACGGGGTTGTTGAATTCAAAAAAGGAAAGGCCGACAGAACTTTTGTTCATGTCGTAGATGCGCCCGCCGAAGCTTAGTAAATTTCAAATACGTAGTGATTCTTTAGAATTATTCAAAAAAACTTTTGGATAATTCTAAAGAATTTATATTTTTACTATGTAAATTAGTTTACTAACCATTTAAATTCTACAAACAATGGCAACAGCAAAAAAAGCCGCTAAGAAAAAAGCAGCTCCAAAAAAGAAAGCAGCTCCAAAGAAAAAGGCTGCTAAGAAAGCTGCAAAGAAGAAATAATTTTCTTCATTCGTTAGCTGAAAATAGTAAAGTCCCCCGGTTTCTCCGGGGGACTTTTTGATTCAGTACCTTTAGGTTTCATCCCATCAAACATAAGCCCATGGCTGTTTCCAACGAAGTGATTGCGGAAAGTTTTACCCTCCTGTCCAAACTGATGGACATCCACGGAGAGAACCCATTTAAAATAAAATCTTATGCCGCGGCAGCGTTCAGCATCGACCGGTTAACAGAAGAACTCAGTGCCATTCCCCGTGAAAAAATATTATCGATCCGGGGTATCGGACCCAGTATTGGCAAACAAATCATTGGGATACTCGATACCGGCGAACTACCCCCCCTTCTTGAAATAATCGGCAAAACACCGCCCGGGGTCATCGAAATGCTCCGGATTAAGGGTTTGGGTCCAAAAAAGATTTCAACAGTCTGGAAGGAGATGGAAATCGAATCTATCGGCGAATTGATGTATGCCTGCAATGAAAACCGGCTGATGTTGTACAAGGGCTTCGGAGAGAAAACACAGAATAATATTCGCGACACAATTTCGTTTTACCTGCGTAGCCAGGGAAGTTACCTCTTCGCTGAAGTGGAAGGTTTTGTCCTTTCGATCCATAAAAAACTCCGCGAAACATTCCCTGGTCAGCATATTGCTATGAGTGGCGCATTCCGCCGCCAGCTCGAGATCCTAAACCAGGCTTCCTGGATCACCTGCGTACCTGCCGGGGATTTAACCGGTTTCTTTAAAGAGCAAAACTTCACGGTGGAAGAAGAAAAACCCGGCGTGCTGCTCATTTCCGGCAGTGAAAACATGAAACTGCAGTTTGAGGTTGTTCCGCCTGATTCATTTTATTACCGGTTATTTGAAACCAGCTGCAGTGAAGCGTTCCTGGAAAAATGGACCGAAACATATCAAACCATTCCGGGAGCTGATTCGGAAGAAATGATTTTTCGTCAGGCCGGGATTCATTTTATTCCCGCACCCCTGCGGGAAGATCCGGTGTGGATCAGTAAAGCCGGCAAGGCTCCCCTGCCCGCTCTTATTCAGTTTTCGGATGTAAAAGGAATCATCCACAGCCACAGTAACTGGAGCGACGGGCTGCATAACATCGAAGAAATGGCCAAAGCCTGCATAGAACAGGGTTTTAAATACCTCGTGATCAGTGACCACAGCAAATCGGCATTTTATGCAAACGGACTTTCAGAAGACCGCGTCCGCGAGCAACATCACTATGTGGATGAACTGAATGCCCGGTTGGCCCCGTTTCATATTTTTAAAAGTATAGAATCAGATATCCTCAACGACGGGCGGCTGGATTATAGTGACCCCGTTCTAGCTACATTCGACCTGGTGATTGCTTCGGTTCATTCCAATTTAAAAATGAGTGAAGAAAAAGCGATGAGCCGTCTGCTCACCGCCATCGAAAACCCATATACGAGAATCCTGGGTCACCCAACGGGACGCCTGCTACTGAGCCGCGCCGGATATCCGGTAGACCACCGGGTGCTCATTGATGCCTGTGCGACCCATCAGGTTGTGATCGAACTGAATGCCCATCCGCGCCGCCTGGATATGGACTGGCGCTGGATCCAATATGCCCTGGAAAAAAATGTACTGATATCTGTTGATCCGGATGCTCATACCATCGCCGGTTACCACGATATTCATTACGGTACACTTGCAGCACAGAAAGGCGGACTCACGGCCACTCATAATTTAAGCAGCTTTAGTTTGAAGCAGATGAAAGCATTTGTTTCAAAACGGAAAGCCTGAATTGGGAAAACAGCACACGGCGAAATGGCGACGTACTTTCTCACTTATTCAAAACCGGCCGGTTTTGCAGACGGGCGGTGAAAATACCGGTCAAATGACCGAAGAGTCTTTGCAAGGGTATAGCGGCCAGATAGCAACAGGTTAATACCGGAATCAGTATGACCCATGACCAGGATATCCCCATTGCCCGGCAGGCTGCCTGAAACAGGTTTAATACTAAAAAGTGAATGAGGAAAATGGAATAGGAAAGCCCTGCAGTAAAAAGTATAAACCGGTTAACGGGTTTTATATTCAGCGAATAAATAAAAATACACAATGCCCCGAAACCGAAAAGTCCGGGTAAATCATTAAAGGTTTTACCGATAGCGCCAAACTTCAACGCCATCAGGCTGTAAATCCCGACACCGGCTATCGTTAGCCCGATTAACCTCATTTTCCGGATTTTCCAGAATTCGTATTTTTTTTTCAGATAGCGTTCTGCACAATACATACCCAGCATAAATTCCCACAGGTACATCAGGAAAAAACTATTCCAGTTCCTGAATTCTTCCTTGTGTAATATCAGGATTGCAGTAGCCCAAGCCCAGCTAATGAGCAATCCGGCCAGTAAAAATGCGTTCCCCGGAATCCGTTCCCTGAACCGGAGAATCAGGGGGAATAAGAGGTAAAACTGTATGATGGTGGATATAAACCATAACTGGTAGCCGTATGTGCCGATGAGATCATTATCGAACATCTTATATAAAAATACATGGCTGAAATAATGGTTCCATGAATTTTTATAAAGTGGAATAAACAGGGAGATCAGCGCCACAACCGAAACCACAAGGATATAGGGAATATAGATTTTAGTGAATCGCTTCTTCAAAAATTCCCGGTACGGAAGCGGTTTCTGCAGGTGGGATAAAAACAATCCATACCCGGACGCAAAAATAAAGGTATGAATACCGGTGCCGCCAAAATTGATCGCTTTCGAAAACACCGGGGACAGGGGAATGCTCTGGAAATAATGAAATATAACGATAGAGAACATGGAATATCCCTTTATAAAATCTATGACTTCTATCTTATTCTTCATCAGACAGCGCTTTATTCGGCAGGACCGGGAAAGGCTTTTCCTGGTAGCGCGGTAATTCGACAAAAAATGTCGTGCCGACGTTTTCTGTCGTCTCAAACCATATTTTCCCCCTGGCCTGCTCCACAATGGTTTTGCTCATGGCAAGCCCAAGACCTGTTCCCGAGGATTTGGTGGTGAAGTTGGGTATAAAAATTTTACTGCGCATCTGTTCCGGTATGCCCTCCCCGTTATCACTGATGCGGATCAGGATCTGGTCGTCCTTCAGTTCCTCACTGAGGCTGATCACACAGGTCTCCTGGCCATGACAGGCTTCCAGCGCATTCTGGAGCAGGTTGGTAAAAAGCCGGTTCAGCTGGGTCTTATCGGCATTCACCAGTATTTTTCCCGGTGCGGGTACCCATTTGAACAATACATTTTCCATGGTCCGGTACAGGGATGTCAGGGAAGACAGTAATTCATGCAGATCCAGCACTTCATTATGCGGGTTGCCGATATGCGCGAACTGGCTGAAATCAGAAGCGATTTTGGAAAGATGATCAATTTGTTCAACCAGGGTTTTTGCCACACTGGCCGTAAGTTCTTTTACATTGGGTGCCCCGCTGTTGTTTGCCTTCAGCAGGTACTGGATACTCAGCTTCATGGGTGTCAGCGGATTTTTGATTTCATGTGCAACCTGTCGGGCCATTTCACGCCAGGCTCCTTCGCGTTCGCTTTTTGCCAGGGCTGTTGCACTTTCATCCAGTTTAGCCACCATCTTATTGTATTCCCGGATCAGTCCCCCGATTTCATCATTCTTTTTCCATTCAATCACTTCATTGGTCTTGCTCAGGTTTACCTGCCGCATCTTTTCCGAGATCAGGGAGAACGAGGTCGTGATGCGGTTGGTAAGGAACACGGCGATGATTCCGGCGATCAGGAAGATGAACACATTCAGGTTGATGATGGTTACCAGGAACCTCGATATTTCGTCATTGAGTTCATCTTCCGTATTAAAGGAGGGAAGATTGATATAAGCCGTGGCAGATCCTTTTTCCAGGCGCAGGGGGGTATAGATACTCTGGAAACTGATTCCGCCCATTTTTTCCTGGTTGAAAAATTCAATGGAATTCAGCCGGTTCATATAATAAAAAGCAAGCGGGTTCATCTGATCGCTCAGCATGCCTTTGGTATAAATGAACGGATTGGAAGAAACAATCAGGGACCCGTTCACATCATAGAGGTTGATGTCGGCATTATGAATTTCCGCCACATTGTTGACAATCCGGTCCAGGTCCTCCCGCGGCATTTGTTTTATCGGGCTGGAAATATTGGCCGCCGCAGCATATGAGACAAGCCGGTTGCCGATTTCACCTGTAATTACTTTTAAAGAGGCACTGAGCCGGTCCTGGTTATTGCGGTTGTACCGGTTGATCAGGAAGAAAATGGTGGACACGCCGATCACCAGGAAAAGGAACAGGCTTACAAAAATAATGGTCGTCTGTATCTGGGAGCGGATATTCAGCTGGAGGAATTTTTTGAGCTGTTGCCAGTGAAGCCGGGTCTGTATTAAAACCGAACTGATCCAGAACAGGGCGACCAGGATCAGAAAGGCGCTGAAGAGATAGGAAAAAAGTGTGATGGCTTCTATAAGCAGGGTATCCTTTTTCGCAATCACGATAACCTTATCATCCGAAACCGGGTGCCAGAGTTCGTCATAGCCGTCATTCTTGCGCTGAACAAAATCCTTCCTGGGCAGGAGGCTGTCGTTTAACCGGGTCGGGAACGGATAGTTATTATAATAACTGACCAGTTCATTACCACTGTAAATGGCATAGGAGTAAACGGGCGAATACTCCGGGAGGTATTCTTTTCGCTGCTGGGTAAGCTGGGGAGCCAGGCCCTCGCTTTTGTAACTTCTTGGTTCTGCCTGTACAAACAGGTAACCCGAAATACGGCCCGAGCTGTCCCGGATAACCCTCTTGTATATATAACTGAATTTGTCATAAGCCTTTTCATAATACATCAGGTTGGGTATCGTGGTCGGCTTGCCCTGCAATTTGAATATCGTATTCAGCGTGTCGTATGAAACGGATACCTGGTTATACAGCGGCTTCTCGGCTGAATCGTAGGTGTAAATTTTTGTATCATATTTGCTGAGATAGGCGCTGAAATTATTATTGATCAGGCTGTCTTTGAGATAATGGTTCTCCACCGGGTTGCGGAAACGGTCGAATTCCTGCTGCAATAAATCATTCTCAAAATATATCAGCGACATGCTCACAAGCTTTTCGCTGGAAGGGTCGATCTGTTCTGCCAGCCGGTCGGCAAAACTTTTCCTTTGCTCCAGTTCAATTTTCCGGTTCTCAAAAATGATGATCACCGAAATGGAACTGGAAAAAATAAAAAGCCAGAACATGATCTCTGATATGTTCAACCTGAAACGAAGGCCCGTGATGATGTTCCTGATCATCAGCCAGAGATAACATAAGAGCCAGATCAGCACATAGATATCGAGTTCCACCAGGCCGGGCCTGGTATGGAAACTGAGAATCCCCAGCCCGATGGTGGCCACCACGATGGAAATGATGAGTATATTTCCTTCCAGGTAATCCCGGACCAGCCTGAGCAGGATGCGGGTGAAAATGAAATAACTCAGGGCCAGCGCCGCCAGGATGATAAAGCTGATCACACTGTAAATGGTGAGACTGAAAGCGTTCGTTACGTTAAAAGATATCCGGGCGTCGGCCACCAGGCTTTGTACGATATCAGCAAAAAGGAAAGTGGTTGATACCAGTATAGACATCGTGGCCAGTACCACCAGCGCTCTTTTTGAAAAAGACCGGAATACGGGAATGCGGTATTCACTGATTTCCTGCTGGATGAACAAAACGATCCAGCTGAAAAGCAATGCATTGATCAGCAGGTCGCCCAGGGACCGGAGTATGAAATTCGAGCTGTAGATGGTGGGGTCGAATAATTCATACTGGCGGAAATGGAAAATCCCGGGGAAATAATAGGTCATAATCCGACAGCCAAGCAGGGTAATTACCAGGAAGGAAATTCCGGGAAGGCGGCCGTATTTCTCCACGATGGCGTGGGCCATATTGTGAATGACCACCAGCAACAGGAGTACCCCTGTAAATACCACCAGGAGCAAAAAAAAGCTGTATTTAGCCGCGTGATAAGACTCAGTTTTTACCAGGTAGAATAGCGTTTGCCCCTCCCGGTCCCTGACCGGAAAGGGGGAAGGTCCGGCCGTAATACGCACGCGGTTTTCTGCAGAGGAATATCCGACAAAAGCCGGTTTAAGATTTTCCGGGGATATAAAATATTGCCATCGTACCGGGATGAGTGCGATGACCGTGAGTGGATAAGGCAGCATCCGGTTAAAGGAATGCTTGATGATTTCATACTGCCCGTTACTTAGGTTAGCAAAATAATTCCCGTCAGGTTTCAGCAGGAAACTGTCCGGCAGAATGGAAGACTGATCGCTCCAGAATGTCAGGTGTTCGCTGAATGGATGATTGCGTTCATAGATCAGGATGCCGTACTGCTTATCCATGAGGTCGTTCAGCTCGTCCAGGGAATAATTCTTATCCGAGAGCCGGCGGATCTTCAGCTCGTTCCGGATGAGTTTCTGAAAGTCATTTTCCCTTTCCTGCAAAAACGATTCGATAGAATTCCGGAGTATGCGGGTAGTGGAATTCCCGCTGAGGTAGGCATTGATGGCAAAAGCTGAAATAAACAGGAATAACCCTGCCAGGATAAGGTAACTGTTTCTTAAAAGGAAATTTTTTAGAAATGAAATCAATCAGTCGTTTTTTGTTTTTTTACTGCATCCCAGACCGCATCCAGTTCCGCGAGTGTAAGTTCAGCCATTTGTTTGCCGGATTTGCCTACAGCTTCCTCCATTTTCGTGAACCGGTGAATGAATTTGCGGTTGGTCCGCTCCAGGGCGGTTTCCGCATCTATGCTCAAAAATCGTGCATAATTAATCAGGGAAAACATCAGGTCGCCAAATTCCTCCTCGATATGTGTTTTATCACCGGATTGCACGGCTTCCATCAGTTCCTTTTCTTCCTCTTTAACTTTCGCCCAGACCTCCCGGGTGCTACTCCATTCAAATCCCACCTGTTTGGATTTTTCCTGTAGCCGGATCGCTTTTACGACAGCCGGCAGGGAAACGGGCACCCCGCTTAAAACTGACTTTTTACCTTCCCGGAGCTTGAGCTTTTCCCAGTTCTGCTTCACGTCTTCTTCCGTCTCCACTTTCACATCTCCGTAAATATGGGGATGGCGGGCGACGAGTTTTTCACTGATACCTTCCAGCACTTCTTCCAGGTTGAATTTGCTTTGTTCACTGGCAATCCGGGCATAAAAGAGCAGATGCAGGAACAGGTCCCCCAGTTCCTCTTTAATGCCCGGCCAGTCTTCTGCTATGATCGCATCCGCAAGCTCATATAATTCTTCTATACTGAGGGTTCTCAGGGTCTGGATGGTTTGTTTCCGGTCCCAGGGACATTGTTCCCGGAGTTCATCCATGATTTGCACCAGTCGTAAAAATGCCTTTGAAAGTTTTTCTGATTCCATAAACTAAGCTTCATATACGGTAAAAAGAATGGCCCCCGTGAAAATGACCAGCTGAACAAAAAATGATAAGATAAACAGTAGTATGTATTTCAATATCGTCTTCCCCCTGTCCTGCCCGTAAAACCGGCGCATGGCCTTGTAATAATAAAAGAAGGGGTAAATTAAAATAACCGTATTCAGCCACTGGAGCGGGCTCCATCCGGTTTTATCATGTAATCCACTGATTCCGAAATAAACCAGCAGTATGAGAAACGAAAAAATATACAGGTGTACGGAAAAGATCCCGTGATCCACATAATAAAACTGTTTGCGGCGGATATACAGCAACTTCAGTATTAAGGCAAACAGCGGCAGCGAAACAAAAAGCAATTTCGGAGAATTATGCATAAAATTTGCTGCCAGTTCCCGGAACAGCTCCCCGTGTTCCTTTTCATACCTCAGGCTCAATTCAATCTTTTTGATGTTGATTCTTCTCTTCAGCCAGCCATCCCGTTTTTCAGGAGCCAGGGCTTTTTGGGCTGAATCATAGGCAGCCGCAGAATGATAATCTGTTTCTACCCATTGGCTATTCACCCCCTTGGAGTTTTGTGAACTGTCTTTGCCCGGCTGCAATAAATTTTTAGCGGGAACGCCGTAAACCTTCTGAATGAACATCGAGTCTTCAGCTGTTCTTGCCTGGGACATCATGGCCTGAAGGTCCTGATCCTTTTGAATACCGGTTTTGTTTTCCCCACCGATATGCATTTTTTTTACATCAAAAAGCGAGAAGAAGATCAGAAAAAAGAAGGCTGAAGTAAATATATACATCCGGATCGGATCCAGGTAGCTGGCTCTCCGTCCGATCATATACTCCCTGGATAAAAATCCGGGTTTTGCAAAAAGGTCTTTCACCGTAACAAAAAACTTCCCGTCGAAATGCGTGAGATCGGAGAAAAAATGTGTAACAAGATGCCAAACGGTTTGTTTTGGCTCGATATTTTCCTGTCCACAGGCAGGGCAATACCTGCCCGGAGTTTCAGTTCCGCAGTTAAGACATATCTTTTCGGTCCTTATCTTGCTGTGTGACACCGGTTATTTTATTTAAAAATAAAGATACTGGCAATAATTAACACAGCGTTTTTCCGTTTTTGAAATAGCTTTAAAATATTTGGTATCATGCGTGTTCGGTTTCCCATCCTGTTTACTTTCCTTCTGACAGTTATTTCAGCAAAATCCCAGTATTATTACAAGGATATCCTGTTGACTCGTCAAAACCAGGATAACTGGAAATCCTACAACGCACAGAAAGTACGGGAGGTGGATATTCAAAGCCTGGATGCCAATAATGAGCCGACCCCGGGTTTCACCTGTACGCAAACCATTTCCCGCGATAACCGTTCCATAACCACATATACAAAATCCGCCAATACACCCGCATCCATCCTGACGACCTTTTATGATCCCATCGGACGGCTCATCAGGACCCTGGACACCAGCGATACGTATAAAAGCACTACTGAATATTTTTACAATGAAGCCGGTCGTATCAGCAGCCTGTTGAATAATTCCGTCGAAACAGACAATCAGGTGGGGGCAACTGAAAACCACGTCTGGATATATGAAGGAAGCCGGCCGAAACAAATGCTCAAGATCCGGGACATTACGGATACCACGATCGTGAACCTGGTACAGGACGAGAACGGAAATATAATAGAAGAAAAACCTGTGCGGGCAGGACAAACGCTGCCCTCCGTTTATTATTATTACGACAACGACGGAAGGCTGACCGATATTGTGCGCTATAATCAAAAAGCCGGCAGGCTGCTGCCTGACTATGTTTTCGAGTATACTTCCGATCGTATTTCTTCTATGCTCTTTGTTCCGACAGGCACAACGGATTACCAGAGATGGATTTACAGTTATGATTCAAATGGTCTTAAAACCGGTGAAACCTGTTATGACAAAAGAAAACAGGTAGTTGTGAAAATAAATTACACCTATCTTTTTCATTAATCGGTTACCGGATACAGCATGTTTTGGCAAGAAATTTGTTCCTCCTTTAAGTCTTAATAATCCGACCCTCTGATAAATCCAAATATCCAAGACTATGGAAGGCTGTTTGCTTCACATTGGGAAAGTACTGTTCCCACGTTCCTTCTCCCTGTCTGCTTTTTTATTAATATGCTGTGCACTTACAGTACATGCAAAAACAGTTGTGATCGGCTCGGGTCTTGGTTTTATTTCCGTACCGGATATGAATGGATTGAATCCGGGCGACGTGCTTGCGATTACTCCGGGTCAATATTCCGGAGGGGCATTTAACAACCTCAAAGGAATCACGATTACCAACAATGGAGGAACCGTGGTTTTTAGCGGGCAGGTTACCCTGAATACTTTGATTGAATGTGTTTTCTCCGGTTTTCAATTTAAGAATGTCACGGGCATCTCCATCCGGTGGGATGGCAATTCCAGACGTTGTATAGAAAAAAATATTTATTTCCAGGATTGCACAGGTAACACCAATGACGCGTCAGACCATAACCCCTATACGGGCGACACATCTTCCCTGAAACTTTATATGTGCACATTCGACAGCCTGACCCTGTTCAGATCCGGCATGGTCATGATGGGTAGCTGGGGTGATGCAGCTGCCCAAATTTGTTATATAGACAGTGTTGTTTTCTCAAGGATCAGGGTGGACAGCACCCTGACTAACGGTGTGGAAGTGAGGGGTGTGATCTTCAGGCTGGATGCGCATGACTGGAAAGTAACCTATAAGGGAATCAATACGGTGAGTGGAGACGTGGGCATTTTTTATATTGTTGGCAACGGTGCCATCCATGATATTTACAGGACCGGCGGGCGGGGTTATATACTCCGGATCTGGAATACGGGATTGAAATCTGTCGGCAATACCTATTTCTATAATAATATTGATCTCAATAGTATGCTATATGGTTCTCTGGACACCCGCATGGACCCGGCCCAGTTCACGCAGTATGTGACCGGAGGCAATTGTTATATATTTAATAATACTTCCGGAAATAAAGGAGATAATATCGGTTACTGGGCAGCGTTAGCCGTGGTTGGAATTTATGCTCAGCCATATATTTGTCAAACAAGAAACAACCTGGGCTTTAATTTGACGACCCGCGGAAAACCTCCCATCACTATGAATCAGTCCAACGGCACCTGGGTTTCCGATTCATCCAATAATATGTATTTTGACAAGCCCGATGGCGTTGTGGATCCGGTTACGGGTATTCCCGTTTCCAACAGTCCTGTATTGGGAAAGGGGCTCATCCTTCCGCTGGTTCAGGACGATTACTACCACAATCCCCGGACCGGAGCTTATGACATCGGTGCAGTGCAACATAGCGGCGCGATCATTCCGCCCCCGCCCAATCAACCGCCGGTAGCAGTGGCGGGTGCTGCGCAAACCATTACGGCACCAACCGGCACAGTAACCCTGAATGGATCGGCATCTTATGATCCCGACGGAACCATCAGTGCATTTTCCTGGGTCCTGATTTCAGGTCCCGCCGCAGTCACAATCAGCAACGCCAATACAGCCGGCCCCGTCGTGACGGGGTTCATTCCGGGTGTATATACCTTTCAACTTAGCGTAACCGATAACAGCGGAGCATCCGGTACAGACCAGGTACTCATTACCGTTAACCCGGCTGTAAATAAAGAGAACCAGTTACCGGTAGCCCTTGCGGGACCAGATACAACGATCTATCTGCCTGCCGGTCCCTACCTGCTGAATGCTTCCCGTTCCTATGATCCGGATGGAATGATAACTTCGTACCAATGGCAGCAAATCAGCGGACCCAATACCGCCATTGCGTCCTCGATGAATAGTTCCGAAGTGGACATTACCCATCTCGAACCCGGCCTGTATGAATTCCGGCTGACGGTTACTGACAACCTGGGAGCCACGTCTTCCGCCCTAGTTAAAATCGCGGTGGATCAGCCTTCCGGACCGGGTGACCAGCTGACCGTATTCCCAAACCCCGCACATGACCTGATCCAGAGCAGGATCACCAGCCCGGTGAACGGGAAGCTGCGGATGAATATCTATGATATGAATGGAAGGGTGGTGCTGACGAACCAGTCAGGAAAATCTACGGAAATATTTGAAGAATCTTTAAATATCAACTCACTGGCAGCCGGTATGTATACCATCCAGGTGAATATCACGAACCGAAAAACGCTGGCAGCCAAATTCATTAAACAATAGATTGTTTGTTTGTTTTCGGATAAAAAAAGCCCCGGTAAACCGGGGTTTTTTGTTTTATGTCAGTTGATCAATGCATGGCTTCCGACAATGCCGGTTTCTGTTTGCTTCTTTTAACAAACAATACAAAAGGAATGCAGACCAGGAATAAAATACCCAGGTAATAAAAGACATCCATATATGATAACACATTCGCCTGGCCAGTTACCGCGTAATCGAGTGCCTTATATGCCGACTGCAGGGCCACATTGGGAGGCATGCCCTTTGCGATAAAACCCTGCTGCATGGCGTGTACACGGGACATGACGGCCGGATCATCTACACTCAGTTTACTCACGAGCGTGCTCCGGTGAAACATGTTCTGACGGGCCATAAAAGTTGTGATGAGCGCGACGCCGAACGATCCGCCCACCTGCCGCATCATGCCCGTAAATGCAACACCCTGGCCGATTTCAGGCCCTTTCAGTGTACTCAGCGACAAACTGGTAATGGGAATGAATAACATGGGCAAACCCACGCCGCGTGTTACCAGCATCCAGAAGAAATTTTGCTCCGGTGTACTGTTGGTAAGTATAAAATAACCCCAGAAACAGAATATGGCAAAAAACAACATGCCCATCGAAACCAGAAACTGCTGGGGAACACCCTTGCTGAGTATCTTGCCAATGACCGGCATCAGGAATGCGGTGGTCAGGGCAGCCGGAACCATGAGCATACCGGATTGAAATGCCGTCCAGCCCAGGGTGCTCTGTGTGTATACCGGGATAATAAATGTGGAACCATACAAACCGAACCCCAGTAAAAAAGTGAGCCCGGTTCCGATACGCAGGTTTCCGTTTTTAAGCACACGCAGATTGACAATCGGATTTCTGAACGTAAGTTCCCTCCATATAAAAAAGAAGGCGCCTAAAAATGCGGTGCAGGCAAGTATGACAATAGCTGAACTTGAAAACCAGTCATCGTCCTGTCCCTTCTCCAGTACATACTGAAGTGACCCGACAGACACGGCAAGCAGGGCAATACCCAGCCAGTCAATGTCCCTGCCTGTACTTTTGGTACCGTAATTGGGATTGCGCACAAACTGCAGGGTAAGCAGAGTGGCGATGACCCCGATAGGAATGTTTATATAAAATATATAAGGCCATGAATAATTTTCAACGATATATCCGCCCAGAGGAGGACCGAGCGTCGGCCCTACAATGACACCCAATCCATAAATGGCCTGGGCCATACTTCTTTTTTCGGGCGGATATACCTCGGTAATGATGGTTTGCGAAGTAGCCAGCAGGGCACCGCCGCCCAGCCCCTGCATAAACCGGAATAATACGAGCTCCCAGATACCGTTCGCATTTCCGCAGAGAAAGGAGCAGACTGTAAAGATCATGACGGAGGCTGCAAAATAATTTCGCCTGCCAAACTGGATCGAGAGCCAGCTCGTCATGGGAATAATGATCACATTCCCGATCGCATATGCTGTAATCACCCAGGCGACTTCTGTCAACGTCGCACCCAGGTTGCCGCGCATATCATTGAGCGCCACATTGACGATGGTCGTATCAATGATTTCCAGCAACGTACAAATGATGGCGGTAATGGTAATGATCACCCGCCTTGAACCGTATTCAACCAGGGAATCGGGCGAGAATGCTTTTGACATAATAAGAATTTTCTTAAAACCTAATTCCCGATATGAATATCGACATTGACATTCATACCTGCTTTCAGGCGGTCCAGTTCAGAATCCTGCGGATTGGTGAATTCAATTTTAACGGGGAGGCGCTGCACCACTTTCACAAAATTCCCGCTGGCATTATCCGGCGGCAACAAGGCAAAACGGGCACCGGTAGCGGGTGAAAAGGAAGCCACCCTGGCTTCAAAATCATGATGGGGTATCGCGTCAGCCTCGACGATCACCTTTTGCCCGACTTTGATCTTACTGTATTGCGTTTCCTTGTAATTCGCCACAACCCATAAATTCCTGCCGAGTACAACGCTAAAGGTAGACTGGCCTGCCGTAAGAAACTGGCCAACCTGCACATTCACCTTGGATACCATGCCATCTGCCGGGGAAGTGATCACGGTATACGATAAATTCAGCATAGCATCATCCACATCCACCTGTCTTTGTTTGATGGTTGCCATGGCAATACTGATCTGGGAAGAGGTGGCCAGGCTTTGGGTGCTGACGGCATTTGTCTGGCTTACCGCCTGTTTCCTCTGCTGTTGCAGGATCTGCAGTTGTTTTTCCGCTGATTCTTTTGCCGCAAGTTTATCCTCATATTGCTGCTGTGTAATAGTATGATCCTGGATCAGGTTCGCATACCGGTTGAATTCCTGAGTACTCTGCCATACGGTCACTTTTGCCTTTTCAATCTCCGCATCGATGGCGAGCGCAGCATGTTCACTGGTGCCGATATTGGAACGTGCGGCCGCTGTTGATGCCTTCGCTGACAACAAATTACTTTCGGCAGTTGCCAGCGCGGCCTGGGCCTGTTCCAACCGGATGCGCAGGTCACGGCCGTCCAGTACCAGCAGGGTGTCCCCTTTTTTAACCACCTCGTTATCCGACACACGCACTTCCTTTACATAACCTGATACACGCGGAATGATCGGGCTGATGTTGGCTTCCACCTGGGCATCATCTGTTTCAGCATGTAATTGCGCGTGATGCCATTTGCTGATTCCAAACCAGGTACCTGCAACGACCAGGGCAATAAGTATGATCAGAAATACCTTACTTCTTTTAGGTGCCTGTCCAACATTTTCGTTTGCTGTTGCCATAAAACTTAATAATTAAGAGTTGATTATTTTATATTCCGGGTGGACGCAAGTATACCAGCCCTTTCCAATAATGCATTGTAGGCCACGAGAGCATCCGCCTTCGCCACTTCATAGCTGATCTGGCTTTGCAGCATGAGTACATTGGCATCCAGCAGATCGGTTACCGTGAGCAGGTTGTTATCGTATTTGTTCTTTACGATCTTATAATTCTCTTTTCCCTGCTCTATGGAAACCTGGGTGACTTCAATTTTTTTATTGGCTGTCATCAGCGCTTGATAAGCCTGGTTCACCTGCCGCCTGATATCTTCGTTCAGTGCTTCTTCATTGGCCTGAACTTCAGCCAGTCTCGCTTTCGCTTCTGTAACATGCGCATTGGTTTTCCAGAGGGAAGCAACATTATAAGAGAGACCGACACCGAAAGTCAGGGCATTGGTGATCGTTATAAAATTGGGGATGTCCGCAGCAATATACCCGCTGGTCAGGGCCAGAGAAGGAAAGTAATCCGCCTTCGCTGTTTTGATTCCCGTCTGCGACGCCTTTTTTCTGTATTCAATAGCCTGCATGTCTTTACGGTTTTGCAGGGCGAGTTGCTCGTAGTCCACCAGACTTTTGACGTCGTCCGGTTTCACCAGGCTGGACGAATCCGGCACCAGCCGGGTTTCTTCCGGTAATCCCAGCATGATATTCATGTTGACCGTGGCCAGCTTCATGTTATTCTCCACATCAGCAAGTGCCAGTTCGATATTGGCCGTTTGCAGCAATGCCTTCAGTTTATCGTTGCGGGCCAGCAGGCCGTTTTTTTCGAGGTTCGCAAAATCCACATCCCGCGACCTGGACTGGGCCAGGTTTTCCAGGATTACTCTTTCGTTGGCCCTGGCTTTATAGAGGTTACTGAACGCTTCGATCGCATTGAGGATAACGGCTTCCCGGTCTCTGTCCGCATCGAGAACAGCCGCCTTCTCCAGGTATTCGGAGGAACGGATGCCGTACTGGACGCGTAGGCCGGAAAAAACGGGCAGGCTCAGATTAGCCATGGCGTAAGCCGCCTGGTTAATTTCGACCGGCTGGGCCGGCGCGCCGCCGCTGCCGGTCTTGCTATACATGTTGATATTAGGCTGCGTGAGCCGCAGGTACGAACCGCTCACCTTTAAATCAGGCAACTGATTCTGCCTGGCAATGGTCAAGCTGGCAGCAGCCTGCGCAACGCGGGCATGCGCTGCGCGCAGGGATTTACTGTTTTTGATACTGAGACCGATGGCTTCGTCCAGGGAAATTTTACGCGCAGTATCCTGAGTATACCCGGAACGGGATAAGAATAAAAGCGGAACAAGTACCCATACTTGAAAAGGAATTCTACAATTCATGAGTTAAAATGGCTTTGTAAATGTTTTTGATATGGACTGATAATTTCTTTTTCAGGAGGCGTTCAAACTCTTCCTCCTTCATCGATTCCAGGTGATGATAGTTTTTATAAAAATCCATGGTAAGCAATGTATGTGAAACCGTACCGACCAGGGTGTTGGTCAGCATGGGGATGTCGATATTTTTCCTGAACATTCCCTTTTTCTGTCCCAGCCGGATCAGGTCGTTCATACATTCTGAATTCCTCGTTTTCATTTTTTCCATCATCCCGATGATATGCGGATTCTGGTTGATGATCTGTTCGCATAAAAGAATACGGTGAAAACGCTTGCGTTGTAAAATGCCTTCTATATAGGTGTCTACCAGGCTATACATTTTCTCCAGCGGATCCATGGTTTCATCTTTGATCAGGTTATCCACTTTTTCCCGGATGTTCATGCTCTTTCTTTCAAAAATCTCCTCCATCAGTTTTTCCTTGGACCCGAAATAATAGGAGATCATAGCCGTATTGATGCCGGCTGCTTCGGCAATATCACGAACGGAAGTACCGTCAAATCCCTTTTTGGAAAATAACAACTCGGCGGTATCGAGTAACTGGAGTTGTTTGGAGGATAAGTCAGGTTTCATAGCGCAAAACTAATTAAACGTTTGTTTAATTATACGTTCCAGCCGTAAAATATTTTTACCGGGTTGAAACCGTTTGTCAAAATCACTCTATAAAGGATTGATTTATTGTTAATTTCACAACCTTGAAAAAATGGATATGAAACTGATTTTCCCGGGGCTTTTTGCCCTTACCCTGATACTGGGCGCCTGCCAGACGCAGGTGAATTCAAATGCGACAGCCGACCAGGTGGATCCGCTGGATATTTCTTCACATGACTCTTCCGAAAGACCGCAATCCAATTTTTATTTATTTGCCAACGGAAGCTGGCTGAGAAAAACAGAAATCCCTCCTGCCCAGTCTGCCTGGGGCGCATCCTCCACCCTGCACGACACGGTCTTAAGCCGTTTACACAGAATCCTGGATTCCCTTTCCCTGAGTTCAAATGCCCCTGCGGGTTCCCCTGCCCGGCAGACCGGCGCCTTTTTTGCCAGTGCCATGGATTCCGGAGGAATAGAGAAGAAAGGTTATCTGCCGGTTAAACCCGAACTGGACAGCATATCTGCCATTCAAAACAAAGCCGGACTTTTTCATGAAATTGCGAAAGAATATTCCATAAACTACGCTCCCTTCTTTTCATTCTATGTAAGTGCGGATGACAGGAACAGCAGGCTCAATGCCGCCCATTTTGACCAGGGCGGGCTCGGATTGCCAAACCGGGAATATTATTTCAAGAATGATACCACCACCCTGAAAATCCGGGAAGCCTATCTGGCCTACATAACAAAAATATTTACCCTCCTGGGCCAGTCACCTGCCGAATCGGCAAAATCAGCCAAATCGGTGTTTGACCTGGAAACAGCCATGGCAAAGATTTCCAATACACCTGTTGAGTTAAGGGATCCCATTGCCAATTACCATAAAATAACCGTTGTCTCCAGCCCGGAAATAAAGAAACTGCTGGTTGTTTTCGGCATTTCCGCAGATACAATCCTTGTCGGGCAACCCGGATTTTATAAAGGATTAAACCGCCTGTTGAATACAACACCGCTGGAAACCATTAAAAACTACCTGCGTTTTCATGTTGTCAGCGACGATGCCGATTACCTGCCTCATGATTTTGTGGATGCAAAGTTCAATTTCAATAAATTGCTGACCGGCCAGAAACAAATGAATGAAAGATGGAAACGCATGACTACCCTGGTTGACGAACAACTGGGTGATAACC
The DNA here is from genome assembly GCA_002413325.1 of Chitinophagaceae bacterium UBA5175. Taxonomy (GTDB): domain Bacteria; phylum Bacteroidota; class Bacteroidia; order Chitinophagales; family Chitinophagaceae; genus Puia. The sequence goes on along the minus strand of DHWT01000018.1, from coordinate 5,456 downwards.
TGGGCCGGATTTATGTGCAGCAATATTTTTTGCCGGCCGATAAAGAAAGAATCGGGCGGCTTGTGGATAATATTATGGCCACTTATGCGGAAAGAATTCAGCATCTCGACTGGATGAGCGATTCCACCAAACAGAAAGCCCTCGTAAAACTGAACGCCATTGTAAAAAAAATCGGGTACCCGGACCACTGGAAAGATTATTCGTCTTTGAAGATCAGCCCGGACGATATCATTGCTAATATCCGCACCACTTCCCGTTACGAATATGACAGGGCCATTGCAAAAATAGGGCGGCCGGTTGACCGTTCTGAGTGGCAGATGACCCCGCCGACCATTGATGCGTATTATGATCCCACACAGAATAATATCAATTTCCCTGCAGGTATATTGCAGCCACCATTTTATTTTTCCTCCGGCGACGATGCCGTGAACTACGGAGCCATCGGCCTCGTGATCGGCCATGAGATCACGCATGGATTTGATGACCAGGGACGTCAGTATGATGCAGACGGGAATCTGAAAGAATGGTGGTCGCCTGAAGATGCGAAAAGATTCAAACAACGCGCAGAAAATATCATTAACCAGTATAACGGGTATGTTGCGGCAGATACCTTCCATCTCAACGGGAATCTGACGGAAGGGGAAAATATTGCTGATAACGGGGGACTGGCCATTGCTTATGCAGCATTCAAAAAAACCCCGCAGGGTAAGGGTAATGAGAAAATGAACGGACTCACACCCGACCAGCGCTTTTTCCTTTCAACAGCACAGGTATGGAAAATGAAAATACGCAGGGAAAGACTGATCAACATGACACTTACCAACCCGCATTCAACACCGGAGTGGCGCGTAAATGGCCCCGTATCCAATATGCCTTCCTTTTATGCGGCTTTCCAGGTTCAGCCAACGGATTCCATGTACAGGCCGGATAGTTTGCGTGTTAAAATCTGGTAATATTCCGGTCATATCCGGGCCTTGGTCATCATTGAAGAAATCGATTAAAACCCTTGCCAGACAAGGGTTTTAACATTCCATATTCATACTTAGCCATGATGAAAACAGTCCATATCGGATTTCGATGCTGTTAAAACCTTTCTATATTTGCTCTGGGATTGAATAAAAATATATCCATCCGGATCGGGTCCCAGATTGCTTTTCCACACACGTTTGCCCCGAAATCACTGCCATAATTCCTGATGATTCTTGCCGTTCAAATTTTTTGTCTATTATTTTTTCACTATTAAATCGTCACATTATGAAACCAGTAATCGCAAACTTTAATCTTAAGAAATCGGCATCGGTACTCGCAGCAGCAGCCCTTTTATCACTTGGTTCTGCCCAGCTTCACGCAGCCCCGGTCATTGAAAAAATGATCAGCCCGGCCGACAAACAGGTAACTGTAAATTTTGTCGGAGTAACCGAAAACAGCCTGGTATTCCATCTGGAATTTGAAAACAAAACAGGTGAAAAATTCTGGCTCATCGTTAAAAATGATGCGGGAGAAATTGTGTACCAGAATGCTTATAATGACATTCATTTCGAAAAAAATATCCGTATAGCAAAAGAAGATTCTGAAATGAACCCGACATTTGTGATCCGTACGGCTAAGGAACAGGTTGAACGCAAGTTTTCAGTAAAAAGTAAAGTATCTGAGAATTTTGTAGTAACCACATTATAAGCAACCCCTTTTCAATGAAAGGACCCCGCAATGCGGGGTTTTTTCATTTTAATTATCCACGTCTTTAATGGAAGGACGCGTATCCCTCGGATCCCGGTGTTCATATTTCAGTGTAAATGCTTTTAAATCCGGCTGGTGTTTCCTCCTGCGGTGCAGGTCATATTGATAGATATCCTGCCCGATACGATACAGAAAAGGGAGGGCGACGGTTTCATACTCATATTGGTTGTCATTCAGTATGCCGTCCTCATTGGCATATACGGTAGCGGTCAGCATGAATTCAATATGATTTTTAAAATCCACTATATAGGAAACATCGGTCAGGAAGCCATAGGCCCATCCGGCTTTATTAAAGACGCGGATATAATCCGGAATCTGGTGTCCGCCCTGAAGAAAATAGAATTTCGCATAGCTGTCAAAAAATGCCGCTGTATCATATTTTGGATAGGGTGTTTCAGAAGGATACTGGGATAAATACTGATACAAAAACAAATAGTCGGCCGGGTTCAGGTGAAACCGTTTTGTCTGCGGAACGGATAAGGGGAACAGAGCCGACTGCAGGATTTGCTGCAGGTCCTCCAGGGGAATCCGGTTATGGCGTGTGAAATCCATTGGCTTACTGACCAGGCTGTCGAAGGCATCCAGATATCCTTTTCCGATTTTTGCCGGCGGTAAGAATTCAAAGGAATCTTTATTATATGCAGGCGGCTGCAAATAAATGAGACCGCCTCCGCTGTCCAGGAATCTGATAGCATTGGTATGACGGTTTTCGGACTCGGTCAACGGCATGAACTGACGCACAATCCGCGTATCCTGAAATCCCATCGAATGCAACCGCCGGTTCAGTGCTTCCTGGCCTACGAATTCATACATCCGGTTAAAGGCGTCATTGTCACTAATTAAAAATGCCTTGCGGATAAACTGGGCAATGGAAGGATACCCTGTTTCGGAACTGCTGTCCTTTACTAATACCTGCTGCCCGGAATAATTGCTGTCGTACTGCATCCGGGTGAATTTATCCACTCCAAGTACAGGCATACGGTTGAGCTTCTCCAGGGAGAGCAGGGCCAGCGGCAGTTTGACAGTGGAAGCCGGATAAAAATAGAGATCCCTGGATACATGATAATAGTAATTTGTAAAAACCGGCCAGTTGCCGGCATCCCGGTCAATTTGTGTATAGATGATCTGAATGCGGTACTTTTCCGGCTCACGGATTATTTTCTTTAATATGGAACTGGTATCCCCTTGCAGGATTCTTTCCATGAGGGGGTCTGTTTTGTACTGACTTTTTACAAAACCTGACAGCGTGAACATCCATACGAACTGGAAAAGAAGAACTCTCATGCCCGTGAAAATACGAACGCATCTGCGGAAACCCCGTTCCCTATCAGAAATTTACTGGGTTCAACATTTGGGAATGATTAATTAACCCATAATTAACTGGAATTTAACCGGGTTAGAACAAGACATTTTTACCTTTGTAGTGTACATCCATCACCTTATAATGAAAAACCTTACGGGCGCTTTAAAAAGGAATCCTTTATACTTTATCAACAGTCTCCTCTTTTTCATTCTTTTATCCGCTTTTTGCATTTTTATCAGCAAACCGGACGGCTTCCTGTTCATCAATCAATTTCATTCTAAATTCTTCGATTATTTCTTTACTTTATTTACCAACCTGGGCAACGGATTGTTTGTGATCGGGCTGATGGTTTTTATGCTGATCCGGAAAAAATTCGGATGGTCACTTCAGATAGGAATCAGCTTCCTCGTTTCAGGCCTGCTCGTCCAGGTATTCAAGCACCTGGTTTACAGTCCCAGGCCCAAATCTTATTTCGGATCCCAGGTGATCCATTGTATCAATGGAGTTACCGGAACGGGTTCCAGCAGCTTCCCCTCGGGGCATACTACCACAATTTTTGCACTCACCGCCCTGTTAGCCCTTTATGTTCCGGGCAGGAGATCCGGTATCTTTTTTTTCATGATCGCCGCCCTCACCGGTTTTTCCAGAATCTACCTGTCACAGCATTTTCCTGTAGATGTACTCGCCGGTTCCGTTTTCGGGGTTCTCACTTCGATGGCTGTCTATGTACTCATCCCTTTAAAAGTTTTCGAGAAAAAATTCCCGAAAGCCGGATACGAGACACAATCCGTTAAATTGCGGTAACATCCTGTTTTGAATTTCAATAAAAAAATCGGGTTACTGATTATTCTGAGCTCCCTGCTCCGTATGGTAGTGGCGGGTTCCCTGGAACTGGGTAATGATGAGGTTTACTATCAAACCTATGCCCGGCACCTGCAATGGAATTATTTTGATCACCCGCCCATGGTGGCCCTGCTGATACGCCTGACCACAGGCAATCTTTTTTTACAGCATGAAATTTTTATACGTCTGGGTTCCATCCTTTGCGCCGCCGGCGGCACTTGGCTGATATTCAAAATCGGCAGCCGGCTCCGCCAGGAACGTACCGGCTGGATCGCCTCCATGCTCTACAGTACTTCTTTTTATACGTCCGTCATTGCAGGCACATTTATTCTTCCGGATTCCCCCCAGGTGCTTTTCTGGCTGCTGGGCATCTATTTTATGATCCGGATACTGGAAAATAAACCCGGAGAAAAAATCCATGCTTCTCTTTTCATTTTACTGGGCATCAGTATCGGATTATGCATCATGAGCAAAGTGCATGGCATTTTCCTATGGCTGGGTTTTGGTGCTTATATTATTTTTCATCGCAGGGACCTGCTGAAATGGCCCATGCTCTGGATATCCGGAGTCATCAGCCTCGGCATCCTGTTTCCGATTTACTGGTGGAACCTCCAAAATCATTTTATAACCTACAGCTATCACCAGAGCAGGATTCGTTTTCTGGGGAATCAACCGGATTGGGACCATTTTCTGCAGCAGGTTCTGGGTTCTGTTTTTTACAGCAACCCGGTGAACTTCATTCTTTATACCCTGACCCTGTATGCGATTGCCAGAAAAAAAACAAAACAGCTCCCGGGAATTTATCCCCTGTTTCTCTGGCTCAGCCTCCCTTTGATCGGGGTTCTTTTATGGACCTCCCTGTTTAACGAGACCCTTCCCCACTGGTCAGGACCTGCCTACCTTTCGCTCATGTTGCTGGCAGCCTGCTGGCTGGATGAAAAAACCCCACCCGTGAACTTCCCTGCATGGCTCAGAGCAGCAGGCTGGGTATATGGCGGAATCGTAACCGCTGGCGTATGGGGCATCCTGTTTTTACCCTTCCGGATTGGAAGCAGCCAGGATCAAAACCTCGGTAAAGGAGATATCACGCTGGATATGAGCGGGTGGAAATCGTCCCCCCGCCGTTTTGATTCATTATACCAGGCAGATATCAAATCCGGTAACATGAAACCCGGGGCCACGCTCATTTCGGATTACTGGTTCCCGGCCGGACACCTGGACCATTATTATGGTATCCCCTATCATCACAACCTGCTCGTTTTCGGCCCCCTCAACGATATTCATCATTTTGCCTGGCTGAATCAGCGCCGTCCCCGTTTAAAACCGGGCTCCGATGCGTATTTTATCTACCCTTCCAATTATTACGGACCTCCCCGCCCCGGTTTGAAAACCGAATTTGCACAGGTGGGAGATTCCATCCGGATTCCGCAATACCGGAATGGATACTGTGTGAGGTATTTTGTGGTTTACCGTATGCATGACTTCCGGGGAGACAGCCTGGATTACCTGATTCCGGGTATTCGTTAATCCATTCCGGGAAGAAAAACCGGGAGTGGCTGCCCACCGGAATTTC
>DHWT01000190.1:8174-9754 GCA_002413325.1 Chitinophagaceae bacterium UBA5175 | reverse complement strand
CCAGCACCTGGTCGTAGGTCCGGTTTTCCTTGATAATATAAAAAACGTATTTAACGGGTGAGGAATCCCCGATCTTCATGGGTACCGGGTTGCCGGGTTCTCCGTGCGCCGTCAGTTCCCTGTCTTTATGGTAGGGGGTATTTTCATAAACCAGCCTGGAGTATTCATTCAGCTTTTCGACGGAGGGTTCATCAAACATACTCAGCGTTCCGGTAAACAGTCCGCCGATATAACCTGTTTTGACAACGGCATGCTGGTAAGTTATATTCGCGTGACTGGTATCAAAAGGTTTATACCCGGCATTGGGAAGGGAAGTAAATCCTTTTCCATTGGAAACAAACACCTTGTTGCCAATCAGTTTTACGCCCGTTGGATACCAGCCGACCGGGATATAACCGATTGACCGGCTGGAACCCGGATGGCTCACATCAAAAACAGCCAGGCAATTATTATCCGCGTTGGCGATATAGAGTGTTTTGTCATTTTCACTTAATGCCACCCCGTTGGTGGTTGATCCGCCGGGGGAGCCCGGATAGAGCGCTGCATCGAGGGTTTCGAGCACCCTGCGGTTGGTTATATCAATTACCGATACTGAATTGTCGTTGGCATTGGCTACATACAGGGTACGGCCATTCCCGGAAAGACAAAGATCGTTTGGATGATCACCCACTACGATGCTGTCTGTGATCTGTTTTTTCCAGGTGTCGAATACCAGGATCTTTCCTCCGCCCCAGACTGAAATATAGAGTTCGGATTTATTCTTCGAAAGCAGACAGGTATAGGCTTCGGCGCCCAGGGGGAATGACTGGAACTTTTTACTTTTCAGATCCACCACATACAGGCTGTTGTTTTCCTTGGTTACCACATACAGCGTTTTTGATTTATCATTCACCTGGATACCCGCCGGTGAAATTTCCACCGGCCATTTTTCCCCGAGTTTAATCTGGTCTTCTTCCACTAACTGCCGGTCGTCGGTTATGCGGTATTTCACGATCAGGTTGTCATTTCCACCGGATGCGTAGAGGTAATGTTCGTCTGAACTGAAAGCGAGGCCGAGCCAGCTTTCAGGGATGATCCGTTCGGAAAGCAGACTGCCGCTGGCCGGATCGATCAGCTGGACCGACTGGGTGCTCTGCCCGTTATTGGTTACTGCAATATATTTTTTTGTAGGAGAGACCACCATATTCAGGGGCAGGTCGCCCAAAAGCACAGATCTGCCCAGGGGAGTCAGGCTCCATCCGTTTGGCAGCTGAATCCGCTTTGCAACGGTATCTGCCTGAGCGAGGGAAAAATGAAAACTACAGAACGCTGCGCAAAGTAAAAACAGGTATTTCATCAGATATGTATTTAGGCTTCCGGTTTGGCTTTTTCTTTAATAACTGTAAAAGAATATTTTCTACCGGTAGTAGCAGCCGCCTGTGAAACGGCTGACGTTGTATCGAACAAACTCTTATACCGGGTTGAATTAAAAGTGGAAGTGATTCCGGCGGGATGATGCTTTTCATTCCGGCTGACCGGGTTAAAATCATTCTTTTTCATTTCCCGGTATAATTGGGCATAATCTTTTTCGGTGGCTTTCA
>DHWT01000190.1:0-7953 GCA_002413325.1 Chitinophagaceae bacterium UBA5175 | reverse complement strand
CGGTATAATTGGACATAATCTTTTTCGGTGGCTTTCAGAAGCCGGATGGAGGTGGTGAATTTTGGCATATCATTCAATTAAAAAGTGAAGAATCAGGTTACGAATGTAACCGGGAATTATTAAGGGAAAATTACCGGAATACGAATTTAATGTGAACAGCCCTCTTATCAGCTATATATTTTTGCCGGCATGATGGCTATCAGTTTTACGGCTGACGGAAGTCATTCTGCCATACGGTATTCCAAAGTACCTTTTGATAGAAAACCTGCTTTATGAATATCCATATTTCCAAAGAAGAACAGGAAGTTTTCGGGGCCATAAAATACCTCCCGGCGGTTTCTATCATCCTGCCCTTTGAACCTTTTATGTCAATAAGGGAAGAACTGGACTACCAGCTGAAGGTGATACAGGAGAAAGTGGAGGCGGAACTGATAAAAAATTATCCGGCGGAGAAAGCCATGCCGGTGATTTTGAAACTGCAGAACCTGATCAAAAACCTCAATTTTACAACCGGCAGGAAGGCACTGGCGATTTTTGTTTCGCCGATCGTTGAGAAAGTATTTTACCTGGATATTGCCGTAAACGAAAAAATCATCATCGATGAATCCTTTGAGATCCGGGACCTGGTATACAGTAAAAAGCAGACCATTCAATACCTGGTCCTCCTGCTGAGTGCCAACTCCTCCAAAATTTACCTGGGCAATTGCTCCAAATTTATACTAATCAAGACCGACCTGCCGGAGGACATACATGCAAATCAGAAAGACAGCCCCGAGAAAGTGGCGAATTTTACCGATCCGATAAAGTATAAGGAAGAATTGCTTGATAAATTTCTTCATCATATGGACCAGGATCTCACCCTGATTTTAAATGCGTACCCGTTGCCGGTTTTTGTAATGGGCGCCGAAAAAGTGCTGGGGTATTTCAATAAAATTTCCCGGAATCATAAAAGCCTGGTCCAGTTTATACACGGGAACTACCTGGATGCTTCAGAAAAAGAGATCCGTGAAGTGATGAATCCGTATATCAGCCACTGGCAGGAAATGAAAGAAAAGGCTTTGTTACTGCAGCTTGAAGAAGCCATGAGCGATAAAAAACTGGAATACGGTATGAAACAGGTATGGCAGGCCGCTACGCAAAAAAACTGCCGTTTATTACTGGTCGAAAAAAATTTTATGTATCCCGCCCAGCAGGGCCCGGAACCGGAGATTATTTTCAAGGAAGATTTCAATATGAATCATCCATTTTACATTAAGGATGCGGTGGATGACGTGATGGAGAAAGTGCTTTCTGCGGGAGGGGATATCGAATTTATGAGTGATGGTGCACTGAAGGATTACGGGCGCATTGCCCTGGTCAAATTTTATTAAACAGTCCGGGAACTGAAGTTTATCATAAATATATTTCCCACTCCTGGGTAATTCGTTATTTTGGCATATTCTATAACGATTGCCATTTACCGGGAGCATGCCATCAACGCCTGTAATTGCCATACTGGATGTCGGGAAAACCAATAAAAAGTTATTCCTCTTCGATGCGTTGTACAATATCATTTGGGAAGACAGCCGAACACTGGCTGAAACAAAGGATGAAGACGGATATCCCTGCGAAGACCTGGATCTTTTGAATGCATGGATTGGCGAAGTCCTGGTTGAATCAAAGGGGGCGGTCGATGTGGAAATACGTGCTATCAATTTTTCTGCCTATGGCGCCAGCTTCGTGCATGTTGGTGCCGGAGGGGAACCCTTAACACCCCTGTACAATTACCTGAAAACCTATCCCGGAAAATTAAAGGAGCAATTCTATAATCAGTATAGAGGAGAACTGGTTTTTTCCATGCAGACCGCCTCCCCGGTACTGGGCAGCCTGAATTCGGGCTTGCAGTTGTACCGTTTAAAATATGAACAGCCGGACATATTCGCCCAAATTAAATATTCTTTTCACCTGCCCCAGTATCTGGGCTGGCTGCTGACAGGTAAAGCCTGCTCAGATATTACCAGTATCGGCTGCCATACCGGACTTTGGAATTTTTCCCAGAACTATTACCACGAATGGGTTTACCGGGAAGGCATCATTAACAAACTGCCACCCGTCCGCCCTTCCGGAACGGTTTTTCCGGTGATGCCGGGATTGAATCGAAAGATCCCGTCTACCCTGCCGGCGCATTGCCTGTCCGGCATCGGTCTGCACGATAGTTCGGCTGCCATGATCCCATACCTCGAAAGTTTTGCTGAACCCTTTGTACTGATATCCACCGGAACCTGGAGCATCAGCATGAATCCTTTCAACTCCGATCCCCTCACGATTGCCGAATTGCAGAACGACTGTTTGTGTTATTTAACCTTTAAGGGCCAGCCGGTGAAAGCATCCCGTCTTTTCGCCGGGTATGAACATGAAAAGCAGGTGGAAAGGCTGGCTGATTATTTTCAGAAGAATAAAAATTATTACCATGCTGTTGCCTGTGATCGGGGAATCATAGCGCAGTTGCGGCTGGTAGAAGACCGGCCTGTTTTGAATCGCGCGGCCTCACCGGTGTCTGCTTCAGTATTTGGTCAAAGGGATCTGTCTGGTTTTAAAACTTTTGAAGAGGCCTATCACCGGCTCCTGATGGATATCATGGACCAGCAGCGGATTTCCACAAACCGGATCATGTCTCCGGGTGTTAAAAGGATATTTGTGGATGGCGGTTTCAGCAGGAATCCGGTTTACATGCATTTGCTGGCTGAAGCGTTTCCCTCGGTTGAGGTTTTTGCCGCCAATATTGCCAAGGCCAGCGCGATGGGCGCTGCCATGGCCATCCATGAACAATGGAATGCGGGCCCTTTGCCGACGGATATTATAGAATTACAATATTATGGAGCCTGAGTGCACCGGGGATTTTTTTATGCATTTGGATACTTTGCTTTTTAAAGGTTCGGGTGGAAGGGAGTTTGAATCGGGGTCTTTTTGCATGATACCATGGGCGTGATGGGGCTGGGCTTCTTTACATTGATCTGATCCATCAGCGTTGCCGGTTTTGGAAATGATGTAGCTTCAATAAAAAATCACAAGCTCAATACAGTCTCATGAAAAGAATTTTTTATCTCCTGCTAACCAGCGTACTGCTCGCCCATACCGTGTTTGCACAGGTGTTTGTAAAAAATCTCCGTTGCGAGAACCGGATCCATCCGCTAGGGCTGGATATCCTGAATCCGCGTTTCAGCTGGCAGCTGGTGTCGGAACAGAGGAATATCATGCAAACGGCCTATGAAATAAGGGTCGTCATCCAATCGGGGAAATCAGATAATAATGAATTCTGGAACAGCGGGAAAGTGATGAGTTCCCAATCCGTATATGTTCCGTATACCGGCAGCGCCCTGGAATCCGGAGTTTCCTATTTCTGGCAGGTCAGGGTCTGGGATAACCGGGGAAAGGCCTCTCCATGGAGTGAAAGGGCATTCTGGCAAATGGGCTTATTACAGCCTTCCGACTGGAAAGCAAAATGGATCGAATCAGAAAGCGCGGCAGATACAGTGAATGGCCCGGCCCTGCGGTTCAGGAGGAAATTTTCTGCCGGTAAAAAAATAAATTCCGCCACGGTATTTATCACCACGCATGGCATGTATGATGCTTTCATCAACGGGAAAAAGATCGGAGATGCTTTTCTGACGCCGGGCTGGACCAGCTACAATAAGCGGCTGCAATACCAGGTGTATGATGTAACGGCTCTGCTGAATCAGGGGGATAATGCCATCGGGGTAACCCTGGGCAGCGGATGGTACCGCACGAACCTGGCATGGAATAACAATAGAAATATCTATGGAAAGAAATTAGGCCTGCTCTTCCAACTGGAAATTCATTATACGGATGGCAGCAGGGAAACGATCATTTCAGACCCAGGCTGGAAAACATCGGATGCAGGTCCGATACGTGTTTCAGAAATCTATAACGGGGAAACCGATGACGCACGGCTTGAACAGCCCGGCTGGAATACCATCGGGTTCAACGACGGGGCGTGGCAGCCTGCGGTAGAAAAAGATATTGCGAAAAACAACCTGGTGGCTACTTATAATGAACCGGTCCGGAAGCATGAAGTTTTTCATCCGGTACGGATTTTCAAAACGCCCAAAGGGGAGCAGGTCATTGATTTCGGGCAAAACCTGGTGGGATGGGCGCAATTCAGGGTCAACGGAAAAGCGGGAGATGAGCTGATCGTGGATCATGCGGAAGTGTTGGATAAGGAGGGTAACTTTTATACAGAAAACCTGCGTGCAGCCAGGGCAAGGGATATCTATATACTCAATGGAAAGGGGGAGGAGTTTTTTGAACCGCATTTTACATTCCAGGGCTTCCGTTATATCCGGATACAGGGATATCCGGGTGAAATAAAACCTGAAGATATTTCAGCAGTCACCCTGTATTCCGATATGCAGCCTACGGGTCAGTTTGAATGTTCCAATCCGCTCCTGAACCAGCTGCAGCATAATATACAATGGGGTCAGCGGGGAAATTTCCTGGACGTGCCGACGGACTGTCCGCAAAGGGATGAACGCCTGGGATGGACCGGCGATGCACAGGCTTTTTCCAGGACGGCCTCTTATAATATGGATGTCCATAACTTCTTCACCAAATGGCTGAAGGATCTGGCTGCGGACCAGTCGCCCGACGGCATGGTTCCTTTCGTCATTCCGAATGTATTGGGCCCGAGGTCCGGTGGTTCCGCCGGCTGGGCTGATGCGTCTACCATTATTCCCTGGAATATGTGGCTGGCCTATGGCGATGCGAAAATCCTGGAGGATCAGTATGCCAGTATGAAAGCCTGGGTTGGCTTTATGCAAAGCCATAGTAAAGATTATTTGTGGAATACCGGTTTTCATTTTGGGGACTGGCTTTTCTACCGTCCGGCGGATGATAATGACGGAAGGTCTGCCGTAACGGATAAATATTTCATTGCGCAATGTTTTTTTGCGCATTCGACCCAGCTGCTGCTGAATGCGGCGAAGATTCTTAATAAACCCGGTGATGCGGAGCTGTATGCGGACCTGCTGAAACATTTGAAGGAAGCATTCCTGAAAGAATATGTAACGTCTTCCGGCCGGCTGATTTCAGGTACACAGACCGCCTATGTGCTGGCTCTTCAGTTTGATATGCTTCCTGAAAATTTAAGGGCGCAGGCGGCACAGCGTCTGGTGAGTAATATCCAGGATTATAACAATCACCTGACTACAGGATTTTTAGGAACTCCTTATTTGTGTCATGTGCTGAGCCGCTTTGGTTATGATACGGTCGCTTATAAATTGTTGCTGCAGGAAACCTATCCTTCCTGGCTGTATCCCGTTAAAATGGGTGCTACCACCATTTGGGAAAGATGGGACGGGGAGAAGCCGGACAGCAGTTTCCAGACACCGGGTATGAATTCCTTCAATCATTATGCCTATGGTGCGATTGGCGACTGGATGTACCGCAATATCACCGGCCTCGATACCTATGAAGAAGGTGCCGGTTATAAAAAAATCAGGATCCGGCCGCACCCGGGCGGAAATCTCAGTTACGCCCATGCCAGCCTTGAAACGGGTTATGGTAAACTGGATGTACTCTGGAAGATAGCAGATGGGAAATTTATCCTGGACGTTGAAATACCTGCCAATACCACAGCCGGCATTTATATACCCGCAGCAACAACTGAAAACATTACAGAAAATGGAAAGCCCTTACGCGATCTGAAAGAAATCTCGGTCGCCCGGAAGGAGGGTGATTACATATTGTTGCAGGTGGGTTCGGGTGTATATCATTTTTCAGCTGACTCCATGAAATAGAAACAGGAAATAATGCAGGTAGTCTGTTTCTGATGCCCCGCAAAAACCTTAGACGCTAAGTTTTAGGCGTAAAGCGTTAATACCGGTAACAAACTGCGTTGATATTCATACCGGCGCCGACGGAAGCAAACAGGATGATGTCGCCTGCTGAGAGCGTATGTTCAGGGAATTGGTGTTTCCGGACCAGGTCCAGCAGGGTTGGGATGGTGGCAACCGAACTGTTGCCGAGCCAGCTGATACTCATGGGCATGATGTTTACCGGGGGGGTTTCAATGCCGTAGAGCTGATAAAATTTTTTTACGATGGCTTCATCCATTTTTTCGTTGGCCTGGTGGATAAAAATCTTTTTTAAATCGTGAATGGATTTCCCGGATTGATCCAGGCAGGCTTTCATCGCATTCGGAACATGTTTTAAAGCATATTCATACACTTTCCTGCCCTTCATTTTCAAATAACGGATGCCCGGATTGCTGCCCGGACAATAGGACATACCCATATTGATATAATCCACTTCTTCCAGACTGTGGGTTTGCGCCTTAAAAGCCAGGATGCCCGATGAATTTTCATCCCCTTCTTTTCTTTCCAATACAACGGCTCCCGCCCCGTCACTGTAAATCATACTGTCCCGGTCGTACATATCAATGACGCGGCTCAGCGTTTCGGTTCCGATGATCAGGGCCTTTTTTGCCATGCCGGCTTTGAAATATGCATCTGCCTGGATCAGGCCCTGGAGCCAGCCGGGGCATCCGAATAAAATATCATAGCCAATACAATTCGGATTGCGTATACCCAGGGCATGTTTCAGCTGACTGGCCAGAGAAGGCACGGCGGCGGTCTGGATGGTATCTTTAATGACATTGCCGAAATTATGGGCCACGATGATCTGGTCAAGGGTTTCAGGATCTGTGCCACTATCCTCAATGGCTTTTTTTGCGGCTTCGTAACCGATGTTGGAAGCATTCAGGTTGTCTGTCGTATAACGCCTTTCTTCAATACCGGTAATCTTTTTGAATTTACTGACCACTTCCTTCGGATCCAAAGGAAGAAGTTGTCCTTCAGCAGTGAAAAATTCATGTTGGGCGAAATCCTGATTGGTTTGTATGAACGGAGGGATATAGGAACCAGTACCTGTAATTACTGCGCGTACCATATGGAAATTCATTAAGTGGCCGGGTGCCATTTTGCAAAGGGGTGAACGAAGGTACCCGCATCCTTAAATTTAGGCGGTATTACAATAAAAATAAAATCTTCATTTGGGTTAACAGTAAAATTTTTTAATATTTTTATTTTGAAACCGCCACACCCACAAAAGAATCGGCTGTTCCGTAATATAAAAACCATTTTTCTTTATAATAAACCAACCCTTCCGAGAATGTGGTGCCGGCGGCATACTGGCCGCTGATCTCATGGGGCAGGGTGGGTTTCAGAAAGGGTTTATCGGGGCGGCTGATAACGGTCTCCATATCTTTTAAATCAAATAAAACTCTGCCAACCGAATAAGTTCCTTCCGGCAAGGAAGGGTCGGCCGCTTCTTTCCCATTGGCATTTTTTCCGTTATAGATCAGCAGAATGCCCTGATCCGTTATAAGGGCCGGCGGACCGCATTCATCCAGGTCGCTGTCAAAAAGACGGGGCCGGGTGGCCAGGGTTTTTTTCAGAAATCCCGCTGAATCCAGCAGGGGATACCAGTCATAGAGATTTTCAGACCAGGCCAGGTTCACAAAATGTTCTCCCCAGTACATCCAGTATTTGCCGTTTATTCTGGCAAGCACGGGTTTGTTATTGACCATTTTTGTGATCATGGATGCGGACTTGCTGGCGGTATCCAAAAAACGGTGGTTATAAGCTTTTGCAAAAGCCGGCCCCTTTTTCTCCCAGTGAAACAGGTCTTTTGAAAAAGCGATGGATAAACGGGGGACCTTATAGTTCCATGAAGTATAAGCCAGCACGTACCGGCCATCTTCTGATTCGGCAATGCGTGGATCTTCGCAGCCGCCGGGGAAATCAAACACCTGAAAACTGTCTTTGGCCGGATACAGAACGGGTTGATTGTAGGAAGTAAAATGAAGTCCGTCCAGGCTGGCGGAAATTCCAATGCGGGAAGTACGGCCGCCCAGCGCTGCCGCGGGATTGTCCTCACAACGTGACAACACATAAA
>DHWT01000022.1:10088-24623 GCA_002413325.1 Chitinophagaceae bacterium UBA5175 | reverse complement strand
ACAGCATTTTTGAACCGGCGACATCTACATAAGGTGCTGCCGTAAGGTCGAGAACCAGGAGTCTGGTACCGGGACCCCGTGAAGCCAGGTGATGATTTATTTTGTCCAGGATATTTTCTGCATTAAAATAAAGAATGGAAGATTCTATCCTTAAAACAACAATCCCCGGAAGGAGGATGTTATCAGGGTGGCGTACCGTGTCTGAGTAATGACGGGTATCGCCAATTCTTCCGAGAACGGCCACTTCGGGATGGGCGGTACGCCTGATCAACAGGATCAGCGACATGATCACCGAAATCATGACACCCTTCAATATGCCAAATACCAGCACACCGGCAATGGCAATCAGCGCAATATTAAACTCCATACGGTTGAGCTGCCGGATCCTCTTCAGTTCTTTGATCTTGATCAGACCTGCAACGGCATGTAAGACAATGACTGCAAGAATAACCTCTGGCAGGTTTTTTAACAGCGAAGTAAAATACACCAGGATCAACCCAAGCGTTATCGAACAGACGATCAGCGACATGGGAGTTTTTGCACCGGATTTTTCGTTTACAGTTGACTGTGATAAGCCGCCCGATACCACGTAGGCGCTTGAAAAAGCGGCAGCTATATTGGCTGCTCCCAGTGAAAACAGTTCCTGCCTTGGATTGATACTGTAATTATTTTTCATCGCAAAAGTTCTGGCGGCAGAAATGGTTTCAATGTATCCCATCAGGAAACAGGCAAAAGCCAGTTCAAGCACACCATCCACATCCCTGAAACGGAGGGATGGCCTGCTGAGAGCAGGAAGTCCGTCCGGAATTTTCCCGGTGATGTGTACACCGGCTGTTACCAGGTTGGTAAAAGACATCACCAGGATGGCTGCAATAACGACCACCAGGGAAACGGGTTTGCCCTTTAACAGCGCGTCCCCTGCAAGGAGAATGGCCATGCCTGCGACACCAAAAGCCAGTACAGTCCAATTGGTATCGGGCAAATGTTGCAAAAGTGTCCGGATCCTTGTAAAGAAATTACTGCCGCCCCCTTCCACACCAAACAATTTGGGCAGCTGGGTGGCCATGATGGACAATGCTGCTCCCGCTTTGAAACCCAGCAGGATGCTGTCACTGATAAAATTGACGATGGAACTCAGTTTAAAAAAATATGCGATGAAGCAGAAGGCGGCAACCACCAGGGCGGTTAAGCCGGCAATTTCAGCCCATCTCTGCGGATCTCCCCCCGACAACACCGCGACCGTTGAGCCGATCATCAGGGATATGGATGACGTTGGGCCAACCGCCACCTGCCTGGAGGTGGTAAACAAAGCGAATAAAAGACCCCCTGCCAGACAGCAATAGATTCCGAAATAAGTAGGCACCCCCGCCAGGGTAGCGTAGGCCATGGATTCAGGCAAAACAAAGGAGGCCAGGGTGATTCCTGCAATCAGGTCCCACCGGATAAAAGATTTCTGGTATTTCGGGAGCCAGTCTGCAATCGGGAAAAATGATTTCAGGACTCCCGTTATTTTGGTCCCGGTCAATTCCATTTTATATTTTTTAATTACTCCTCATGTCATTAAAGAAACCAGTAGTGGCCCCCAGGCCGTCAGTAAAATATTACCCAGGGCATACGGAATCGTATATCCCAGCACGGGGATCTTACTTCCGGATACATCCTGCAAAGCCTTCAGTGCAATGGTGGTTGTACCGGCGCCCGACTGGGCACCAAGCAATATCAGGGGATTCATCCGGAGCAGGTACCGACCTGCGAGTAAACCGAAGACATGCGGCAAAACTGCCACCAGCGCACCGGCAAAAACAAGGCTCACCCCGGTATGTTTCAGACCGGAAATAAATGTCGGGCCTGCAGTAATACCCACAATACCCAGAAAAGTGGCAAGCCCCAGGGTATCAAAAATCCATAAGGCCGCATCCGGAATCCTTCCAAAAGCCGGTGTTTTTGAATGCCACCAGCCAAAAATCAAACCCAACAGCAATGCACCCCCGCTGGCGCTGAGGGTAATGACCACGCCGCCAACCTTCAGGGATAAAATGCCTACCAGTCCGCCCAGTACAATGCCCATGGCAACCGCGAAAATATCGGTATCCGCATTGCTTTTTTCCTTGAATCCAAGTTGTATAGCCGTCCTTTCCACGTCTGTGTCCCGTCCGAAGATCCGGAGGGTATCACCCCGCTGGATGATGGTTGCAGGGTGGAATGGCATTTCCTGCCGGCCGCGTATCAGATTTTTGAGCATGACGCCCTGTCCATACAAATCAGCCAGTTCCCGAAGGGATTTTCCGGCAACTTCTTTTTGGGAAATCATAACATCTAATGTTACCAATGGGAAATCGAGTAATTCCCTGTCCTGAACTTCCTGACCGATATCATTCAGTTTCTCCAGCATGACTGATTGTCTGGCGGCGACTACTGCAATATCCCCATCCTGGATGATCATACCCGGTTCTGGGTCTGCAATTTTTCCGTTCTTGCGCAGGCGCTCAATAATTATCCGGGTGTCGGGATCCTGTTTTTCAATCGCTGATACCGAAGCGCCGATCCAGTTTTTTGATGTTACCCGAAAAGCCCTCAGCAACCAATCTGCATAAGCAGAATTGATCCCCGCAACCGTTCCTCTGTTTCCTTCAGAAAATTCCGGCATCCTGCGGGCTTCTTCACGGAGGTTTACCCGGATCAGTTTGGGGGCCATGGAGGACAGAAACCAGACTACGGTTGTTGTGCCAACCAGGTAGGTTACCGCATAGGCAACCGGTATATTATTCAGCAGCCTTTGTTTTTCCGCATCGTTGATGTCAAGCCGCTGAATGGCTTCACCGGCCGTGCCGATTACTGTGGATTCGGTAAACGCTCCTGCCAGCATGCCGGCGGCCGTTCCCACATCATAGCCCAGTATTTTCGAAGCAAGCAGGGCCATGCCGAGACAGGTCACGCAAATCACCAGGGTGATGACGATCTGCGGCAATGCGTCTTTCTTCAGTCCGTAGAAGAATTGCGGGCCCACTTTATACCCGGTGGCAAAAAGGAACAGATCAAAGAAGATGATTTTTGCAACCGGGGGAATGGTAATGATCATTTGTCCGATGAGCATACCGGCCAGCAGGGTACCCAGCATGCTTCCGAGTTTGAAGCTGCCGATCCTGAACCGCCCGATCAAAAATCCCAGTGCCAGGGTCAGAAAGATCGCAAGCTCAGGATGCTGACGAAAAACGAGTACTATGCCGGCCATGATGAGTCATTTAGATCGTTAAAACATGGTTGTCATTCATCATGCTTACCCATCAGATATGTTGACGATTACCAGAATAATCAATAACTGAAGTTACTCCGGTTTGAAACCGGATCCTATACAAGATGTTTTTAAACCTGTACCTGATTTTAATATTTAAAATAATATTCCTGGAGTTTTGCTTTATCGCTGGTATTCATCAGTCCCAGCATCAGCAATACCCGGGCTTTCTGGGGATTGAGGTCGTCACTGACTATGGTACCCAGCTCCTTATCATTGATCTCATCTTCCAGTACGACCCGTCCGCTGACACATCGGGAAGCGCGGCAAACAATCACCCCTTTCTTGACGGCCGCTTTAATCGCTTCTGTATAGGCTTTGTCGAAATTACCATTCCCCACGCCTGCAATCACCAGGCCTTTGGCGCCATCGCTTACCGCACAATCGATGAGACTACCGGGAGCATCTGCATACATATAAACGATATCTACCCTGGGGATCTTACTATCTAATTTGACGGAAAAAGGGGAACCGACATTTACTTCCCGCATGGAAGTTGAATAATATTCCACCTTGCCATCATAGACCTGTCCGAGGGCACCTGTATTCGGTGAAGCAAATGCATTCAGCTTGGTGGTACTGATTTTTACCACGTCCCGGCCGTCAAAAATCCCTTCGTTAAAACAGACCAGCACGCCCCTCCCTTTGCTGGAAGCATTGGCGGCCACGGTCACTGCATCATATAAATTCTTCGGTCCGTCGGCGCTGATGCCGGTCGCGGGCCTCATGGAGCCTGTAATGACAACCGCATTTTTATAATGAACGGTGAGGTCCAGAAAATACGAAGTTTCTTCCTGGGTATCTGTCCCGTGGGTAATAACAACGGCATCCGCTTCATCTTTAGCAAAAATCTCGTTGATGCGGACCGCCAGTTTTTGCCAGATTGCAATGGATATGTCCTGGCTCCCCACTGACGCAATCTGTTCCCCGGTAACCCGCGCAATTTTATGAATCTGGGGAACTGCACTCAGCAGTTCATCTATCGGCAATGCGCCGGCTTTATATCCCGCACGTTCCGAAGAGACGCCCGCTCCGGCGATGGTACCGCCGGTAGCGAGTATTTTTACCCTTGGCAGACTGGCATCCTGGGCAGTCCCGTTTAGGAAGAATACGCCCAGCAGGATGACTAACATAACCTGTTTCATACGTAAAATTTTAAATTAAATAGCTCCTGAAAAAATATACACATGCTTACTTATTGATGAATTTCGGATTGACCAGGTTTTCGATGGAATAGATCTCATCCCATTTATCCTGGGTGATCAGTTTTTTTTCTGTGACTGCGATCGTATGCACGGACTTGCCGGTTTTAAGGGCTTCCCGTGCAATTCCGGCAGAAGCTTCATAGCCAAGGATGGGGTTGAGCAGGGTCACAATGCCGATGCTGTTCATCACCAGGTTTTTGCAGACTTCTTCGTTGGCGGTGATGCCGTCAATGCATTTGCTCTGCAGCATATACACTGCTTTTGTCAGGTAATCCAGTGAAGTAAAAATGGCAAACCCGATAACGGGTTCCATAACGTTGAGTTGCAATTGTCCTGCTTCTGCAGCCATGGTAATGGTCAAATCCATTCCAATTACATAGTAACAGGTCTGGTTAACCGCTTCCGGAATGACCGGGTTTACCTTGCCGGGCATAATAGATGATCCGGGCTGCATGGCAGGCAGGTTGATTTCGTTGAAACCCGCCCTGGGTCCGGAGGACAGCAGCCGGAGATCGTTGCAGATCTTTGAAAGCTTCACTGCCGAACGTTTCAGCGTACCGGAAATCTGGACATAGGCGCCTGTATCGGGAGTCGCTTCAATCAGGTCGGCAGCCAGGGTTACCGGTAAACCGGAAATAGTGGCCAGATAACGGGTGCACAGTTCCGGATATTTTTCAGGTGCATTGACGCCGGTGCCGATGGCGGTGGCTCCCATATTGATTTCCAGCACCAGTTTTTGCGCTTCCCGCATGCGCAGTACGTCTTCGCCGATGGTGATGGCAAATGCATTGAATTCTTCACCCAGCGTCATGGGCACGGCATCCTGCAACTGGGTTCGGCCCATTTTCAGTACACTTTTAAACGATGCCGCTTTGGAAGCAAATGCCTTCTGCACGATTTGCAGGGCCTCGATAAAGTTTTCAATCTTGAGATACAACGCCAGCCTGAATGCCGTCGGGTAGGCATCATTGGTGGACTGGGAACAGTTGACATCATTATTCGGATGTAAATGCCCGTAAGCCCCCCTGGCATAACCCATGTGCTGAAGACCCAGGTTAGCGATCACTTCATTGGCATTCATATTGGTGCTGGTTCCGGCACCGCCCTGGATCATATCGCTTACAAACTGGTCCAGGTATTTTCCTTCTATCAGCTGATTGCATGCATAAATAATTGCTTCCATTTTATTTGAATCCAGTACGCCCAGCTCATGATTCGCCAGCGCGGCGGCTTTCTTTACATATCCAAAAGCTTTAATAAGCAAAGGTTCACTGGAAATCGGGATGCCGGTAATGTTGAAATTTTCCTTTGCCCTCATGGTTTGCACCCCGTACAGCAGATCATCCGGAATTTCTTTTTCCCCGAGAAAATCATGTTCTATCCTTGACTTACCCGCTCCGGATTTTTTCGCTGCTTCAGTTTGTATCGTGTTCATAGTATCATCGTGTGAAAAAATAAATGGACTCTGATGTTCATCTGCATCCATGCAGAATATTCTCACTGAACCGAAAGGATGTCCTTTGTAAGATAGTTCTATGAATGAAGGCCTTCCCGGTAAACAATACCTTTACAGTTAAACCCGGTTCATTTTACGGTTACCTGATTTTCAGAAAGAAATGAATGAAAACCCGGTCGTGGGACGGAAATTTTCCGCATGTCAATCATCCTCTTTGGCAACCAATGGGCTGCCCACGTCAGCCGCCGGCGAACGGATGACTTCCAGGTTAAAAAAAACACTGTTGACCGTCGGGTTTCCGGGCACGGCGGTGGGAATACAAAAGCGGGTCTTATACTTCCCTGCCGGCAGATCTATAGGAAAGGAAACCCTGTATCTGGATCCGGCTAAATCGTAACGGTCCAGCTGAATTCCGGTTTCAACTATTTTTTCATGAGAGCGGCCATCAGAAACCCACAGTTGGAGCGGAATTGTTCCCATACCGGCAACAATCCATGGATAATAGGCAGGTCCATATGCTGACAAGGATAATTCAACCGGGTTCACCAGGCCATTCACGCAAACTAATTTATCAGGAGACCTGATATTGATTCCTGAAAAAGATGCGTATTCAGGCACCACCATACCGCCCATCAGGCCCTTTACCGTGGATATGCTGTCTTTAAGATAAACAGGATCCCATCCGCCCAGTACTAATATTTTCCTGTTTCTCAAGGAATCCTCATTTGGCCATAAGTTGTAATTATTCCGGCGGTACCTCGGGTTGTTTAATGAAAAGGAAGGATGGCCTGAATAAAACCAGTATTTGGAAGCATATTGATAAGAGTTTATAAAAATCACCGGCAAACCACCCGCCTTTTTTTCTATGGCTGATACCCAGCGGTGATTGCCGTGGACTTCTTCCAATACCAGTCCTGGAAAAACCGGAACATCCAGGATCAGATACAACCGCAGTAAAAAAACCACGGCCAGTGTTGCTGGAACCAGGCGGTAAAGCCATTGTCTGGCCTTCTGTTTTTCACTCAGAAAATGATGGCTGAGTATAATAACCGGTATCAGGGCAGCGACCGTCCAGTTGATTTCCACGCGGCTCCTGAAAGAACTCAACAGAAAAAAAACATAAAAGCCGGTCATAGTCATTTTAAGAGCCCTTTCAAAAGAATCCTCGGTACGTTGTTTAAAGGCGGCCCAGATCAAAATGATTGAAGCAAAAGGGCCTGCCAGCAGGAGCTGACCCAGTAAATAATCCGTGGTATAGTTCAGTTGATAGTGACCGGCGTTAAAACGTTCCAGCAATTGGTACTGCACGGATACAAATCCGTGACGGTACTGCCAGATCAGCTGGGGTGTAAAAGCCAGCCAGGCAACACCTGCCGCTATATAGGTCTGATATTTTTTCAGCAGTTTCGGATTGGAAGCGAGTGTAAATAAAATAACCAGGATGCCATGGTATTTGCTGTAGAGCATGCCGGCTATAACCAGCCCCATTAAAAAGGAATGAAGCAGGTTCATTTTCCGGAGGAAGTTCCTGTAAACTAAAAAAAACAGGGAGGTAAAAAATAGCAGGGGAACATCCGGAGAAGAAATGAAACCGCCTATCTGGAGCAGGGCCATGGAAGCACAGATCGCATAAAACAGGCGGTCGTTTTTACGGGCGAGCAGCTTTTGTATTATATATAAAGTCAGCGTGCTGGCTATCACAACAAGCAGGCGCACACCCAGCTCACTCCTGAAAAAAAAATAACCGGCCCGTATAAAAAAAGCGACCATGGGGGGATGATCAAAATACCCCCAGGCCGGAAACCTGGAATAAACCCAGTAATAGGCTTCATCATCAAAAAGCTGCGTGAGCCCTGCCTGTAAAAAATTTATAAGGAACCAGCCACCATAGAATAGAATCCGGTGATGTTTGCTGGCAAATGATTTTATATGAACTGCAAAAGACATCCGCATTTACTTTAGATAAGCAAATAAATCCGGGCTGTCAGAAGAAACACAATTTAATTCATTTAAGGGAGATACTTGGCCGGTTCTCCCCATTTGACTGTTAAATCGTGTTCCGGCTCAAAACCTTCAAAGGCAGTAGGGTGCAGGCCGTGCATCTCAGACTAATTACAATCAGTTCCCGATATGACTTCCATCAACAAGAATTATACCTGCACCTTTTATATTTATCGGATGATAGGGGTACAAATTGCCCTGGAGCTAATCTGCATTTTCCCGGCTACTAACGGTCACTTTTTTAATCCGGGATATCCCACGCTGCATACGGCCATTCAATTTGACCGGACCGGCACCACACGTATCGGCAAGTATGTACTGAACCACAGTTTCATGTTGCCCGGCATTATTACAGCAGCCTCTGCTGTTATTGCCGGCTTGATATTAAAGTCCATTTTATTATAAACCAAAGAATATGAAAAAAATAAAAACAGTATTCATAGCAGCAATTGCCCTGTTTTCCGGATGGGGCAGTATGGCACAGACAAGGACCGAAAAAGACTTACTCGGTGAAAAACAGATACCCGCGAATGCATACTATGGAGTACAAACAACCAGGGCCCTGGAAAACTTCCAGGTAAGTGGTATGAAAACCAATTTTTTTCCGGATTATGTACGGGCTTATGCCATGGTAAAACTGGCAGCTGCCCGGGCCAATGCAGAATCGGGCCGCCTGAGTAAGGAAAAACTGGCTGCCATTGAAAAAGCCTGCAATGCGGTGATAGACGGGAAATACCATGACCAGTTCCTAGTTGACCTCTACCAGGGCGGAGCCGGAACTTCTGCCAATATGAATGCCAATGAAGTACTGGCCAATATTGCCCTTGAAATGAGTGGTCATAAAAAAGGCGAATATCAATACATCGAACCACACGATGATCTGAACATGGGCCAGTCTACCAATGACGTGTACCCGACCGCGATTAAGGTTGCTTTATTGCTGCATAATAATAGACTGGTCAGGGAAGCTGAAGCCCTTTCCGCATCCTTTCATAAAAAAGGAAATGAGTTCAATAACCTGTTGAAAATGGGTCGCACAGAAGGGCAGGATGCCGTACCCATGACACTCGGACAGGAGTTTCATGCCTTTGGTAACCAGCTCGACGCGGAGATCACGGCCCTTCGTAAATCAGAATCATTTCTCTGTGAGCAGAATATGGGCGCAACCGCGATCGGCACAGGCATCACCGCCACCCCGGGTTATGCAGAAAAATGCGCCGTGCAGCTGGCGAAGATAACCGGGTTTCCAATCGTCATGAGTAAGGACCTGATTGCCGCCACCAGCAGCCAGCAGGGGTTTGTAATCTATTCATCCGCGCTGAAAAGTTTTTCGATCGCCCTGTCCAAGATCAGCAGCGACCTGATCTTTTTAGCTTCCGGTCCACGCACCGGTATTTTTGAAATCAATCTTCCTGCCTTGCAGCCGGGCTCTTCCATCATGCCGGGAAAGGTTAATCCCGTTATGCCTGAACTGATGAATGAAATCTGCTTCAAGGTGATCGGCAACGATCTGACAGTCACACTGGCTGCCCATTCCGGCCTGCTGCAGCTGAACGCTTATGAACCTGTGGAAGCCATTGCTATTATGGAATCCCAGGGATTGCTTTTTAAATCACTGCCACTTTTCCGTAAGCAATGTATTGACGGCATTACGGCCAATGAGGATGTACTTAAACACTATATAGACCGCAGTGTGGGTATTGTTACCGCATTGAACCCGGTGCTTGGTTATGAAAAAACCACGGAGCTCGCCAAAGAAGCGCTTCAAACCGGAAAAGGAATCCTGGAACTGATCCGCGAACAGCATTTGCTTACGGAAGAACAGATTAAGAAATTACTGGATCCGGCAACCATGACAGGCCAGCAATAATCTTTCCCTGGTTTTTAGGGCACTCATGTAAGAAGCTGATGAAACATACGATTGATCAGAATCACATGTACGGCTGACAGTTGTCATGCCCTCCCTTTTCAATTCAGGATAATTTTAACGACCGTTTAACCAGGTGCCATTTTCTCATTAAACCTTCTTTTATGAAAATCAAACTGCTATTTATCATGGCTGCATTCGCCGGGATGATGACGGCGAAAGCGCAGGATTCCACAAAAGTCAGGAGCCTGGAAGTCTACGGCTTTGCGATGACGGATTTCGGTTACAATTTCAATCAGATCAGTCCGGCCTGGTTCGATGCCCTGCGGGTAACCAAGCTGCCGGTTTCAAAAAATCAATATGGCACCGACGGAAATGTATATTTCAGTGTGCGGCAGACCAAATTCGGCGTGAAGGGATATATACCCACTCCTGCCGGGGAAATGACAACTGTTTTTGATTTTGACCTCTTTGGGGTTGGTGTGGATGAAGGACAAACCACGATGCGGCTGCGCAATGCTTACGGAGAAATCGGCCGGGTGCTTGTCGGACAGGCCAATACGCCGTTCATGGATGGAGATGTATTTCCAAATACGCTGGAATACTGGGGGCCGACGGGCATGGTCTTCTTCCGAAATGTACAGGTCCGGTATGCTGCCATGCAGGGAAAAAATGAATTGTTCATTGCGCTGGAACGCCCCGGCGCCAGTGCTGATGCGGGGCCCTACGCCGGAAGGATCGAGCTGGACAGTGTAGCCCCCCAGTTCCCCCTGCCCGATTTATCAGCCCATTTTAAAAAGTCAGGGGACTGGGGACATGTACAGCTGGCCGGTATGCTGCGTTCCATCAAATGGAAAGACCTCAATACGTCCGGGATCTATGATATCAGCGGCAGCGTCGTGGGCTGGGGTCTTCACCTGAGTACCGTACTGAATCTTACCAAGATGGATGTTTTCAGGGGATCTTTTGTTTATGGCGAAGGCGTGGAAAACTATATGAACGATGCACCCGTTGACGTGGGCGTTGTGAATAATCCCGGGAATGCACGTACACCCATCAAGGGCAAGGCGCTACCCGTCACCGGTATTGTTGCTTTCCTGGATCATAACTGGACGTCCGGACTCAGTACTTCCATCGGATATTCCAGTACGCACATCAGCAATACGGAATTAGCAGAAGGTACAGCTTACAAAGACGGACAGTATGCGATCGTCAACCTGCTCGTTACTCCATTCAAAAATTTTATGGCAGGCGCCGAACTGGAATACGGCAGCCGCAAAAATTTTGACGGCAGTTACACAGCCAATGATTACAACCTGCATTTCTCCTTCAAATACAATTTCTCCCAGGTTTTTTACAGGGATAAATAATAAAATAACGATTCATTTCAAATCATAACTCAATGAAACCGTTTATACACTTCAGAACCGCCGGGCTGATCATCCCGATGCTGTTGATATCCGCATGCTGCATTCAACCCGTGAATGCGCAGAAAAAATCCGGGAAAACTTCCAATGACCCACTAAGTAAAGAAAAGATTGAAGCAGCTATCACGGAGGCCTATAATTTATATAAAAATGATACAGAAGGGAAAAATGCCGATTATATTAAAGAACTCGCGAATGTGGATCCCAATATTTTCGGTATCGCACTCATTACGGCCGACGGGAAAATATATACCATGGGAGATGTCAGTTCCATGGTTTCCATCCAGAGTGTATCAAAAGTATTTACCATGGCGAAGGTCATAGAAGAACAGGGACACCAGGCCATACAGGACAAAATTGGTGTGGATGCCACGGGCATGCGGTTTAATTCCATCGTCGCGGTCGAACTGCAGAAAGGAAAAGAAATCAATCCCCTGGTCAACCCCGGCGCCATTGCCTCCAGCAGCCTGATCAGCGGACAGGACTCGGTAGCCAAATGGAAAAATATCCTGGATATTCAAAGTGCATTTGCCGGTCGTCCGCTAACAGTTAACTGGCCCGTCTATGTGAGTGAAGCCGGCGATAATTTACGCAACCAGGCCATCGCCCATTTATTGTTGGCTTACAACCGGATGTATTTTGATCCGGTCCAGTCCACCGATCTCTATACCAAGCAATGCGCGATCAATGTCAATGCCAAAGACCTCGCCACCATGGCAGCCACGCTGGCGAACGGAGGCGTGAACCCGGTTACCAAAATGAAAGTGGTATCCCCTGAAACCGTCATGTACACCCTGCCGGTAATGGCTACTGCCGGATTGTATGACGACTCCGGTATCTGGTTTTATAATTCCGGCCTTCCCGCCAAAAGCGGTGTCGGCGGGGGGTTGCTGGCGGTATGTCCGGGAAAATTCGGCATCGCCGTAGTATCCCCTCCCCTGGACGCAGCAGGCAACAGTGTGAAAGCGCAAAAGTCTATCCGCTATATCGTTGAAAAGCTTCAGGTGAATCCTTACCTCATTCAGCCAAAATAATCCAGCAGTCTTGAAAAGACAAAAGCGTTTAAAGAATTAATCGCATGAGCCACCTGAAAATGCGCAATCTGACAGCAATAATATGTTCTTCAGTGCTATTATTGCACGGCATGAAATCATCTGCACAAGCACAAAATGCAGACTGGATGTACCCGGATACCAGTCGATATATAAATACCGTTTCCGGTGAATTTACCCCGGCAAGAGGTTTTGACCTGGTAAAAACAAAAATGGCGAGTCTGAACCTGAGCATTTATGCAATGGTCCGCTATCTGGACCAGACACCGGGCAATCAAACCTGGAATGATCATCTCGGAAATACACAATCCTTCACCGGAAGAAACGACATCGCCTGGCATCGGACCATGCTTTGGTTTTCAGGATTTGCGCTGACACCGAAACTGACCTATACAGCTACTGTCTGGACCATCTTTTCAACCCAGCAGACCCTGGTATATGGAAACCTGCAATATAAATTCGATGAACATTTCAGGCTGGGCGTGGGTGTTGCTCCGAATCTGGCGATCCGGTCCATGCAGGGGCCATTCCCATTTTATTTGTCAACCGACCGGACCATGGGTGAAGAATCTTTACGTCCCGGGTTCACAAACGGGGCATTTCTGACCGGCGAGATTATTCCCCGCCTTTATTATAATATCATGATCGGCAACAACCTCAGTACACTGGGCATTAAGTCCGCGAAGGATACCCGGGATCTGACGAAAAGCTTTACACTGATGATGATGCCAACGACCGGGGAATTCGGCCCACGTGGAGGCCAGGGCGATTTTGAATATCATAAAAAAACCGCTACCCGGTTCGGGGTGAGTTTTACGCATGCCCGTGAAAACCGCTTCACCGATTCAGCCGTCAGCGGGCCAGATGAAACACAGGTCAGGAACACCGATGGGATTCTGTTCTTCCAGACCGGTGCGCTGGCTCCGGGGGTGACCGTCATAGAGGCTAATTATGATATGGGTTCTGTTGACCTGGGGCTAAAATACATGGGCTTTGGCATTGATCTCGAATTTTTTGGCAGAAAATTATCCAGGTTTGATGCGACCGGTCCGCTGCCTCTCAGCGTTATTAATGATTATGGTTATGCATTGCAGGTATCCAAAATGATTATCCCCCGGGTTTTGATGTTATACGGAATCAACAGCTATTTCTGGGACCAATGGGGAAGACGCCCCTGGGAAGCAGGCGGCGGTGTAAATGTGTATCCGATGAAAAGCAGGAGCTGGCGGCTTAATCTGCAGGTAGACTATATCTACAAATGTTCTGCCGGTGGAACGTTTGGATTGTATACAGCAGGTCAAACGGGAACAACCCTCACCTTAGGAGCAGATATTCTGCTCTGACAGATGAAATTCGCTGAATAACTACGACCCGTTCAATGGCGAAACGATTCTATATATGACCGTTTCATTTTGGGTACAAAATAAATGACATGAAAAAACCAATTCAAATAACGAAACATCCTTTAAGACTGAAGTCTGCTTTAATCTTCCTACTTGCCTGCTTTGTTTTCTCATCAGTCTCATCAAATGGGCAGAGCGCCACAGCATCAGACAGTTCCCTGTTTTATGATTCCCATTTTCACCTGACCAACTATATTCAGGAAGGTGTGAGTATCCAAAGCTTCCTGCACACCATGGGTACTAAAGTGGGCCGTTCCACATTATTCGGCATTCCCCTGCAACAGCAATGGGACTATGGAAACAGTGGTGATTTTGCACCCACCTATTACCTGGCCAGCGATGCACCCCTGTATTATTATTCATTCACGGACGCCTATATCGCGATGGCGTATAAGTCCCTGACGAAAACGGAACAGCAACGCTTTGACCCCATGATAACCGGATTCAATCCAACGGATATGTATGCGGCAGATCATATCAGGAGGGTGCTGAAAACATTTCCGGGCGTATTCAGCGGCATCGGCGAATTTTCCATACACAAGGAATTTGTATCCTCAAAAATTTCAGGACAAACAGCTTCGCTGACCAACCCGGCACTGGACCGGATCCTGGACTTCGCAGGAGAAACAGGCCTCGTTGTGCTGATACATAATGATGTCAATATGCCCTATCCCAAAGACGGGCAGGAGCCTTATATACTGAAACAGCTGGGGGCCTTATTCAGACGTCATCCCCATACGAACATTATCTGGGCTCATATCGGGCTGGGTCGCGTGGTGCAGCCCGTACAGGATCAGTTGAAGCTTATTGACAGGGCCCTTTCCGATTCTAC
>DHWT01000022.1:0-9749 GCA_002413325.1 Chitinophagaceae bacterium UBA5175 | reverse complement strand
CACAGCGGCACTGATCAACAAATTTCCAGACCGCTTTTTATTCGGAACAGACGAGGTGGCGCCCGCAGACCAGGAAAAATACCTGAAAATTTATCACCTGTATGCACCCCTGTTTGCACAATTGACACCGGAGGCAAAACAGAAACTGCTAAAAGGAAATTATGAAAAGCTGTTTGACGCTGCACGGATTAAAGTGAGGAGCTGGGAAAAAGAACATGTCAATCAACCGGAACCCATACCCGCTCCCACGCCGGTATCGGGGCCTGGTCAGCAGTAAAAATCAAGGAGCCTGTTCTCTACAAAGTGATCAGCAACATCATCCCTTTATTGATTATAATATACATGGCATAACCGGTTCCATTCAAGATCCGTAAGATAACTGCCACACCCTATTGCGTACTGCTTAAGATTCCGCTGTAAACGGAAGAGATCATATTTTTCGTAATTTAACTGCCCCATATGAAAAAATACCTTTTACTGATCAGTCTGCCTTTAACACTTGCTCTGTTTGCATTTTACCCATTATTCAGCCAGACAGAAGTCGAGCCCTGGGGCAATATTTCCGGTATCCGGATCGACGGACAGTTATTGCAATTCGAAACCCAAATCAACCTGGCACAAAAAGACGGGTCCGGGATTCTTACTACCGGTAAAGAGCGACAGCGGCCTATGTATTCAAGAAAGGGAAATACACAAATCATATCATCAAATCTTGACAGCCTCTATTTTACGGAGACTGTATCAGATAACGGGAAAAGCAGCGCTGAAGTAAATATAGAACTGGCAGCCCGGGCGGATATACCTGCGCAAGGCGTTTACTACGGTTTCCTGCTTCCCATGGAATATTATTCTAATGGAAGCATTCAGCTGGATCATTTAAAACCGGTTCATTTATCCGCGCCTCCGGCTGTATTGCTTAAATACCTGGCATATCCGGCCAGATCCATTCAGTTTATCAGCAAAAAACGTCAGTTAAAATTAAATTTCCGGGATGCAACTCACCTGGTCATAAAAAAAACTCCTGGGAAAAATGATACATTCATCCGGGTATGGTTTCCTTTGCATACAGGAGATTTGGAAACCAAACAAACCTATGTAAAAAGCTTCACCATACATGCATCCGGGCTTATTGACAGAAAACCGGTTACGCTCACATTAAATACGGCCAATACAGGGCGGCCATTTGAAGGACTCGGTGGAAATTTCCGATTGCAAAACCCTGAAGTTGACCCGGAGGTCATTGATTATTGCCTCAAAAATTTACGTGTGGCCTGGGGACGTGTGGAAATGCCCTGGCGCCTCTGGCAGCCGGTTATCAACAACGATCCCATTGCAGAAGCAAAAGCCGGCAGACTGAATCCCCATGTGCAGCAGTCAATGGAAATGGCACAAAAGTTATATAAAATGGGTATGCCTGTAATACTTACAGCATGGGCCCCACCGACTTGGGCAATCACCGGTACTCCAAAATTCAAACCCGGGCCGGACGGCGTGTGGGGTAATCCGTTAGATCATTCAAAAACAAACGAAATATATAAATCCATTGCAGACTATATAGCATATCTGAAAGATGCATATGGTGTGGAGATTGCCGATTTTTCATTCAATGAATCGGATCTCGGCATCAATATCCGTCAAACAGGAGAAGAACATGCAGAACTCATTAAAGGACTGGGCGCCTATTTTGTCTCGAGGGGTTTACAGACGAAGCTCTTACTGGGTGATAATTCGGATGCAACCACTTACTCATTTATCGAACCCGCCATGAGGGATACTGCCACGCACCCATTTATCGGGGCAGTTTCCTTTCACTCCTGGCGTGGCTGGGATTCCCTGACCCTTCAGCAGTGGGCGGATGCCGCTACTGCAATGCATCTTCCCCTGTTGGTTGCAGAAGGAAGCATTGATGCGGCTGCCTGGGCTTATCCTGCCATTTTCGAAGAGCCGGCGTATGCTTTAAAGGAAATCAATCTGTATATCCGGCTACTGGCTATTTGTCAGCCGGAATCCATTCTCCAATGGCAGCTCACCTCCGATTATTCGCTTCTTGCGGGTGGTGGTATTTATGGGGATCGCGGTCCGCTTCGTCCTACACAACGGTTCTGGAATCTCAAACAACTGGCTTCGGTCCCGGACGGTTTACAAGCCATGCCCATCCGGTCGGGTACGGCTGATGTGACCTGTGCCGCGCTGGGCGATCATGATAAAGGGGTTTATTCCATCCAGCTGGTGAACAACGGGGCCGCCCGGCAGGTCTACCTGACGGGACTGCCCAAAAAAGTGAAGTCCCTGCGGGTAATCGTTACAGACAAAACGCATGCGATGGAGGCTGGAAAACCCATACCAGTCATCAACGGCCAGGCAGATTTCTTACTGCATGCTACCAGTTACACCACATTAGCGAGTACCTGATTTCCACAAACCATATGCTTATAAGATAAAGCCCAGACAGTCATTTTGTTTGACTTTAATATTTAAAAGAAACAGCTTCAATTGTTGTTTGTTTACCTCTCTAATATTGTCAGCCTTTTTTACCGTTCCATTCATTTTTGTTTCAGACATGATAATACCGATCCAGGTGTCCGAACCCTTCTTCGTTCCGATAACTGAGCCGTAGGTAAAAAAGCCATTATTCCCATTCATCTATTTAAATGGTTGTTCAGCGATTGAATTCTTTCCGGGTATTTCCATCATTTAGTTTTGAAAGAGCAATAGACAAACGGTCATTGCGGGCTTCTAGATCCTTTCAACAGATAAAAATAACCATATGCGATCCCTACATCCTTTTTTACTTTTCAGCATCCTGGTTTTGTTCACAAAATGCTCAGGACAGGCAAACAACGCAGTCGAAGCCCAGAAATTAGCCAACCAGATCAGGGAAAAAACCGATGTTCCGGGAGAAGCTCCCGGTGCCAACCTGTATATGAAAGCCGTGATTGACGGAAAGCAATGGATGGCAGACAAACTGATCCCGGATAACAGCAGGGGCAGTAATGATTATCGTGTTACGGGGTCCGCCAATGGCACCACCATTGGTTTCAATGTTTATATTCCGCATATTAAAGTAGGAGATATTGCAAAATTCGGTGAAAACAATGCAGCGGATTTCATAACAGATGATGAAAATAGTTTTTATGGCGGCAGAACAGGAAAATTCGTGGTAACCAAACTGGATGATCAGGGATTTGAGGGCACATTTTATTTCACCGCATCCAATTCCTCTGCGGCAAAAAAATATGAAGTGACCGAAGGTGTACTGAGGTTTCCCTGGGCAAAAAGGCAATAACACAATAAGTGAGCACAGGATCAGCTAACCCTGACCGCATAAATGAATTCATTGGGCTGAATGGCATTGTTACGAAAAGACAAATCCGAATCCAGGAATTCTTTCTGATTGAACCACTTTTTTTTACGGTAAAATAACCATCCGTAGGGCTGATCAGCAGATTCTAAATAATGAATGGGATGTTGCGCATTTTTATCATTGTAATCATTGATAAAAATAAAAAACAACTGTCCCAGGGTCATATTCAACGGTGCTTTTGCGGTGAAATTGGTCTGTGTTGTATCCTGTGGATTTTTACTGAATACAAACTGGACCACTTCTATCTGTGAGAGATCAATCATGTCCAGGTCGGGCATTTCCTCGTTCACCGGGTAATACCAGGTTTTGAAAGTGGGTGAAGGAATCTGAAAAAAGACCCGGAAAACCTGCCAGCAAAGGTAGGGAACCATAAAAGGCAGGATATAGGTCAGGAAACGGTAATCCAGGTTCATAAAATGATAGGCAACCGCGGCTGCTATCGTTCCGGCCAGCATGATTAATATCGTAATCCCCAAACCCTTCCCGAAATCGTCCCGGGAAATTTTTGGAATGAATCGGTATAATAAAAAAACGTACACAATACCTAAAATCAAAACCAATGCCTGCGCAAAATAAAAATAGGTGTCGGCCCCGCCAGGATCCACCCATTGAAGCAAACCGGTGAGACCCAAAAACATCACGAAAATGAAAGCATATAATAAAGGCTTCCTTCCATATTTTTTAACTAACCCTTTATCAGCCATATATGCTTGAAATTGAATTGAGTAGGATGTAATTTATAAAAAACCTCTTAATCGTCACAAACAAATATATTCTGATCCGGATAACAAATCATAAATCACATAAACAACCTAAAATGAACATCAAAACCCCGTGTTTCCTGTGTATCCTGCTGCTGTCAGCACTTGTAAATCAGGCTCAGACAGAAACAAGCGATTCAAAATTTTACATTAAAGCCTATGGCGGTTATGGCCTGATACAACCCGGTTCTTACAAACTGGTTTCCACTGATAACAACACGCAGGGAAATAGTACCGGAAATACATCGCTGAGCAAACAGGGACTTGGAAGCGGCATACGCTTCGGTGGAGGAGTCGGCGTCATTGCCAGTGATTTTCTGAACATCGGTGCGGATGTGGAATACCTTTCAGGCACCACCCTGAACAGCCAGTCTAATTATGTATCCACGACCGGGTATAATTCCTTTATAAATACTTCGATCAGTTACACTTCCCTCTCCATCACTCCGCACGTGATTTTTAAAGCCCTTTCAAAACCTGATTATCTCATATATAATAAGCTGGGTATCCTCCTGAATTTACCGATGGACCTGAAGAAAACCCAATATGACTCCTCATTCAATACGATGGTAGGATCCACGTATATTTCCAATATAAGCGGGACCTATAAAATAGGACTTACCGTGGGTTTGAATGTGGCTCTGGGGGTTCAGTTCAGGTTAACAGATCAGTTAAGAGGATATGGAGAAATATTCGGAACTACCTGGTCCTTTCGCCTACAAATTATGACGAGACAAACGCAGTAGTAAATAATGGATCCGCTGCCACCTATGATACACATGTCACCTATATAAAGAGCGGGCAGACCTCATCCACCACGAACGGCAATACATTAACCTATACCACTTCTGTAGCCGGGAATACATTTAATATGAATTCCATTGGAATCAATATCGGTATCGCATACAGATTTTAACCATGCAGCACAGCTTTTACAAATTACCGCTTCGGCTGGATCAGATTATCCAGAAAAAGAAACAGGCCACCTGTTCGCCAACACATTCTATTGCTCAAAATCTCCACCTCCTCATATCCACTTACCGTGGAGAAGCAGCTTATTCAGATGAATTTGGCTGCAGTTTATGGGATGAGGAATTTAATATCCAACTGAATTTCAATTGGAAGGAAACACTAACCGACTCCCTGAAGCAGGCGATCAGCAAATTTGAAAAAAGATTACAGCTGCAGGATATCAAAGTTTTGATGCAGGAACAGAACGAATTACTTAAAGAAGGAAATCTCAGGGTAAGAAAATGTTTACATATCGAGATCAAAGGACTTATAAGAAAAACGAATGAGCCCTTTCATTTCAGGGACACCGTATTTATTTCTCCCCTGGCCCAGAAATAATTATTAAAAATAAACCCAAAAAAACCGGCCGGTAAACCTCCAGTCTATGGAACCAGAAAATAAAGCTGAAAGAAAAACAGCCATCAATAAATTCATCGGATTTTACTCTTTTTCACTGTTCGCAGTGATATTATCGGTTTATTTCCTGTTTAATACGCCTGCTGGCATTTTTAAATATAAGATCCTCCTTTATAAAAGCGCGGAAACTGAACAACTTCAGCTTTTAACCCGGATTGAGGGAATGAATACGAATCTGAAAAATATCATACGTACAGATGAACAATACCTGAGCAGTAATAACGAATATGAAAAAGGAACTTTACTGGGTAATCTGCAGGAATACCAAAAAAATATCAATGATGACCTGGTCAATCTGAAAAACGACAGCGCGTTGTTTACATCCCCCGTTTCAAAAAAAGAGTCCAACAATTATATCAGCGCTTTCAATGCGGTGGTGGCTTACAGGAATACGATAACAGCTCTTCAAAAATCACTGGAAGGAAAAGGTGGGGATGCCTCAGAATTACTGAAAGTCAGGTCCCAACTGGACCTCTGTACCCAGCAACTTGAAATATGTAAAATGCTGGCTTCAAAGCCGGCAGCAGCGGCCCCGGCAGCACCCGGTGGTGGCGGTGGCAGTAATGCAAAGGAAGCCGAGTTGCAAAAAACGCTTGAGAAATGCCAGTCAGACCTGGCTGCCTGCCAAAAAGCCAAATCCGGAACGGTTGTCCCGGCTCCAGCAGAACCAGCAAACGTTTTTAACGAAAACAAAAAGTCGCTGGTATTATTTGAAGAAGGCCAGAACTTATATACCCTGGCTGAAAAAACAAAAAACCTGATAGAAAGAAGAGGTATTCTTTCGGCTGCCAGACAACTTTTGCAAAAAGCCGTTCCTTCTTATCCGGATAAGGATAAGATCAATAAATCAATCAACCAGATTGATACTGAATTGAAGAAATTATCCAATATGGGGTAGTTCCCGCCTTCAGGTTTTGATTTTTATTAACGCTCTTAACCAAGAATGAAACCATGCCATTTCCAGAAGAAGTTAAAAAGGCGATAGCCATCGCGGGGTCCCTGGCTAAAGAATACCGCAATGAAACCTTTGGCTCAGCCCATTTACTGATGGCCATCCTGCACAATGAAATCGGCCTTGCTTCCTGGCTGGCCTCTATTCAAAAAGATATCCATTTTATGCGCGAATGGGCAGAAATCCGTATGGAAAATTATCCGAAAACAAACAAGAGCCCGGAAAACCCTTCCGCGGATGCGGCTGTCGCCACCACCCTTGAACTGGCCGACCTGATTGCACTTCAATTAAACCATGATTTTACTGATTCGGTAAGCATTTTTATAGCCCTCTTAAAACCCGGTGTTGCCTTTACGACTGATCAGCTGAAAACATTTCCTGCAACCCAGAAAGAAGTGATGACCGCCGCGGTGGATGACAACGCATTTCAAAAAATCATCAAACCGGAATTAAATACGAATTCAGACAGCGATAAAAAAGCAGTAAATGCCACTGCGAATGCTCTTTATAAATACTGTCTGGATAAAACCGCTCTGGCGGAAGACGATAACCTGGATCCCATTACGGGCCGCGACAAAGAACTGCGTATGCTGCTGGAAGTGCTTGGAAGAAGAACCAAACCCAATGTAATTATTGTCGGGGAACCCGGTGTCGGCAAAACGGCCCTGATAGATGGTTTCGCCCAGCTGATTGTTCAGGGGAAAGTTCCTACCCTCCTGCAAAACGCACGTCTCTTTGAACTGGACACCGGTGCGCTGGTAGCCGGCGCTTCCTATAAGGGCGAAGTGGAGGAACGCATAAAAAATATCATCCGTGAAATTAAACAATACGAAAAAGCCATTCTCTTCATAGATGAAATTCATTCCTTACTGGATAGCAAGGGAGCTGTCGGAACGGGCGTGGTTAACCTCCTGAAACCAGAACTGGCCAGGGGCGAATTAACACTCATCGGCGCTACCACCCATGAAGAGTACAGGAAATATATTGAGTCTGACGAAGCTTTCAGCAGACGGTTTGAATTGGTCCTTGTGGAAGAACCGGATATACCCGCCGCCGTAAATATGCTAAAACAAATTGTGAGTCTGTATGAAACACATCACGCGCTCAAAGTGGAGCCGGACGCACTTATGGAATCAGCCGTCATGGCCAAAAGATATTCCAAAGAACGAAGACTGCCGGATTCCGCGGTTGACCTGATGGACAGGACCATGGCTGCGATTAAAATGATGGGGGACACTTCTGTCAGGGAAATAAGCTCCATCAAAAGCCGGCTGGATATCATTTTAAATACACATGGCCATAACAAGGACAGTTTGATGGCTGAACTGAAATCCTGTCACAATGAACTAAAAGATAAGCTGAGCCCGATTCTGCTGAATAAACTGGAAGAAGGCGATCAGCAGCAGGATCCGGATCTTGAAATTCCGGAAGCCTATTCAGAACATTTGCAATTACTACTCAGCAAATTATCCGGTTTTGCCGGTGAAAAAAAAGAGACGGTCACCAAACAGGATATTGCCGCTATCATCTCGTATAAAACCGGAATACCACTGGGAAAAATTCAAAGCAGGGAAAGAGACAAATTACTGGGTGTTGAAGATGTATTGAAAAAAAGGGTCGTCGGTCAGGACCATGCGATCAAGGCCGTATCGGAAGCCATTTTAGAGTCCAGGTCCGGATTGATCAAAGCAGGCCAGCCCATCGCCTCATTTTTCCTGCTGGGCCCAACCGGAACCGGGAAAACGGAACTTGCCAAGTCCCTCGCAGATTATCTCTTCAACGACGAATCTTATCTAATCCGGTTCGACATGTCTGAATTCAAAGAAGAACATTCTGCGGCCCTGTTATATGGTGCTCCCCCTGGTTATGTGGGTTATGAAGAAGGCGGTGTACTGGTAAACAAGATCCGGCAGAAACCTTATTCCGTGGTTTTGTTCGACGAAATTGAAAAAGCGCATCCCTCCGTGTTCGATATCTTCCTCCAGATCCTGGATGAAGGGAAACTGCACGACCGCCTGGGCAAAGAAGGTGATTTTTCAAATGCCATCATTCTGTTCACTTCAAATATTGGCAGTGAAATCATTGCCGAAAGATTTAATAAAAAACAGATCCCCTCAACAAACGAAA
Source organism: Chitinophagaceae bacterium UBA5175 (assembly GCA_002413325.1). Classification (GTDB taxonomy): domain Bacteria; phylum Bacteroidota; class Bacteroidia; order Chitinophagales; family Chitinophagaceae; genus Puia. The sequence continues at coordinate 1,117 of DHWT01000022.1, read as the reverse complement.
TGATGGAAATCATGGCCAAATATTTCAGGCCTGAATTTCTTGCCCGGTTAACTGAAATTGTCCCGTTTGCCCCCATATCAGAAGAAAATGTCGTTCGCATCTTTGATATTCATTTGAAAAGTCTAACAGATCCGTTGCATAAACAGGGGGTATCCCTGTCGATCAGCCAGGAGGCTAAAAAATTCCTTGCCCTGTCGGGTTTTACTCCGAAATACGGGGCCCGGCAAATAAAAGGAGTTATCCGTAATCAGCTACGCCGGCCTATTTCGCGTATGATCGTAGGAGGAAGCCTGACTAGGGGAAATAATCTGAAAATCACCCTGAAAGAGTCAGCCATCAGCGAGCTGGCATGGGATGTTGAATGATCACATTCATCTATTTAAATGGTTGTTAAGCGATATAATTATTTGCCGGTTCAGATAAGATTTATGTTTACTGCCGGCAATTCATTTAATAAATAACGGATTCAATTCCATCTGCTTTTTAGACAAACACATTCATCATTCTTAAACCCTTCCCATATGTTCAATTATGATATCGGTGGCCAGGAAAGAAAAATCGAAGTAAACGAAGGTATTTCCGACATACCGCAAAACAGGACCCTGCTAATAGAAAAGCTGACCGATGAAGCCCCTCTGTCTCCCCAGATCATTCCGGATCTGAAAAGTATTAATGATGTTTTCGGTTTTTTCAAACCAGTCAAAGAAGTTGAATTTGAAACAGCTGACGGCGCCGGCAGAACAGAACAACTACACTTTGAATCCCTGGGCAATTTTGGCAAACAAGGTATTACCCGACAAAGTACGTACCTGAATGAGTTGAGCCACCAGTGTGAAGACCTGCAGAAATTCGTAAAACAACTAAAGACCAATAAAATATTGAGAACCCTGCTTGAAAACAAAGAAGCAAAATCAGCTTATTTGTCCTGTATTCAGTCGCTTATAAATGAAATGGCACAATCAGCTTAAACCTTTTAATATCTCCACATGGCAAACGAAGAAAAACAAATACAGGAAACCAGACCTGCAGCAAGGGAAGCGATTAAGGCCCTGCCGGTTGAACAAACAACCGCCTCGCTGGTAAAATACGGCGGATTTGGAATCGTTGAAACCACGAT
>DHWT01000204.1 GCA_002413325.1 Chitinophagaceae bacterium UBA5175 | reverse complement strand
TATTACTGCAGTGGCTGGGATTCCGCCATTTGTGGAAAACCGGGACTACTTTTCACGGATCGGGCGGGGGACAGTTTTTATATATTATTGCGGGGTTGCATGCCCTGCACGTTTTAGGCGGTATCATCGCCCTGATAACGCTGTACCTGCGGGCAAAAAATATGAAGGTCCGGAGTTATAATGCCGTTCCGGTGGATGTGGTGAGCACGTACTGGCATTTCGTGGATCTGTTATGGGTCTACCTGTTCATTTTCTTTTTAATGGTGCAATAAAGTATGCTTTTTGTTAGATAAATTTGTGAACCTGTTCAAAACAATCTCATGGCACATACAGTTCCCGTAGGTCAAAAATGGTGGAGTGGCGGTAAAAGCCCCTTCAATGTTGAATATGGAAAACTCATGATGTGGTATTTCCTGATGAGTGATGCCTTTACCTTCGGCGCATTTCTGATTTCCTATGGATCGATCCGCTTCTCTTCCAGTTCCTGGCCCAATCCGAATGAAGTTTTCCGCACGTTCCCCTTTATTGGTGAAATGTCGGTGCCCCTGGCTTTTGTGAGCCTGATGACGTTTATCCTGATCATGAGTTCGGTTACCATGGTGATGGCGGTAGGTGCCGGACAGGCACAGGACCGGAAAGCGGTGATGAAATGGATGTTCCTGACCATTCTCGGCGGGCTGGCTTTCCTGGGCTGCCAGGCCTGGGAATGGACACATCTTCATGCAGAGGGCGCCTGGTGGGGCCGGAATCCTTTTATGAATATTGACGGCACCCAGTCCACAACCAATTTCACGAATTACTTTTTTACCATTACCGGCTTTCACGGTTTCCATGTATTCTCCGGCGTGATTATCAATACCATCATGCTGATCAAGACCTGGCGTGGAGATTTCGAACGGAAAGGTCATTACCTGATGATCGAAAAAGCCGGACTTTACTGGCATTTTGTAGACCTGGTATGGGTATTTGTGTTCACCTGTTTTTACCTGTTATAATTTTAAATGACCGAGCATATGGATTCTGCCAACATGACTACAACGGGCTTACCGCAAGAGAAAAGTGAATTTAATACGAAGGCGATCTGGAGAACATTCTGGATCCTGCTGGCCATTACACTGTTTGAGCTGCTGATTGCGATCATTTATTATGAAACCCATTTTTTCCCGAAACATCTTCTGAACGGGGTCTTTATTATCATGACGTTGGCAAAGGCATTTTTTATTATTGCGGAATTCATGCATCTGGGTCATGAGATCAGGAATCTTGTTATGACCATTGCCATTCCTGCCCTGCTCTTTGTATGGTTTCTCATTGCATTTACATGGGATGGCAGTTCTTATCACAACCTGCGTATGCGTTATGACCGCTACCAGTTCGAGCAAAGCAAAACAAAGGTCCAAAAAACCGAACACAAAGAGGAAGGTAAGAAGCCGGGGGTTGAATAGTATGGGAGTATGGGAGTGAAGGAAGAGGATTTACATTTAACAATTAATAACTAACCATTGCCAACTGGCGATGGTTTTTTTGTCTTAAACCAAATGATGTGAGTAAGAAAGCACTGACGGCCGTGTTGTTAGCAGTTATGATTCCCGTTATCAGTTACCTCCTGGTGAAACGGGCCAGTGACCATGCGGTTGGCATGCCCGGGCGATACTTCTATGACAGTGTAAGCACGGTTATCCGGGACGGGAAAACCCTGAACGATACGATCTGGCATTCCGTACAAGATTTTAAGTTACAGAACCAGCTGGGAAAAACGGTTTCACTGGCCGACCTGCCGGGTAAAGTAATTGTAGCCGATTTTTTCTTTACCCGCTGTCCATCCATCTGCCCCAAACTGACGGCCAATATCAGGAAACTGCAGGATGCGTTATCGACGAAGGATCAGTTCAAGCAATTGAACCCGTCCTATATACAATTCATATCCTTCAGTGTGGATCCCGAGCGGGACTCTTTTCCTGCACTGAAAGCCTATGGCGATAAATACGGAATCAATCCCGATGTCTGGTGGCTGCTTACAGGCCCGAAGAAGCAGATTTATGATTTTTCCCTCAATGAATTAAAACTGGGACAGTCCGACGGGGAAGGAGTGGATTCCAATTTCATCCATACGCAGAAACTGGTGCTGCTGGACAAGGAACACGTGGTGCGGGGATATTATAACGGGCTGGACAGTGTGGACCTGACCAAACTGGCCAACGATATGGTTTTCATCATGCTGGAAAAAGATAAACAGTATGTTTCTCCGCTGGTTGAATTGAGGCCCCTGCTGCCGATCGTCATTTTCATCCTGCTGGCGACGGCGGGCGCGGTGATTTATTTATCCAGGAAACCGAAAGCCTGAGGCGAAACGCCGAATTCATAACTCATAACTCATAACTCATAACTCATAACTCATAACTCAACAAGATAGCCCGGACCGAATGAAAGAGAAAAATCTGACAATACCCATTATCATCGTTTCGATCGCCATTCCCCTGGCGGTGGCCTTTTTAATACTGGGACCTGCAACAAAGCTGAACCCGGGATTTAATACAGGCAGTCTTCCTTTATTTCACGCTATCCTGAATTCAACAACAGCCATTCTGCTGCTGGCCAGTTTGTATTTTATCAAAAACAAACGGATACAGGCCCACAAGTGGGCAAACCTGACTGCAGTTGTACTGAGTGCTGTTTTTCTGATTTCCTATGTGATTTATCACAGCACGAACCCTTCGGTAAAATTCGGGGACCTGAACCACGACGGGGTATTGAGTGCGGATGAAAAAATACAGGCGGGCAGCAAACGCTATGTTTATTATATAATTCTCAGCAGCCATATCATTTTATCAGGCATTATTATTCCCTTTGTTTTGTTCACCTTGCAGCGTGCCTTCCTGGGGAAATTTGACAAACATAAAAGGCTGGCGCGTATCACCTGGCCCCTCTGGTTTTATGTAGCGGTCACGGGCGTGATCGTGTATGTGATGATCAGTCCGTATTATCAGGCTTAAAGCGTAAAGTAAAAGTCTTAGTCTTCTCAATTCGTTGACCCGTTGGTCGTTGGCCGTTGGATTTCAGTGCATCTGCCAGCTGGCGAGCCCGCCTTAGAAATTCTCAAATTCCTTTGCCGGATCCCAGAATTTTTCTTTGAAGTTTACGATGGTATCATTCTTCACCAGGATGCCTTCTTTCTTCAGTAGTTTTTCCATTTTCCCCGGTGGCTTGAAATGATGTTTCCCTGAAAGCAGACCTACCCGGTTTACAACCCGGTGAGCGGGTACAGTCGGGTTTATTTTATTTGCCCCGTTCATAGCCCAGCCCACCATGCGGGCTGAAAGCCTGGTGCCGAGACAGGCCGCGATTGCACCATAAGAAGTAACCCGGCCATACGGGATTTGCCGGGCAACTTCATATACCTGTTCAAAAAAAGACGGGTCTCTTTTACCGGAGGGAGTCACTTTGCTGAGGGCCCGTGTTGTTTTTTCTTTTGATTTCCTGCCCGAAAGGAGTTTTGCTTTTACTCCGGAGGGGGTATTATTTTTTTTCACCGGCATATTAAACGGGTTCAGTATTTTCAATTTGTTTCAGCAATTCCTGCAATTGTATATCAGGCAGGGGGATCTGCTTTTCAGGAAGGGTAAAGCGCAAATAGAAGACCTTTTTGCTTTCGGCTATGTCCAGTTTTTCATAATGGGTTTTTATGCAGAGTTCCACCGGGTTCTCAGAGCGAGCATATACATCTTCCGATGCATCCTGAATTTGCAGATCGTATCGGTCCGCCATAAGTTTTGTAAAATAAAATAGTGAAGGGGAATCCGTTTTCAGGTGAACGACACCTCCCGGTTTCAGAATCTTTTGGTAGAGGCGAAGAAATCGGGGATGGGTGAGGCGTTTTTTTGCACGGGATGTGCGCAATTGCGGGTCGGGAAACGTGATCCAGATTTCACTCACTGCGCCCGGTAAAAAATAAGAATCGATTTTGTCGATCTGTGTACGGAGGAAAGCCGCATTGGTCAGATGATGCTGAAGGCATTCC
>DHWT01000278.1 GCA_002413325.1 Chitinophagaceae bacterium UBA5175 | reverse complement strand
ATGTGGTTACCCATATCAAAAAATTATGGGCGGTCCTGAAGCGAAATCCCGACCGGGAGGTGGAAGGAAGTTCGCTGCTCCCCCTGCCCTACCCCTATATTGTACCGGGTGGCCGGTTCCGGGAAGTATATTACTGGGATTCTTATTTCACGATGCTGGGACTGAAAGAAAGCGGCGAAATAAAGACCATCCGGGATATGGTCAGCAATTTTGCTTACCTGATAGAAACCTATGGACATATTCCCAATGGTAACAGAACCTATTACCTGGGGCGGTCCCAGCCACCCTTTTTTTCCTGCATGGTGGAACTGCTGGCCGGAATCCAGGGCGACAGTATTTACCAGCGTTTTCTTCCGGCTATGGAAATGGAATATGCATTCTGGATGGATGGTGCGGATAAAATCAAGGCAGGAGAATCTTACCGCCGCGTGGTAAAGTTAAAAAACGGAGATCTCCTGAACCGGTATTGGGACGACAGTATGGTTCCCAGGCAGGAAAGCTGGCGGGAGGATTACCTGACTGCAGAGAAATCCGGAAGGAATAAAATAGAAATGTATAAACACCTGAGGGCCGGTGCTGAAAGCGGGATCGACTTCAGCAGCCGGTGGTTCGTGGATCATAAAACGATTACCTCCATCCAAACAACCGATGTGCTGCCGGTAGACCTGAACAGCCTGATGTATCATCTGGAATGGACCATTGCCAAAGCCAGACAGATCAACGGGGACTATGAAGGAGCTAAACTGTTCCGTGAAAAAGCCATACAAAGAGGCATGCTGATCGATAAATATTTCTGGAATGAAAAATTGTCTTTCTATACCGACTACCAGTTCAAAACGCAAACCCAGCTGGATAATATTACTCCGGCCGGTCTTTACCCCTTTTGTTTTCTCAATGAACATCCGGATTATTTAAGTTTTCTTGGCAAAAAAGCGGCGGCGGTTGCAGAGGCCAGACTTCTGAAAGAAGGCGGATTTCAGACCACGGTTTATAATACCGGCGAACAATGGGATGCCCCCAATGGCTGGGCCCCGCTGGAATGGATGATGATCTGGGGGCTGGATCGCTGCGGACAGAAAAATCTTGCCGCCCTCGCTGCGAAAAGATGGATACAATTAAATATCCGGGTATATAAAAATACCGGTAAACTAATGGAGAAATATAATGTTACGGATATTAACAGGGAGGCAGGCGGCGGAGAATATGGCGGACAGGACGGATTCGGATGGACCAATGGTGTTTTACTGAAGCTGATCAGCATATACGGGATGTAAGCTTAACGCTTTTAATTATTAATGTATGATGAATCTTTAGTCATTAATAATTAACCATTAAAAATTATGACGGACGAATATTTCATGCTGCAGGCGCTGAAGGAAGCAAAAAAAGCCTTTGATGAAGGGGAGGTTCCGGTGGGTGCCATTATCACCATGAAAGACAAAATTATTGCCCGGGGTCATAACCAGGTTGAAAGGTTAAACGATCCGACGGCGCATGCAGAAATGATTGCCCTTACTTCAGCATTCAGTTTTCTCGGATCTAAATACTTAACCGAGGCTACCATTTATATTACGGTTGAACCCTGCCTGATGTGCTCCGGCGCTCTTTACTGGGGTAAGATCCAGAAAGTCGCATATGGGGCGCCTGATATAAAAAACGGGTATAAAAAATATGTGGAGCCCTGTCCTTCCCTGGAAGAAATCGGGATCGCCCCGCGGCCCTTTCATCCCAAAACCATTGTGGTGGAGGGTGTGCTTGCAGCTGAATGTGCCACGCTGATGAAAGAGTTTTTCAAAACGAAACGGTGAGAATAATTTGAGGAAATGAAAATTTGAGAACCAGGTTGCAATTGCCTGAAGCGGATCAACGTTTCAGCAGGGCAATATCCCGGCCACCGATTTCACAAATTCTTACATTTTCAATTTCCAAATTTTGAATTGGTATAACAACCTTTGATCAGTAATTTTGTTATCCTTCAAAAGAATCGCATTCCATTCACTAAAAAATAAACTTATGGCATTCACTTTACCTGCTCTTCCTTATGCGCCGGCAGCCCTTGAGCCTCATATTGACGCATTGACGATGCAGATACATCACGATAAGCACCACCAGGCATATGTTGATAATCTGAATAAGGCGGTGGCTGGTACGCCCAACGAAAACAAATCGCTGGATGAGCTGGTCAGTAAGGCCGGTACCCTGCCAGTGGCTATTCGTAATAACGGAGGGGGACATTGGAACCACAGTTTTTTCTGGCAGATCCTGGCGCCCAATGCCGGCGGAAAACCAGGCGGTAAACTGGCCGCATCCATTGATGCGGATTTTGGTTCTTTTGATACCTTCAAAGAAAAATTCGCAGCGGCCGGCATGGGCCGTTTTGGAAGTGGCTGGGCCTGGCTCGTGGAGCAGGATGGTAAATTATTGATTTCATCTACGCCGAACCAGGACAATCCTTTAATGGATGTTGCCGAAGTGAAAGGCACGCCGATCCTGGGGGTAGATGTATGGGAACACGCTTATTACCTGAAATACCAGAACCGTCGCGCAGAATACCTGGCTTCTTTCTGGAATGTGATCAACTGGCAGGAAGTAAATAAAA
>DHWT01000135.1:5198-8332 GCA_002413325.1 Chitinophagaceae bacterium UBA5175 | reverse complement strand
TTCGGGCTGATCAGTACAAGAAACCGTTTGTACCTGCTTTTTGGTGAACAGGCAAATTTCCATATCCGGGAGATTAATGAAAATATGGTGGAAGCTGAATTACATATTCCATTGGCATAAATTATCCATATGATCAGAGCAATAATCATTGATGACGAAAGACTGGCCCGTAACGAATTGAAAAAGTTGTTGCAGGAATTTCCGGATATAGAAATTATCGCGGAAGCGGCTAATGCCAATGAAGGGATAGAAAAAATCGACAGCCTCAATCCCGATCTGATTTTCCTGGACATCCAGATGCCGGGGAAAACAGGTTTCGACATGCTGACCGAATTGGATAAAGCACCCGATGTGATTTTTACGACGGCCTATGATGACTATGCATTAAAAGCCTTTGAAGTGAATGCGCTGGATTACCTGGTGAAACCGATCGAGCCCCGCAGGCTCGCAGATGCGTTGCAGAAACTTCACCTGGAAGAAAGCCGTGACCGGGAAACGGGTACAGAGGATGAAATTGCCGTCAATAAGAGCCTGCTACATGAAAATGACCAGGTATTTGTAAAAGACGGGGAAAGATGCTGGTTCGTGAAGCTGGCCGATATCCGGCTCTTTGAAAGCGTTGGAAATTATGCAAAAATTTATTTTGGATCCAACAAGCCACTCATATTAAAATCATTAAATGCGCTGGAAGAACGCCTGGACGAGAAGGTTTTTTTCCGTGCGAACCGGAAACATATCGTAAACCTGCGGCTCATAGAAAAAATTGAACCCTATTTCAACGGGGGTCTCCTGCTGGAACTCAAAGGGGGAGAGAAAATAGAAGTCAGCAGACGGCAGACGGTCAAGTTTAAGGAAATGATGAGTTTATAATCTACCAACCACTCTTAAGATGCGTTCAATTATTTTATCAGTTATCCTGGTTACGGTTATTCAGATTCATGCGCAGGTCCTTCCTGCGATCAGCGTATCGGAGGTAATCCGTATTGAGAAAACCTTGTCTGCCGATAATATGCAGGGCCGGCAGGTATTTACTCCCGGCATTGAAAAAGCGGCTGCTTTTATAGTTAAGGAATTTAAGGAAGCGGGTTTAAAACCAATGCCCGGCAGCAGTGATTTCAGGCAATCCTTCGTTATGCTGACACCGGATTCCATCGAAGCAACTGCCAGCATGGACGGTGTGCATCTTGAAAAAAATGAGATCGTTGCTTTCACCCCGGACTCAAACCTGGTCATCACGGAAGAGGATCACTACCGCAAGGTATTCGTAAAAAAGGGGGATGATTTAATGTCGATAATTTTTAAATATCTGGTTGGAGCAGAAAACCTGCTCATCTTCGTGGATACTTCTTTTGAAAAAAAATTTTCGTGGCTGGCAGGCTTTCATATGTCGCAGTTTGAAGCCAGCGGAAACCGCATCTTTATTTTAAGCGCTGCGGACCCGCAGCACTATCGTATTCAGATAAACCAGAAAATAAAGAAGCAAAACCTGTCGAATCTGGCAGGCATGATTCCCGGAAAATCCAAACCGGACGAATATGTGATTTTTTCGGCGCATTATGATCACCTGGGTATCGGAAAGCCCGATGCTGCCGGCGATTCCATTTATAACGGGGCGAATGATGACGCGTCGGGTACCACAGCAGTCCTGACACTGGCAAAATATTTCGGTAAACGGCGGGATAATCAGCGTACACTCATTTTTGCAGCATTTACGGCGGAGGAAATCGGCGAATTCGGCTCAGCTTACTTTTCAGAGAGGCTCGATCCCGGCAAAATAATGGCCATGATCAATATTGAGATGATCGGTACCCAAAGTAAATGGGGGAAAAACTCGGCTTATATCACAGGGTATGATAAAACGGATATGGGATCCATCCTGCAGAAAAATCTGAAGAACAGCCGGTTCGTGTTCCATCCGGATCCTTATCCGGAACAAATGTTATTCCTGCGATCCGATAATGCAACCCTTGCAAAAAAAGGCGTTCCGGCCCATACCATTTCAACATCCAAAATGGATTCAGAAAAATACTATCATACGCCGGGTGACGAAATGAAAACGCTGGATATGGCAAACATGACTGAGATCATTCGTGCCATCGGACTGAGCGCTGGTTCAATTATTTCCGGTAAGGATACCCCGCTGCGTGTGCAGCCTGAATAACTAATGTGCCTTTAAGGGAGTCACGGTTCCATAATAGGAAATCGGATCCCGGTTGCCACCGTTTATTCTTACCGTGCAATAACCTCCCGTACTGACCGACAGGTATATTGAACTAGCCTTCGATTCCCTTTTTGGCTTAATGGTAATACTCCAGCCGCCTTTTTTAACGGTGTCAACTTTATACGTAAAATCAACCGAAGTAAAGTTCACGCCCATGTCGTTAGCAGCCGGATACGAAGATGCATAAGCCCGTCCGTAGTATGGCAGATTCACAATAAGGGTATCTTTAAATAATATCAGATCATAACCGCCGCCAGTCAGCTGTATGGTTCGCCCTTTCATAGTAGTGGCGGAATTGGCAGTGAAAAAAAACTGTCTTGAATCGATCATGGTTTTCAAAACGGCTTTTTGATCCTGTTTATCCTGGCCGAAGCCGGGCTTTGAGAAAACCAACAGGGAAATGACCACTATGGCCGGTATGGCGAAGCGCGGAAAACGAGAGGTATTCATGGTATTTCTTTCCTGTAAAGTTACGAAATCCGCCGTAGCAGGAGGCTCCAATGGTATCCTTTGCCCCTGATCAGAATCTTTCTAGAACCTGGTCCATTTCAGCCCGGATTTCCTCCAGGTTCAGATTCCCCAGGCTCCCTTCATGGCTATGTTTCAGCGGTTTTGACTGGTCAAAAGCAAATGCCCCCTTTTGGATCTGGTTTCCGATGGTTTTATAAGCTTCCCGGAATGGAATACCCTGGTTAACCAGTTCATTGACGGCCTCCACGCTGAAGAGGTATTTGTATTTTTCATCCTGCAGGATGCCTTTTTTAATCCGGATATGCGAGAGCATGAGAATGGTCATGCCGATACAGGATTTTAAATCTTCGAGGGCGGGAAATAATATTTCTTTTGTGAGTTGCATATCCCGGTGATAACCGGAAGGCAGATTATTCATCAGCAGGCTCAACTCGTTGGGAAT
>DHWT01000135.1:3974-4928 GCA_002413325.1 Chitinophagaceae bacterium UBA5175 | reverse complement strand
GATTGCAGGCGGTTACACCTGGCACGGACCAGTTCAAAAACATCCGGATTTTTTTTATGCGGCATGATGCTGCTGCCGGTGGTCAGTTCGTCAGGAAAAGAAATGAAACCGAAATTCTGATTCATATATAAGCAACAATCCATGGCGAGGCGGGAAAGGGTTGCAGCAATAGAAGCTATCCCGAAAGAAACCAGTTTTTCCGTTTTTCCCCGGCTCATCTGGGCATATACTACATTATAATGCAGGTTGTTAAATCCAAGAAGCCCGGTGGTCATCTTCCGGTTTAAGGGCAGGGAAGAGCCATAACCGGCGCCGCTACCCAGTGGATTTTTATTGACAATCCGGTAGGATGCTGCCAGCATTTCAAGGTCATCTATCAGGCTTTCGGCGTAGGCGCCAAACCAGAGACCGAAAGAAGAGGGCATGGCAATTTGTAAATGGGTATAACCCGGCAGTAAATCATTCCGGTATAAATCGCTCAGGGATATCAGGAGATCAAAAAGGTTTTTTACTTCAGATTTCAATTCCCCGATCTCCGCCCTGAGAAATAATTTAATATCAACGGCCACCTGGTCGTTCCGGCTGCGCCCGCTGTGAATTTTTTTTCCGGCTTCCCCGATTTTTCGGGTCAGGTTCAATTCGATCTGGGAATGAATATCTTCCACTCCCGCTTCCATCCGGAATGTTCCCTGATTTATTTCTTCTTCTATATTTCCGAGTTCCTGCAGGATGGCACGGGTTTCTTCCTTACCCAGCATCTGAACGGATTCCAGCATTTTTACATGTGCCACCGAACCCTGCACATCGTATTTGGCCAGTAACATATCAAATTCCGGATCACGGCCCACAGTAAACGCTTCTATGCGCTTATTTAAATCGGATCCTGCTTTTTCCCAGAGTTTCATTTTGAAAGCTTAAGGCCTGAGGCATAAAGCCCAAGACAAATGTGAAAAT
>DHWT01000135.1:0-3725 GCA_002413325.1 Chitinophagaceae bacterium UBA5175 | reverse complement strand
AAATGTGAAAATTAAATGTAATGAACACATTTACATTTCGGATAAATTATTATTAAGCTCAAAGACCTGTGATCCTGGTCAATGAAAGCTTTGCGTCTCCGGCTTAAATGAATTCATCCAGCAGCTTAATATACGTTTCAATACCTTCTTTGATTTCGTCAATATAAATATACTCATCTGCCGTATGACTTCTGGCTGAATCTCCCGGACCTATTTTTAAAGCGGGAAAGGGCATCAGGGCTTTATCGGATGTGGTGGGCGATCCATAATAACCTTTTCCCAGCCGGATACCGGATTTTACCAGTGGATGATCCAGAGGAATCGAGGTCGATTTCATCCGGGTTGTCCGGGGTTTAAAACTGCTCTTCAGGTTTTCTTTCAGGGCTTCCAGGATTTCATCAAAACTGTACAATTCATTTACCCGCACGTCAATCACAAACCTGCACTGGGCCGGAACAACGTTATGCTGTTTGTTTTCAGTATCTATTACCGTTACGCTCAGGCGCGTCTCGCCCAGCAGGTCGCTTTTTTTCACGAAACGGAAATTACGTATCCAGTTGATGTCGTCAATGGCTTTATATAAAGCATTTTCACCTTCATTGCGGGCAGCGTGGCCCGGCCGCCCGGCAGCCACGCAATCAATAACCATCAGTCCCCTTTCGGCAACGGCCATTTCGAGTTGGGTGGGTTCGCCCACAATGCCGAAATCAATCTGTCCGAGATAGGGCAGTACCAGCTCAATACCGTTGACACCGCTGATTTCTTCTTCGGCACTGGCAGCAAAAACGATATTATGTTTCGGATCTTCCTGGTTGTAATAATAAAGGAAAACGGCTGCCAGGCTTACAAGGCAGCCCCCGGCATCGTTACTGCCCAGGCCATACAATTTCCCGTCTTTTAATACCGGCGTAAAGGGATCCATACTGTATTGCTTGTTGGGCCGCACCGTATCGTGATGGGAATTCAGTAAAATACTCTTGCGGGAGCTGTGATAATTTTTATTCCGGGCATAAATATTATTCCCCACGCGCGAAAAAGGAATTTCGTGCCGGGCAAAAAAAGTACAGAGCAGGTCCGCCGTATCATTTTCTTCTTTTGAAAAAGAAGGTGTGGCAATAAGCTCTTTTAATAATGCGATCGCTTCTGACTGCAAAATTTCAATTGAAGGTTTATGCATGACCGATGGTTGTGCCGGAATTTCCGGTAATGAGCTGATCAAGTTCTTCTCCCTTTCCTATAACGACTTTTTTTACACCCTGGCTGACTGCCGCAAAAGCATTATCCAGTTTCGGAATCATACCGGCGAAAATCTTATTCGATTCTTTTAATTCCTTATAGTATCCTGCATGCAGGACATCAATCAATGAATTTTCATTTTCCACATCCAGCAGCACTCCCGGTTTTTCAAAGCTGTAAATCAGGCTGACTTCAAATGCTGCACTCAGCGCCTTTGCAATTTCCTGTGCGATGGTGTCGGCATTGGTATTCAGCAACTGGTTTTTCCCGTCGTGGGTGATAGGCGCCACCACCAGGGCGAGCCCGTTTTCAAGAAGTTGTTTGAACCAGTTGCTGTTCACCCGGTCAATATCACCTGCAAACCCATAGTCTATACCCGCTTTTTCTCTTTTATGTGAAAGGATACTATTTCCGTCGGCGCCGCAAATACCGGCTGCATTGCATTGAAGAGATTGCAGCCGGGCTACGATATGTTTGTTAATATATCCCGCATACACCATGGTAACAATTTTCAGTGTTTCCGCATCTGTAATCCGCCTGCCATCGATCATCTGCTGGGGAATGCCCAGTTTTTCGGCCAGCCGGGTGGCGAGTTTACCACCGCCATGCACCAGGATTTTTTTTGATCTGATGGCCGCGAATTTTTTCAGGAACGCGGCAAGTAATAACTCGTCATCTATTATATTTCCGCCGATCTTGATTACATACAGGCTTTCCATAATCAGGATTTAAGTATTTCACTGAGTACGGACTGTGCAGCCCAGACCCGGTTTCCGGCTTGTTGGGTTACAATACTGTTTGGCCCGTCCAATACTTCGTCACTCAGTTCAACATTGCGCCTTACCGGAAGGCAATGCATCACTTTAGCCTGGTTGGTGCGTGCTAATTTCTCATTGGTCAGCATCCAGCCCGGGTCATTGGTATACATTTTTCCATAATCCCGGTAAGTACTCCAGTTTTTAACATATACAAAATCGGCGTTTTTCAAAGCCAGTTCCTGGTTATGTATTATATGCGCCCCTTTTGTAAAACGCTTGTCCAGTTCATAATCTTCCGGATGCGTAATCACAAACTCCGCCTGGTCCCAGGCATTGATCCACTGGGCAAAACTATTGGCGACGCATTGGGGAAGCGGTTTTACGTGGGGTGCCCAGGTAAGCACAATTTTTGGTTTGGCAATACGGGTACCTTGCTGCAGGCATTCGGTAATCGTGAGTATATCCGTCAGGCTCTGCAACGGATGCAGGGTGGCGCTTTCCAGGCTCACCACGGGTATGCCCGCATATTTTACAAACTGGTTAATGTATAATTCACTGTAATCATCTTCCCTGTTTTTTAAAGACGGGAACGTGCGGATACAGAGAATATCAAAATATTTCCCCAGAACAGGAGCGGCGTCCCTGATATGCTCCACGCTGCTTCCGCTCATGATGGCTTCTTCTTCAAATTCCAATGCCCATCCCTCCTTGTCCACATTGAAAACCAGGGGCTCCAGGCCCAGGTTCAGCGCGGCGACCTGGGTACTGAAACGCGTGCGGAGGCTGGGATTGAGGAATAATAGACCGATTTTCTTATTTTGACCCAGCAGTTTGTCGGCGTAGGGATTTTTTTTATACTCCAGCGCCTGTGCGACCAGGTGATCCAGATTCGGGACGTCCTCTATGGATATGAAATTTTTCATGCGGGACTAACCAGGTTGGGAGATGAAACCATATTTTGTATTTCTTCTTCAAGAGACTCCATGAATTCTTCCGCTTCTTTTCTTCTCAATGCCAGGGAAGGAAGGAGTCTGATGGTATTGGGTTTTGCTTCGCCCGTAAATACCTGTTGATTGTACAAAAGGTTTTTTCGCAGGTCCCTGAGTTCGCCATCCACGTCAAAACCGATCATCAGTCCCTTGCCGCGAACGTTTTTTAACCCTTCAATTTCTTTGAGCCGGTTCAATAGATATTCCCCGGTTGCATGCGCATTTTCCATCAGTTTTTCTTCGTCCATTACCTCCAGTACCGCCAGGGCAGCGGCGCAGGCCAGGTGGTTACCGCCAAAAGTTGTTCCCAGCATACCGTACCGGGGTTTTAAAAACGGCGCGATCAGGATGCCTGCCACCGGAAATCCGTTTCCCATGCCTTTGGCCATGCTGTAGATATCTGCCTGCACACCGGCATGATCGTGGGAAAAAAACAGTCCGGTCCTACCGTAGCCGCACTGCACACTGTCTGCAATAAAAACGGCATTATGTTCGGTACAAAGGAACCTTATTTTTTGAAGAAAGGAATGAGCCGCGATATTGATTCCGCCAACTCCCTGTATGCCTTCAATGATCACGGCAGCTACTTCAGCCCCATGTTCTGAAAAATAAGCCGAGAGTGCAGCTTCATCATTAAAAGGAAGAAAAACCACGTTTTCGGTTTGATTAACGGGAGCTACAATAGCCGGGTTATCCGTAGCGGCAACGGCCAGGGAGGTTCTTCCGTGAAAGGATTTGCTGA
>DHWT01000012.1:4557-32034 GCA_002413325.1 Chitinophagaceae bacterium UBA5175 | reverse complement strand
TCTGATAATAACTGTTGAGAAATCCAAAATCCAGCACTTTCTGACTGGGTTCGCCATTCGGATCAAGATGTTGTTCCAAAATGATCTTTCCTTGGGTAAGGGTTCCGGTTTTATCGGTACATAATACATCCATAGCCCCGAAATTCTGGATCGCATTCAGTCTTTTAACGATCACTTTTTTGCGCGCCATGGAAAGAGCTCCTTTGGATAAATTTACGGTTACAATCATGGGAAGCATTTCAGGGGTCAGCCCCACAGCCACAGCCAGTGCAAACAGGAATGCTTCCAGCCAGTTATGCCTGCTGAATCCATTGATGAAGAATACGACTGGCACCATGACCATTATGAACCGTATCATTAACCAGGTAAACTTGTTGATTCCCTTATCAAAACTGGTGGACACTTCCTGTCCGACAATATGGGAGGCCAGGGACCCGAAGTTGGTTTTGTCCCCGGTATTCACTACCATGGCAGTGGCCGTTCCGCTTTCCACATTGGAACCCAGAAAGCAGATATTACATGCGTCTAAAGGATTTCCTTTCACTGAAGGAGCCGGATCGGAATTTTTCTCCACCGGGAGGGATTCTCCGGTAAGCGCCGACTGGTTTAAAAAAAGATCTTTGGCATGAAGCACCCGTACATCTGCCGGCACCATATCACCGGATCCCAGGCGGATAATATCTCCCGGTACAAGCATTTTCAAAGGGACTTCCATATCCTTGCCATCCCTGCACACCGTGGCATGTGTGCTCACCATCGCTTTCAGCCTGGCAGCAGCCTTATCAGCGCGCATTTCCTGCATATAACGCAGTACGATCCCCAATATGACCATGATAAAAATAACAACCGTTGACCGGATATCACCTGTCAGGTATGATATGATACCCAATATGCTAAGTAGAATAACCAAAGGATTTTTAACATTCATCCATAAACGCCGTATGGGCGACAAAGGTTTTTCCCTCGCAATTTCATTATAACCATATTGATTCAAGCGGAGAGCCGCTTCTTCTTCGGAAAGACCCGCGGGTTTATAACCAACAGCGGACTGCATCTCCTCCAAAGGAAGTTCGATCAGATTTTTACCGTTAGTTGCTTTTTTAAAAATGTCCATTCATTACAATTGAACCCTGGCTTTATGAATACCTGAATTTTCCACGTTTTCTAATCTGAAATTTACATTTATTAAATCTGTTCATGAAAAGGATCAGCCATTTAAATACCTGAAAATGCCGCCTGTTGATGTAATAAACAGTTCATTCATTCCCTTTTTTCATAGGTTTACCGGATATTACGGAGATTAACCCTGACAAAGATGTGATTAAATATCCGGCGGGATTATGATATTCATCAGGCTGGCAATGCATGCCGGTAGCCCGGGGATATATTAACCGGCTGTTTTCATCTAACCATTAAAATCATTTAATCTAACCCCGGTAAAGAGAAAAAGAAATACTAACTTAAATAAAAAACTCCCTCCAATACATCTGCTTTTTTGAATAAATACCATGATGTTACAAATCCAGGTTGCAAAAAGTACCATACGGTTTCACAAATGGGTTGATCTGTCCATTCTGAGTCTTTGTACCGTAGCCTTATTAGGCATGATTTTAAGGAGTAAAACTGTTTTCGCTCTGCCATTTATAAACTATAACAACCTGTTGGAAGCCCATTCCCATTTTAGCTTCGGCGGCTGGGTGACGCTTATTTTATTAGCCTTGTTCGTTTATGAATTATTACCGGAAACATTAAGCAGAAGACCATTATATCAATGGCTGCTGGGAAGTATTGCATTATGCGCCTGGGGCATGCTGATCACTTTCATGATATGGGGATATAATAATGTCTCCAATATAACTTCTCTCATCTATGTTTTGTTAAGCTATGTATTCGGATATAATCTGATAAGAGATCTTCTGAAGGCGAAACTGGAAAAATCCGTTGCATTACTGGCCGTCTCTTCAGTTATTTGCCTGATCATCTCTTCATCCGGGCCCTTCATTATAACATATATAGTCTTTACCAAATCCTTTGACGCGTTTTTGTACAGGAATGCTCTATTTACTTATCTTCATTTTCAATATAACGGATTTTTCACTTTAGCGGTATTTGCGCTTTTGTTTAAACTGACTGGTCAAAATACCTCTGGCAAATCCGGGAAATATATTTATCAGTTTTCCCTGGTGCTTTGTACATCCATTATACCTTCCCTTTTTCTTTCCTACCTGTGGCAGGATCCCAATCTCTGGTATCGCATAATTGCTGTTGCCGGAAGTCTGCTTTTGATTTTTTGCTTTTATTTATTCATCCGGTCCGCCTGGTCGCTCCGGACCATTTATAGAAATGAAACAGGTGTTACCCGCTTTTTGGTACTCTTATCCCTGGGCTCCTTCATGCTGAAGATTTTTCTGCAATGTTTTACAATTTTCCCCGTAATCGGGAATATGATATTTGGGAACAGGCCGGTAATTATGGGATTTTTACATTTGGTATTCCTGGGATTTGTAACTCTTTTTATCCTGGCCTGTTTTTCAAAGAAAGGATTGCTGAACAGCAAAATCAAACTGACAAATATCGCCCTGATTTTTTTTGCTATCGCCGTAATATTAAACGAGATATTATTAATAACCCAGGGACTGGCATCTATATTTATTGCCGGAAGTATCGTATTCCCCTGGTTGCTTTGGGCAACAGGCATCTTATTGTTTACCGGATCACTTTTGATCGCCTCAGCACGCTTTCAAACAAAAAAACAGTTTTAAACTATTTATTTATCCCCGTCATTTTTACGCATAAATTCCAAGACATTCCTTGCCTGTTCGTCGGTCAGATCCTGATTGGGCATTCTGATCAGGCAAACGACCAGCTCGGTCTGGGCCGCCAGATCCTTGCTCAGCATCACTTTTGTGTTGGTAATCCAGTTCATAATCCATTCGGGCGTTCTCCTTTCTGTAACACCCGACCAGCCCGGTCCCACAAACATTTCTGTTGTTAATTTATGGCATGCGAAGCATTTTGACTGGAAAATGGCTTTCCCTTTAGCTGCCATGGCTTCATCCGGCGGGTGTGCCAGCTGAACATCCTTAAACCTGCCGATTCCTTTTGAATTCATACCGATAAATACAAGAACCGTATCGGTTTTTGCTTTATTTACACTGCTGTCCGGTGCCGGTGTACTATTTGTCTTTTGCGGATTGGAACTACATTCCAAAGCCAGAATGCTTACAATCGAAGCTATTATAAATAAAAAATAGCGTTTCATATTTCTGATATTTAATTCGTTGAAACCGGGATAGATGGTTAATATAATAAATCTGGTGCCGCTTGCTGAAGGTAAATTATAAAATTTAACTTTCAAATGACAAATTCTATAGTAACAGTAGATTAATTTCAATTACACCCATGATCCGCCATTCAGGTTTTATACAGCAGTATTCAATAATCCTTTAATAGTTATGGATTAAAATACGGGGATCTTACATCTCAATTGAATAAGAACCAATCAATTATAACAAGAACAGGAATCAGGCCCTACCTTACAGGCAACTGTAAGCGCCGTCTACAATTACATCACTTCCGGTGGTATAACCAGAGGCATTGCTTGCCAGATATAATACGGCAGGCACCAGCTCTTCGGGATCTCCCATACGATGCAGCGGAATCAGCGGCATCCAGGCTTTTTTTAATTCCTGGGGTGTATCCACCGACATGGGCGTGGCAATATAACCCGGACTCAGGCTATTGACCCTGATATGCGAATCGGCCCATTCAACAGCCAGGGACCGCGTCAGGTGGATCACGCCTGCTTTGGAAGCATTGTAAGACGCCTGCCATTGAGGAATATTTACAATAGTGCCCGACATGGAAGCCATATTGATAATGCTTCCATGTATTCCGTTTTCAATCATCACCCTGCCCGTGGCGCGGGCAACAATATAAACTCCGGTGAGGTTGACATTTATAATCTGATTCCACTCAGTCAGACTTGCACTCAGGGTATCCTTATGAATACAGGCGCCTGCGTTGTTGAAAACAATATCAACAGAACCGGAACGGTTCATCACTTCTTTAACAGCAGCGTCCACACCCGCTTCATCCGTCACATCCACCCGGATCCAATAAGCTTTTCCTCCTTCTTTGGTAATTGTATTTACCGTTTCCCTGGCTTCAGACCGGCTAAAGATGGCAACTTCAGCTCCGGCCTTCGCCAAACCGATAGCTACAACCTGGCCAATGCCACGGCTGCCGCCGGTAACAATGGCCACTTTCCCTTTTAATCCGAATAACTTTTCTAAATACATAATATCACAATTTAGTGTTTACCTGCTCATCCTGCCGGTAATATCAGGCCGGTCATCCGGTTTGTTTTGCAACCCGGCCACACTGAACAGGAATTTGATGGTAATCAGATCGCCGTCAAAAATACAGGTCAGGCTGTCGCCGTGTACAGTCTCTATAAAGCGCCAGGTTAGCAGCAGTGTCTGATCATTCTGCCAGCCAGCGCTTGCAGCAACAATGGAATCAAAGTCAATGCGCCGGAGCGAGAACAGGGAATGCGGCGCAGGTTTATAATTCCCTTCCCGGATCCAGTGGTTGATCCCACCGGTTATCTGAATATCGGGCTTCCCTTCTTCTTTCAATATAAATATACAGGTGTTATCTGTAAACCGGAATGTTACGGATTTGGCATGGAACTCATTTTTATCCAGGATGAATTCTTTTCCTGAAATCTTTTTCGCCATACCGGAACCCGTAGCCAATTTTGGCGGTTCGTATTCCAGGGACTTCAGGCGCCGGTCAAGCTGCCTGGATGCTTCATCATTTATCTGAAGAGGGGCATTTTTCATTTCAGGCAGCAAATGATCCCATACGACCTGCATAGTGTCTTTTGTGCTGATGCTTTCACTGGTTATAACCACGACTGCACTCGGTTCCGGCAAAATCATACTGTACTGACCAAAGGCACCATCCGCCCGGAAGCCGCCGGGAGGATTCATCCAAAACTGGAATCCGTAACCATATCCCCAGCTGCTGTCATTTTTCCCATTCGAGATTTGTTTGGAAGTTGCTGCAGCCACCCATTGCCTGCTGATGATTTGCTTCCCGTTCCACATCCCTTCCTGAAGGTACATTTGTCCGAATTTCGCGATGTCTTCCGTCCGCATTCTCAAATGAGAAGCCCCCATATTGATTCCTTCAAAATTTTCAGTCCACGTGGATCCCACAATATCCAGCGGGTCATATAACCTGGGCTTCAGGTAGTCCTGGGCGGTTTGTCCCGTTACTTTTTTAACAATGGAACTGAGCATAAAACTGGCGCCCGAATTATACATGAATTGGGAGCCGGGTACAAATACCACCGGCAGGCTTAAAAATGTTTTTTCCCAGGGAACACCTGGCGGAGATGCTTCCATGATCAGGATGGAGTCCTTCGCGTGACCAACCGACATGGAAAGCAGGTGTCGCAGCTTCAACGCGGCCAGGTTATCGCTTATTTCATCCGGAAGCAGGTCAGGAAAATATTTTATAACCGGATCGTCAATGCCAATACGCCCTTCATCAGCAGCCAGGCCAATGGCGGTGCCGGTGAAACTTTTGCTTAAAGAATATAATTGCTGCCTGTGTTCAGCCGAATAGGGCCACCACCAGCCTTCAGCAATAACATAACCGTGACGAAGGATCATGAGGCTGTGAAATTGCTGTCCGCTTTCCCCGATCGCATCCAGGAACCGCAGGATGGCTTCGGATGAAATTCCCTGCTGTTCCGGCGTACTGCGGGGTAATGTAAATGGCGAACGATTTGTAGCTGCCTTTCCAAAAACAGCGGTGTATCCATATAATCCCAGGCCAATGCCTGATAAGCCCGCCTGTTTGAGAAATAATCTTCTGTCAGTCATCGGAACCTGAAAAATTTTTTATGAATAACCGCCGGTCCGTCTGCCGGCACCATGAAAATCCGGGATCGCTATTACCAACAAGGAAATTTCAGGAAAAGTTACCAATTAATCGCCTGAAAATTCCGGTATCCTGTCTATATCCCGTTCATGATGTAGTGGTGATGTGGCAGAACTCTCCGGATGATATCAACGATGCAGGCATGTAGTAGTTAAAAATCCCCGAAAGGATTTAAAAACGTTTGTTAAGGCCACCATGGCGAAACTTAAAAAATGAAATTAGTTATAACTGACCGAATCCATAACTTTAAGTCCATTAAAAAGTTCCCTACTTTCGTCAGGTGCATTCAATGGATGCACCTGAAATTGTAGTTTAGTCAATATGAAAATATATAAAACCGGCACCGGGATATTCATTGAATCCGGTGGAAATTTATTTGCTTCCAGGCATCCATCCTGGGATTCATTTTTAAACCAGGATCATTTTCATGAGTCCCTGGAGGCCGAAGTAAACGGAGGAAAGGCATTGGGCACTACAGATTTGCTGGAAGATTTAATCATTCAGGCCCCCATTCAAAGCCAGGAAATATGGGCGGCCGGTGTTACTTATATCAGAAGCCGGGATGCACGTATGGAAGAATCCAAAGATACCGGCGGCGGCAGTTTTTATGATAAAGTGTATGATGCCGTGCGTCCCGAATTATTTTTCAAGGCAAACCCCCATCGTTGTGCCGGTCCGGGTGCTCTGGTCAGGATCAGAAAAGACTCAACCTGGAATGTACCCGAACCTGAATTAACCCTGGTCATAAACAACAAAGGAAAAATTATTGGCTATACGGCTGGCAATGATATGAGCAGCCGAAGTATTGAAGGAGAAAATCCATTGTACCTCCCCCAGGCAAAAACCTATGATGGCTCCGCCGCCATCGGTCCCTGTATATATGTGCCGGCTGCTCCCATTGCTCCCGAAACAAAAATCAGCATGAACATAAAAAGGAATGGAGTTACCCTGTACCAGGATGAAGTGGCCATAAACAAAATGAAACGGGGTCATACAGAACTGGTGGAATTCTTATTTCGCGAATGCTCATTCCCTTTTGGCTGTTTATTAATGACAGGAACCTGCCTGGTGCCTGCAAATGATTTTACCCTGCACAGCGGTGACGAAATAACCATCCGCATTGATGGAATCGGTACCCTTCAAAATGTTGTTCAATAATGGAAATGGTTCCATCTCAAATAATCGGTTTTCGCAATGTCCAGGGTCAGGGAGCCACTTTTTATGGCTACAATCCGGTTACCGGCAAGCCGCTGACTACCGCTTTTACTGAGGCAACGGAACAGGAAATCAGGGAAAGTGTTGAATTAGCGCAAAAGGCATTTACCATTTACCGGAAAACCACTCCTGCCCAAAGGAGTTTATTTTTAGAAGCCATTGCCGCCAATATAGAAGCCTTAGGGGATGACCTGCTTGGGGTGATACATGAAGAAACAGCCCTGCCGGTCGCCAGGCTTACAGGAGAAAGGAGCCGGACCACCGGACAGCTGCAACTCTTTGCCCGGTTGTTGCGCGACGGCAAATGGAATCAGGCAATTGTAGACCAAGCCCTGCCTGATAGAAAACCGGCACCCCGGCCGGAGATGATACAGATACAGGTACCTATTGGGGTCGTGGCCGTTTTTGGAGCCAGCAATTTTCCATTGGCATTTTCGGTGGCTGGTGGCGATACCACGGCTGCACTGGCAGCCGGTTGCCCGGTGGTTTTTAAAGCACATCCTGCACATCCTGCCACCTGTCAGCTGGTGGGTAACGCCATTATAAAAGCAGCCAGGGATACGCGCATGCCCGATGGCGTATTTTCAATGCTGCATGGATTTTCCCATGAAACGGGTGGAAAGCTGGTAACCCATCCCCTGATCAAAGCAGTAGCATTTACCGGTTCTTTTAAAGGAGGCAAGGCTTTGTATGATCTGGCAGTACGAAGAAAAGAACCCATACCGGTTTATGCGGAAATGGGAAGCGTAAACCCGGTTTTCTTCCTGCCGGAAGCGCTGAAGCAGCGAGGCGAAACACTGGCCATCCAGTTTGCACAATCCGTAACCCTGGGCTCAGGACAATTTTGCACCAACCCCGGCGTATTCGTATTAATTAATAACGAAGAGAGTAAATCCTTCATTAAAAAAGTGGCAGATGCCATGTCGGCATCTGCTCTTCATCCCTTACTCACAAAGAGTATTAGCGAAGCCTATAAATCGGGCCTGGAGAAACAAAAAAAACTGCCCGGCGCCCGGGAGGTTACTACAAAAAGGGAAATGGACATTGAACCCTTTATCATTTCCGTACCTGCAAAATATGTGTTGCAGCATCCTGATTATTTCGAAGAAGTGTTTGGCCCTTCCAGCCTGGCCGTGCTGGCAGATCATGTTGAGGAATTATATCAATTGACTGAAATGATGCCGGGCCAGCTGACAGGAACCATACATGCAGCAACGGAAGATTATCAAACAGCTAAAGAATTAATTGACCGCCTGAACCAGAAAGTGGGAAGGATAATCATGAATGGCTTCCCCACCGGAGTGGAAGTATGTCATGCCATGGTGCACGGCGGCCCTTATCCGGCCACTACCGACAGCCGGGTAACGTCGGTTGGCACTACTTCCATTTATAGATTCACAAGACCGGTTTGCTATCAAAACATGCCTTCTTCTTTATTACCGGATATCCACAGATAGGATGGGTGCCTGACCGGGTTCCCGGTATAATTACTTCGCATTTCCATCCGAAAATGTTTTATTTATTTTTTCCAGTGATATACCCAGCAGCCTGATGGCAATTTCATCCAGTGCCTTTTCATTTCCGGAGAAATGAAATACGGACTGCCTGTGATCGAGCGATTCATGCGGTTTTAGAAAAGCCGCCGGAGATACACTCTCGATTTCGTAAAAGGGTCCCATCCGGGTCCCGTCAGCCAAAGGCCCGTCGTTATAAGCATTTACCGCATCCCCCGGGAAAGAAGGTTTTGTTATATTCCATTCCTGGTTAAGATAACGGGCCTGAGGATCCACATCAAAAATGATCAGGGTCAGCACATGATGATCCCCGTCATAACTGGCTGCAATATGTTTTGCATTACCTGCCACGATACCGAGTTTCCCCCTGCTTTTTCCATCGGCTTTAAAAAGAAGCAGGCTGTCGGTATGCTTCAGCCTGTCTGCAGAAATTTCACCAAAATAATTGGTTGTGGCCATTTTCGAAAAATCTTCACCCTTTGCATACCGGAACGGTATTACGATTACCGTTTTCGGCGAGGGTTTAAACATATCCAGTATCCAGATACAGGGCATTCCGGTAGCTGCAGTCCATTCCTCGCCTCCGGTATTGGTAAGCACATTGCTGGTTTCGTATCCTGCTGCATGTACAGAATCCATTCCGGTTACACCGGTCCTGACCATGATTTCCTGCCTTTTCAAAATTTGAATCCTGCGGTCCACTCTTAAAATGAGCCGGGTACCGGCATAGTTCAGCAGCTCCATTTCCTTATACATCGATACGGAGTTGCTGTCATGACTCCGCAGGTTCCAGTTTTCCGTATCAATTTCCGGAGGCGTCTTCCAGTTTTCATACACCATGTTACTGCCGGGCTTAAAGAACAAAGAAAATTTTCCGCCTTCCGGGCCAAGCCAGAGACGGTTCTCTCCGCCATAGGCATTCATATGCGCATCCGCTTTTTTTCCAAAAGCCTTATAGTTGATCCAGCCAAAACTGAACCCCCGTTCACCCTGCGCCGTGGAAGTAAATACCTTTGCCTGGTACCTGGGCGAAACAATCAGTTGCGCTTCCCCGTCTTTCAGAATAACCAGGGCTGAATCCTGCTTTTTCAGGAACTGCAGGTCATAACCAAATTCACCTTCCCTGAAGGCGGGAAGCACTTCATCCGGCTGCTTCCTGATTTCCCGGTTATTACATGCGGCGGTCAGGAATATAGATAGTAAAAAAGGATATGAAAATATTTTCCTCATAATGACGCTCTTCGAACTGGACAGGGGTTTAACCGGATCCTGTGGTCCGGCATGTGATTACCAAAATTTATAAACGAATATACCCAATTAGAAAATTGTCTATACAACCGAAGTTTCTATCCCAGCCATAAATTAATATTCCGGTAATCCGGACAACAGGGATCCGGTTGCGCACCTTATGAGGAATCTCAGGTTATATTCAAAAGCTCCGGCTTCGCGGCCCGGTAATTGATTTCTGTTCTGCGCCTGCTCGTATAAATTCTTTCAAATGACTCGATGGTTTTGAATATATCATGATAATGACTATACTCCAGGCTTTTTAATCCCATGGCCCGGCTAAGATCATCCCGGCTGAAAATGTTGTATATGCCCTGAACCATGGCATCGATATCACCGGCATTATATAAATACCCGTTTACCTGATCGTGCACCAGTTCGCCCAGCGCACCGGCGTTTACGGCTATCACCGGCAAACCCGTAGCCATAGCCTGTAAAGTAGACAGGCTAAGCAGTTCTGCCGTGCTGGCTATAATAAAGCAACGGCTGAGTTTATAGAAATAAGGAAGGTCCTCGTCCGGGACAAAGCCTGTAAAAATGACACGGTCTGCGATCCCCAATTCTTTAGCGAGCTCTTCAAGGGCAAATTTCCTGATTCCCTTACCGACAACTACTAAATGTAAATCAGTTTTTTTCACCGCCCGGGCAACTGCATATAACACTTCTTCCATTTTCTTTTCGGGATCCAGTCTGCCGACATATAATAAAACAGGTTTGTCCGGAATGAAATATTTTTCTCTCACCATCGTAGTGTCACCATATGGATTAAAATCGTTCAGATCAATCCCGCTGGAAACCGGGACCACTTCCACATCCAGTTTGGGACGTATCAAACGGGCCGCCGTTTCACTGGGAGTTGTAACCAGTGATAACTGATTAAATGTATCTGAAAACTGCGACCACATTATGGCTGAAAGCTTTTTCTTCCACTTTTCATAACGAACCAGGGAAGTCAGGTTCTCTGTCATAAAATGATTGGTGCCGATGATGGGAATGCCCGATTTCTTACCGGATTGAACTACTGCCCTGGCTATTGAAAAGTGATCCTGAATATGAATAATCTCCGGTTTAAAAGTTTTCAGAATATGGTTAACCCGGCACATGAGTAAAAAGGGAATGGGAAACCGGACGTTCGGGTAATACAAAACCGGCAGGGAAGGAATGCCGTATACGTCAATATCATCAATTTTTTTCAGTGAGGAATGCATCGTTTCAGAAGGAGCAATAACAGCCACCTCGTGACCCTTTGCCTGAAGCAGGGGCGCAACCCGACACACAAAATAATAAACCCCGTTTAAGTGGGGATAATAGGTATCAGAAACAAAAAGTATTCTCATATTCTTTTAAGCATTGATCTTATTGATATAAATAAAATGATGGCTAATGCGGCCACTATGGAAATGGATGCAAAATAATCGAGGTAATGGCTGATTTGAATATATGCCTGTCCGAAAAATAACCCGATACTTAAATAAACGAGATACTGAAGCACTGATGTTGCCAGGCTGATCCTGATGAATTTTTTATAGGGAACCCTGGCATTCCCTGCCAGGTAAATTCCGGCCACCCCGATGCCCAGAGTGATTTTCGATAAAGAAATGGTTGTGCCGGGATTGGCATCAAAATATTTTCTTGCATGTTCAATCTGCCGGGGGCCCAGCCCAAACCGGTATCCGATTTTTCTGAGGAATTTAGGCATCCCCCACCTGCCCAGTGAATAACAGATGGAATCACCAATGATATCCCCCGATACAATAACGGGCAAAACAAATAACGGATTCAAAAAACCACTGGTACATAAAAAGCCGGCAATGACTGCTAAAATCGGGCCTTCCACAATCGCTAATGGAAATAATATTAAGTATTTGTATTGAATCAGCAAATGAACGATGTGGTCCATAATAAATAAAATCATTTCAGGTAAAAATCCGCTTTGGCGTGCCTTCTGCCATTTCGCCGGCATGTAAACAAATCATACAATGCAGTTATACTGTTTGTTTGCCATTAGAATACCTCTCCCAGATTGCCATAAAATCCACGGGATCCGTTCGTTCCGATCGCATAATCAATACAAACATTCGTATTCGAAAACTTATTAAATTTTATTCGCAATCCCAGTCCCACAGCCGGCGAAATAACCTGGAATTTATTACTGTTTAATTCGGAGAGCGATTCTGCATTGGCAAATACAACTCCCCCGATGAGTCCATTCCGGGTAATTCCATACCTGAATTCCGTCTCCAGGTCGACCATCTTTTTCCCGATGAACCGGTCATAGATATATCCTCTTCCCGTATTGTTATACGTGTCTGTTCCCGTACCGGGAAGGTCCAGGTAGGGCGGGTTACCACTCAAAGTAAAAACATTGTAACTCCAGAATCCAAGCACATTATGATTCGGCATCTGAATATATTTCCTGATGTCTATCAGTATTGAATTCCAGTTGCTATTACTGCCCAGATGCTTACTGTTTTGCAGAAAATTCACATTGCAATAGAAACTTCCCCCGTCCGGATTAATTGAATTTTTTCTGGAATCATATAAAATATCCAGTGTAATACCTGAAGACCGCGAAGTAGGGCTGTAACCGTATTTTTCAAAATCAGTTACCTGCCCGGGTGGGGGATTTACCAGGGTGATACCCCAGTGGTAATCCATCTGATATCCAATCCCTGCGTAGACATTTTTCTTAATTTTTTTCAGAAACGTTTCATAAAAACGGATATACCGGTACGTAACAATATAGTCATCCGCCAAAGTGGTATAACCACCAAATCCATATGTATCCTGGGGGTAGTTCAGGTAGCGCCAGTCACCCACCAGATTAAACTTATTGGACGGCGTCCAGATGGATGATTGTACAGGAAGCAGGAACTGACTCTTCTGCGTAAATTTCACTGCTGCCAGAACTTCAGAAACATTGGTCCGGCCATTCGTGCTGGTTAAAAATGCGCCGCTTGCGGCAACTCCGGTGGTAAACCCGGTAGAGAGGGTATATTCAAGTATGGGGCCTGCTGCAACACGCAGTTTCTTTGACAAGATCCCATTACTGTCCAACCGGGTATCCGGATTTTTATTCAGAATAAGAAATGAGATATCAATCAGGTCCCTTTGATTTTTGTAATATAACGTCTGATCTTGCTTCATGAAAGAGCTGTCTGTTGGATTTCCAGGATTTTTTTGAGCATTTACCGGTAGACTACAGCAGCAGGCAATTGAAAGTTTTTGTATGAACGAAATGCACTTTTTGAACGGCCATTTAATCATGATTACTATTAACCGGAAGCCCTGTTTGGTTCATACCTCAGGTAAGGATCTCCAGGCATACCCGGTAATTATTTTAAACCGGCCTTGTATTTATAAAAATAACAGATAATACCACCCTATGGCAAATTATATTTTTATCCGGGCACCCAACCTTATTTACAATAATTGTATCCATTTGCACCGGCTTATTAACATTGCATTTACATGATCCCGAATAACCGGATTCCTTCCACTTTCCATAGCTCGTGATAATCATATCGTTAAGATCAAATCGTTATTCTACGTAGTAAAAAGTCCTATGAACTGAAAAAAGCGCGCACTATCTTTAAACCCATACGATACAGCGCTCCGTACGAATTGAAAAACCCAATCGCGCGTACCCACGGAAAGTTGCTGTACTAATTCCTCCAATATTCCTGTGCCTGATTTTTTTCGTTTATAATCCAAACCCTCAGGGTCGGCATTGTTTTACCCAAAATTTAAAACGATGTTGAAAACACAGATTGTCAGGGCATTTTACTTTTGTAATTCATTTGCACTGATTACTGCCCCGTTTACAGCGAACCCCATACCTTCCCGTGCGGCTACTGTTGCAGAAGATAAAAATGGCCTGGAAACATCTTCATTGAATAACGGATACGAAATAAATAGAAATATACCCGACAGGCAGCATTTTAACCTGACTTATAAAAAAGCGCCACTACGCTCCCATGAACCACAAACAAAATTGAACAGGACGGGAATGCTGTTTGTAAAGAACTATATTAAAAACAGTAACGTGTGCCTGTATGGCATTAAAAAACGAAGCGTGATTCCCTTTTACATCATCGATTCCATTTTTAAAAAGTATGGCCTGCCCGTTGAATTAAAATATCTGGCAGTCATTGAATCAGAATTAAAACCATCGGCACTCAGCCAGGTGGGGGCAAGGGGCCCCTGGCAGCTCATGCCATCCACTGCCCGCGACTTAGGTTTAAAAGTCACCAGGCAATATGACGAACGTACAAACTATTATAAGAGTACCCAGGCCGCAGCCATGTATTTGAGGGACCTGTATGTGCAATTTGATGACTGGCTGCTGGTACTGGCAGCTTATAACGGAGGGCCAAAACCTGTTTATACGGCTATCCGGGAATCCGGAAGCAGGAATTTCTGGGTTCTCGAGAACGATCTTCCCGCTGAAAGCAGGGAACACGTTAAAAAGTTCATAGCCACACATTATTATTTTGAAGGCCGGGGCGGTGTAACCACATTAACAAGGTCAGAAAATGTGGAATACAGAAAAACGGTAAATCAGTTTTTAAAATCCACTGCTGGCACAGAAATTTCCGGAACTAAAACCGGGAAACAGGGAAACACAAATACTACCCTGAAATCGAAGAATCTGGCTGTTCATTACGATATGAAGCAGAAAGCCGGATCAGAAAAGGAGGTAACAGATACCAGTCCCGGGATAAATCAAAATGTCACCAGGCAGTTTGAGTCCCCTGAACAGAAATTCAGACGGGTTATGAAAGAATCAGAGGAAAGTCTTACCAGGTCGAGGAAAATAATCCAGGGTACCACCTGATATTTATAAATAATTATAATGCCGGAATAAGTCTTCCCTAAAAAATGCAGTATTTTTAGTATCTCCCTCTTAAATTTAAATACTGCTATATGAAAAAGGAAATTCACCAGTCTGTCACTACGCCCGATGAAACACAAACGATACCCGGCGATGTGCCCGGGGTAAGTTCCTCAATCAACCGCCGGAAATTTGTTGAAGTCATGGCCGCTTCTGCATTGACGTTCACCATTATTCCCCGGCATGTGCTTGGGGGGAAAAATTATGTTGCCCCCAGTGATAAAATTACACTGGCCTATATCGGTGTGGGCACACAGGGCATCCGGGAATTATTGCCACTGTTGGCCAATACGCAGTTCCGGGTGATTGCCGTATGCGATCCCAATAAAGAAGCCATCGGATATAAAGACTGGGCGAAGGACTGGTTGAAGAATGAAATCCGTAAAACCATTCTCAGCCCGGATTGGGAACCCGGCGGGGATCATTCCATTCCCGGAGGCAGGGAAAACGGGAAATCCATCGTTGATACTTTCTACGCGAATGTTCACCCGGAATTAAAGTATACGGGTTGCAATGCCTATGCGGATGCCCGTGAACTGTTGGAAAAGGAAAAAGATCTGGATGCCGTTAAGATCATGACGCCCGATCATCTTCACGGGGTCCTTTCCATGGCCGCCATGAAAAAAGGCAAACATGTTTTGGTGCATAAGCCGCTCTCCAACCGGCTGCTGGAAGGAAAGAAAGTAATAGCCATGGCCCGCGGCAGTAAGGTAATCACGCATTTGATTCCCTGGGATTCAAACGGATCCATGGAAACCGTGATGTCCTGGATCAATGCAGGCGCCATCGGAACATTAACAGAAGTGCATAACTGGACAAACCGCCCGGTATGGCCGCAATACCCCACTTTGCCTGTTGATACACCACCCATTCCCAATGGTCTGGACTGGGATCTCTGGCTGGGTCCCGAAGCTTACCGACCCTATAGTCCTGAATATACGAACATGGTTTTCAGAGGCTGGTATGATTTCGGCGGAGGTTCTATGGCTGATATGGGGCATTACAGTTTATGGACGGTATTTAACGCGTTGCAGTTGCAGGCTCCGACCATTATCGAACCCAACCTGAGTCATGTTTGCGGTATGCATGATCCCGTACCTTATCAAATTAATAATAATTTTTCATTCCCCATGGCCAGTGCCGTTCGCTTTAAGTATCCTGCTAATGGCTCCAGACCCGCAGTGGACCTTTGCTGGTACGATGGAGGCATGCGCCCCCCCATACCTGTTGAACTGATCGAAGAAAATAAGGAATTACCTGCGGAAGGAATGATGTTCATCGGGGACAAGGGCAAAATACTCGCCGGATTTAATGTTCAAAATCCACAAATCATTTCAGGTAAAAAAATGGACGTTACGGGCCAGGCCAATACAGATAAGCGCAGCCAGGTAGAACAAACCACCGCGGCCCTGTCACTCTTCATTGATGCCTGCAAAACCGGGAAACAATACCCCGGTAATTTTTCCGAAGCGGAACATATTACAGAAGCCATCAATTTATACGCAGTCGCATTGAGAACGGGCCGCCTGATAAAATATGATGCGGCAAACTTAAAGATCACGAATATACCGGATGCAAATAAATGGCTCGACAGAGAATACAGGACGGGCTGGGATCCGGCATCTGTCTGATATCAATTGTTGCATCATCAAAGTTTTCAAATCATGAAAAAAATTAACAGGAGGGAATTTATTGGCTATAGTACCGGGGGACTGGGTACTGCTTTCGCATTAGCTCAAATACCCCTGCCGTTGTTCCTGAAATCAGTTCCTGAATTGAATAATCTGCCTGTCGGGTTCCAGACGTTCCCCATCAGGGATATGGTAGCCAGAGATTTTACCGGAACACTGAAAACGATGGCTGGCCAGGGCTACCAGCTCGTGGAAATGTGCTCCCCGCAGGGGTATGCCACCATAGGATTTGGTCCGCTGGTGAAAATCAAACCCTCCGACATGCGCAGCATGATTACGGATGCAGGACTTAGTTGTCCCAGCTGCCATTTTGGATTTCCGGAACTTACCGACAAGCTGGACGACCGCATTGAATTTGCTCACCAGCTGGGACTTACGCAAATGATATGCTCCACTTTCTGGTTGCCAAAAACCGCAGGAATGAACGATTACTATCAGGCCGCCGATAAATTGAACACCGCCGCAGAAAAGATAAAAAAAGCTGGCATGCAGGCGGGTTTTCATAACCATGAATTTGAATTTGCCGAACTGGATCATCAGCTCATTTACGACGCGCTGATGAGCCGCTTTGATCCGGACCTGGTTAAAATGCAATTCCAGACAGAAGTGATTAATCTGGGCTACAAAGCTTCCACCTATTTTAATAAATACCCCGGCAGATTTATTTCCGCACACCTGTCGGATTGGACGGCTGACAAAAAAGAAGCTCCTGTCGGGCGGGGAATTATTGACTGGAAGGAATTTTTTGCTTCAGCCAAAACCGGGGGCGTGAAGAATTTCTTTGTAGAAATGGATTTGGACAAATTGAAAGATAGTGCTGCATACATTCATCAGCTTCAATGAATATACATATCGCGGGGAATGTTTACGTGCAGGCTGTTCCGAAGCATAATTTAAATATTTACTTCTTTCAAATTCTTTGGAAGGTAAGCCACTTCCGTAGTCATTTTTCTTTTAAATAAGTCGTAAGAAATCAACCCGAATATTAAAATCGAAAACAGGGCCTTGATATAATAATTTTTTATAAATCCATCTCTCAGGTAATGGGGGAATAAATCTCCTGATGAAAGTGTAGTGAATATGAAGGCCAGGATGAGAATAATAAGATTTATACTGGTTTTAGTCTGAGAAAAGAACCAAATGGCTATGCCGCAAATTGCTATGATATAGGTAGGAGATTCTGCCTTGTAATTAAAAATAACCACCCAGATCAGCATCGATGCCAGTACCAGTAATCTGAAATCATAATATTTATATTTCCGTATCTGAAAAAGAGGTAGCAGAAATACGATGATGCCGGATAATTCCATAAAATTTTTAGAAATATTCAGTTTGAAGACTGTTTGTAATAAGCCCATAACTGAAATCCCGGTTGAATTGACCTGGTCTGTTTTTAATAATAATCCCCAGCTTTTATATAAATACAACAGCTGGTTCAGATCAATTACCAGAAGCGGTAAGAGGCCCAGTAATATAAACCAGCATAATGTATAGAGTAATAACCTCAGTTTTGAAGGATAAAATAAAAATAAAACAAGGCCGATCCCGCCGTATATCTTGAGGTAAACTGAAAAGACTACAAAAAATGCAGCCAGGATATATTTTCCGTTTTCAAGAGATGTAAATGTTAAAATTAAAAGCGCGGCCGTTAATCCGTTACTCTGTGAATTTTGCAAATTGCCCATTAACTCAATAAAACAAAAAAGTAATGCAAAAATTTTGTCCCGGTCACTAATTCCCCTGATCAGGCTGAAACCAATCAGTAAAGGAATTGCGTTTAACAAATTCCAGAAAAGCAACCCGATAAAATCCGGTAAATAGGCAAACAACCCGAAAAAAAGTGAAAAAGTCGGGGAATATTTATAGAGGTCCCATTCTTCATTCAGGTAAAGCTTATATAAATCCTTACCCTGAATTAAATGGAAAAATGAATTCTTAAAAAGAATATAATTATTGTAATTGGAATAAACCCTTCCACCCAGACCCGGAGGTCTTATGAAACCATGAAAACATTGAATGCTTGCTATAACAGCAATTAATAGGTACAGGATAAAAATATAGCTGAATCTTATTTTTACCAGGTTTTTATTACGGAAAATATGAATTGCCATCAGGAAAATTGTAGCATCGGTAAGCGCTAAATCTTAAGCGTACTTTATATTATGAGTTTTGAAACCATGCTGGCTTTCAAAATTAGAAGATTCCAACTATTATTTTCACATATTCACCAAAATATAAGAGAAGTTTAATCCGAAAACATCAGCTCTTTTTACATCGGCTCATAAACATGTCGGGATATTCACCGGGCCTGATCGGAGGAAGGTACGATCCTGGCTGAAAGATCCGGATCTGCCATGTTTTTGTCGAAAGGGAACATGGGCCGGTCAATTCTCTTATATGGAAGACGTTCCAGATCCTGATCTACCCCGCCTGGTGTCAGTGCCATCAGCCAGCCGGCTTTCATTGCATAAAGCTCGGGTTGCAGATACCCGATTTTTACAACCACGATATCCGTTTTATGCGGATTCAGACCCAGCCTTGTAAAATCAATTTCCCGATGATAGGGCTTGCGTTTCTGCGTTACAATTACGTAAACCGACCCAACCTGGACTACCACTTCCACCTCTGCATCCTGATCACCATATTCTATGGATTTAACTTTCCCGGATATCAAAACCGGTGGCGCGTACCGCGCATCTGTTACTGCACCTGCATACCCTTGCACCTGTGCACCCAATCCCGCTTTTATGGCATTCTTTACGAGGTCCGGCCCCGGAATGGATGCATAAATCAGCGTGGGACCATCCACGGATTTTAATTCGGGACGGGAGAGAATTTCATTCAATGTCCAGGTTACATCACCGGCGCCTCCAGCAGTCGGATTATCGCCCATATCACTGATAAAGAAAGGATGCTGATGACTTTTCTCCGCGCTGTCCAGGCATTCGCTCAAAGTGGCAGTAGGTGCCACGAATCCGAATTCATGCCGGGCATCCCAGAAACTGCGGGCCAGCCGCTCCGCTGTATGTGTTACTTTTTCCTTATCATCGCCGGTAACCATAACAACGGCATGATTGCGTGGTTCATCAGCCCATGCATATCCTATCCAGACAGCGGCATCAATAATACCTTTTTGCGTGGCGGCGGTCCCCACTGCCTGATATAAACGCTTACCCGGTTCTATCCGCGTACTTGTTTTTTCACCGGGCAGCAAAATGGGCACGGGGATCCAGGCTTTATAAGCAGGTTTCCCCAGGCCATTTTCAAGCCTTTCCACCAGATTCTCCACGGCCCGCTGCCTGGTCTCCATGGCATCTTCGTGCGGTGCCATCCGGAAACAGGTGATCAGATCCGTGTTTTCTGCCAGGCGCCATGAAACGTTTCCATGTAAATCCATAGAAGTTGAGATCAGTGTTTTCTTCCCGACCACCTTCCGGATTCTTGTAATAAAATCACCCTCCGGATCATCCAGGCCCACCACACTCATGGCCCCATGAATGTCGAAATAAAGGCCATCATAGGGTAAGTTTTTCCTAAGCGAATCAAGCGTTTTATTGACCAGGGATTCATAGGCCTCACGGGTTACTGCGCCTCCCGGCAGGGAATAACCCACCAGGGTGGGAATCCATGTTGCCCGGCGACGAAGATTGGAATCACCGGATAAAAACGGATATAAAGAGAATACATCATTGCCATATTTTGCATGAAAGGCCGCTTCATCTGTCAGCGCCGGCGAAAACGTACTCGATTCTATTGCCAGGCCGGCAATCGCAATGCGCGGAAGAGACTTTGTACGGAGATTTTCAAAAACATCTTTAAAGTTTACAGGTCCTGCCATTACCTGGCATACCATCAGACAACAGGAAATGATCAGAAGAAATAAGGATCTCATGTAAATTTTTTACTGAATTATTTTTTACAGGCATTTTAATCAATTAAATATATATATAATTTAACAACCCGGAGCATCCCGGCTCAATGAAGACTCCGCCCACGTATGTTGATTCCCAATACTTCGGTTTCCAACTTCATACATTATGAACCCTGGTTCGTTCCAAATTTATAATCCTATCTTTATTTTATATACTCAGGGGGTGCCTTACGGGAAGATGGCCCATATTGGAGTCTTTCTGTTGAAATACGGGCTGAGATGATACCCAATGAAAGAATGCCTCAGGCATTTACTTTCAGCTACCTGATCCGGATAATGCCGGCGTAGGGACAATGAATAATAATGAGATTGCACGGATACCACTCCCGGACCTGAGTAACCAATACATTTTATCCGGTAAAAAACTGTATGAGTTTATATGACTGGTGGATTTTACTCTGGCAACAGATCAGAAACACAGGTGGATTGCAATGGCTGGCTGTTTTTTTAGGTATCGCGGAAGTTTTATTGGCGAAATCAAATAAAATATGGCTGTATCCTGCAGGTATATCCGGCACCCTGCTGTCTGTTTATATATTAACCGGGGCAGGGTTATACGCCGAAAGTCTGTTGAATGGCTACTATATCGTCATGAGTATATACGGATGGTGGTACTGGATTAAAAAGAAAAATGTACCGCCCGTCAGGATTAGCTATTGCAGTCGTAAAGACCGGATAACTGTCTTGTGGATTGTGGGAGGAAGTTTTACACTGCTCTTCATTCTGCTGAAATATGTTACTCAATCCTCCGTTCCGCTTTGGGATGCATGGGTCAGCGCGACGGCCTGGGCAGGCATGTGGCTGCTTGCCAAACGAAAAATAGAAAACTGGATATTATTGAATATTTCCAATCTCTTTGCCATTCCCCTGTTGGTCTATAAACAGCTGCCCCTTTTTGCCGCACTCACTTTGTTCCTTTTTGTAGTAGCAGTATCCGGATACTTCGAATGGCGAAAAATCATAAATCAGGAAAAACTGTCTTTGGCATGAAGCGTATCCGTCATCCGTCTGAATGCATTGCCCCGGAATGGGTGCAAAAAATAAGAGATACTGCCGGGGAATCTGAACAATTAAAACAATTGCACGCGGCGCAGCTGGAAATAATCTATGGACAGAAATGGTTTCAGCTGTTTGTTCCGAAGATCCACCACGGGCAGGAACTCAGCCTTCCGGATGCCCTTTGGCTGGAAGAGGCCCTGGCCTGGGCAGACGGATCTGTTGGATGGACCGTAACCCTTTGTGCCGGCGCCGGATGGTTTATTGGTTTTCTGGATCCGGAGATGATATCCTCTGTTTTTAACGATTATGCTCTTTGTATCGCAGGAAGTGGCAAAGCGGCCGGCATCGCAAAGACTATTGCCAATGGTTATGAGATAACAGGGTATTGGGACCATGCATCGGGAGCCGCCCACGCCACCGCTTTTACAGCCAACTGCGTGATCGAAGAACATGGAGTTCCTTTAAAAAATCCGGATGGAAGTCCCGTGGTTCAGGCCTTTTTATTTTTAAGGGATGAAGTGACGGTACATGAAAACTGGAACAGCATGGGCATGATCGCTACCGGCAGCCACAGTTTTGAAGTTCGGAATGTCCGGGTGAACAAAAACAGGGCCTTTCGGATAGATGGTGCCTCTGCAACTTTACCTCATCCCATTTATCAATATCCATTTCGCTCTTTTGCAGAAACCACACTGGCAGTCAATAGTTCCGGCATGGCGGTGCGTTTTCTGGATCTCTGTGAAATCCTGTTCAGCCAAAAAGAAAACGCCGCGGCACCGGTCCTCCTGGAAAATGCCCGAAAACAACTCAATCAGGCCAGGCAGCTGTTTTATGAAACCGCAGAGCGGTCCTGGGAAGAATGCATTACTAATCGAACCATTCCCCCCCTGCTATTGGATCCTGTTACACATGCCAGCATCAGACTGGCACGATTGGCCAGGGAAGTGGTGGATGCATTGTATCCCTGTTGCGGGTTACAGGCTGCTGATCCCCGAAAAGAGATAAATCGCGTCTGGCGCAACCTGCACACGGCCAGCCAGCATCAATTGCTCAACAGTTGCGATCCGATCCCTGTACCCTTTCCTGTCAATAGGATGTAAAGTTTGCTTAATAAAATATCACACGGACCATAGCCATCTGGGGTAACCATTACAGGAATGATCAGCATAGACAGCACAGCAAAATTGATGCAAAGATTTTTTTTTCCGGCAAACAGGAAATATCAGATATTATTTAGACATTTGTCTAAATATATAAACCTTAAAGTTTCCTATGAATCTACTCTTTAAAGCACTAAATGATTCAACCCGGAGGGAAATCCTTGAGCTCCTGGGGAAAAAAGATTTGAGTGCCGGAGAAATCGCGGAGCGGTTTGATTTGTCCAAACCGAGTATTTCTCATCATTTGGATATACTGAAGCAGGCAGGTCTTGTAGAATCCGTCAAAAAAGGTCAGTTTATCTACTATTCATTAAACACAACCGTTTTCGACGAGCTGGTTAAATGGATTTTTGCGTTTCGCCAAAACAAAAAAAAATAACATGAAAAAGCCGCTTCAGGAAACCTTCGTGGTTTTGTTAATCGCTTTACCCCTGGTTTACCTTATTAAGGTATACCCTTCACTGCCTGCCGTTATCCCCACTCATTTTGGTCTTGATGGCAAACCCAATGGTTTCAGCGACAAACAGCGTATCATCTGGATCGTCCTTTTTATAAGCCTGCTTTCAGCAGGCTCCTATTTATTGATCCGGTATTTGCCGCGATTCGATCCTAAAAAAACATCTTCGCTGGGATCCGGCAATATGCAGAAACTGGCTGTTGCTGTAGTTGCGCTGATGTCTGCCGTCACGATTTCTCTGCTCTACGCTTCCCTGCATGGCAGCATGTCCTTTAACCGGCTGTTCAATCCATTGATGGGCATTTTTTTTATCGTGGCCGGAAATCTGATGTACAATATAAAACCGAATTATTTTGTAGGGATACGAATACCCTGGACACTTGAAAGTGAAGACAACTGGCGGGCAACACATCACCTGGGCGGAAAACTCTGGGTTATCGGAGGCGTGCTCATAACGGTCTGCACTCCCTTCTTACCGGGAAAATCCGGCGGATATTTTTTTATGGCCTGCGTGCTAATATTGGCGCTGGTTCCCATTATGTACTCATTTGTGTATTTCAAAAAGAACAGGTCCTCCTTATAGATTTTCCAAAACCTAAAAAAAATTCTCATCCTCCATCTTGTCATGACCCAAAAACAAAACAATTACATCTGTTTAGGTATTTCAATGCTTCCTTTCCTTTTTTCGGTTATTCTGCAATACAGGATGATCGATTTTCCGTCTACACATTTATTTGTAGGTAATAGCATCAATCCGGCAGCAATAGATAAGCATATGTTTATCGTTTTGATTTTTTTTAGCGGCCTGGGATTTTACTTTCTCTCACTGATTATTTCGAAGAATATAATCTTGATTACAACAAAGGTGAATATTGTTTATTCCCGGCATTTCTTTACCTGCATGTTAGCATTACCTGCCTTCGTATTGATTCTGGAGAATTTAAAATGACCTGATCCGGCAGCCTGATAAATAAACCAAAAGTTCCGCCGGATTTGATTAAATTACATAAAGATCTTTCATTTCTTCAAAGCTTCATTACCGCAGGGACCTTCTTATGAAGCGTATATTTTTATATTTTGCCATTTCAATGCCTTTGCTGCTTTCGGCGCAAACGGTTATTTCCATAAAAATAGATGGCGCCATAAATCCCGTGGTCGCTGCATTTATTCACCGCAGTCTGGAACAAGCACGGAGTGAACATGCAGCCTGTATGCTGATTCATCTCAATACCCCCGGCGGCCTGCTGAAACCGACCCGAAATATTGTTGGTGATATCCTTGAATCACCCATACCGGTAATCGTATATGTTTCCCCGGCCGGAGCACATGCGGGATCAGCAGGCGTATTCATTACCCTGGCCGCAGACATAGCAGCCATGGCACCCGGAACGAATATTGGTGCTGCCCATCCCGTAACCATGCAGGGTGGAACCGATTCGATTATGAACAGCAAATCCACCAATGATGCGGCCGCTTTTATCCGGACCATTGCTGAATACAGAAAACGCAACCTGAACTGGGCCGAAGATGCCGTGCGGCAAAGCGTTGCCATCACCGCAAATGAAGCGCTTCAAAATAACATTATTGATCTGATCGTACCGAACGACCGGGACCTGCTGAACCAGGCTGACGGCAAACTGATCCGGCGTGATTCCGCAACGTTCCCGTTACACACCCGGGGAGCCGTCATTCAGACCCTGGACATGGGGTTTACGGAAAAATGGCTGAATATAATCAGTGATCCGGATGTGGCTTATATATTATTGATGCTGGGTCTGTTGGGCCTGGTTTTCGAGTTGTTCAATCCCGGGATCATTTTCCCGGGTATTATCGGCGTCATCTCCCTCGTGCTGGCCTTTTATGCCTTAAACACACTGCCCGTAAATTATGCCGGACTTGCCTTAATGATTTTCGGAGTGATCCTGTTGCTGCTCGAGATTAAGATCGTGAGCCATGGTATGCTGGCCATCGGAGGGATCGCCGCACTCGGGATTGGTTCACTGATGCTGATCAGGCCCGGCTCCGGCCTGGAGGTTATCAGGATATCCCGCACCCTGATTATTTCTACGGTTGCGGTCACCGCCGGATTTTTCCTGTTTGTCATCGGCATGGGTTTAAAGGCTCAGCGCGGGAAACCGGTTACGGGCATGAAAGCCATGGTGGGTGAAACCGCGGAGGCACTTGATGTGATCAACCCCTCAGGCAGGGTCCTCCTCCAGGGGGAGATCTGGAATGCCGTATCCCTTTCCGGGGCGATCAACAAAGGAGAAAAACTGCGCGTGACGGAAGTGAAAAACCTGACCCTGTACGTAGAACACCTGAATGCTTAATCATTAAAAATAAATTCATGCAAACCATTCCCGTATTTTCTCTGGTGATCCTGCTGTTCGCCGTCTTTATCCTTGCCAATTCCATCCGGGTCCTTCGTGAATATGAACGGGGTGTCATTTTCAGACTGGGACGCCTGTTAGCGGGCGGGGAGAAAGGACCTGGCCTGATCTTTCTGATTCCCATCGTGGACAGGATGGTGAAAGTGAGTTTGCGGACCGTAGTGATGGATGTACCTCCGCAGGATGTCATTACCCAGGACAATGTGTCGATCAAAGTGAATGCCGTGATCTATTTCCGTGTACTCGAGCCCCATAAAGCGATCGTGGAAGTGGAAAACTACCTGGTGGCCACTTCCCAGTTTTCCCAGACCACTTTACGGAGTGTGCTGGGACAGTCCGAGCTGGACGACCTGCTTTCACAAAGAGAAAAGATCAACCTGCGTTTGCAGCAAATCATCGATTCGCACACGGGACCCTGGGGCATCAAAGTTTCCAATGTGGAAGTAAAACAAATTGATCTGCCGCAGGAAATGCAAAGGGCGATGGCCAAACAGGCAGAGGCCGAAAGAGAGCGCCGTTCAAAGGTTATAGCGGCTGAAGGAGAATTCCAGGCCGCACAACGCCTATCCGATGCGGCTAAGGTTCTGGCTGAACAACCCAGTGCAATTACACTGCGTTACCTGCAAACCCTCAGGGAGATCGCTACCGAGAATAATTCAACAACTATTTTCCCCGTCCCGATAGACCTGCTGAAGCCATTCCTGCATGTGGAGCAGCAAAAAAAAATACCTTCATAAACAGGGACCCGTGGTAACTTAAACCGGGGAATCACCCATTAACGGCAGTGGCTTTTCCGCGTCAATGGCCAGCCAGAGCAGGCATCCGGCAAACATCACGATGGCCAGTAAATAAAGGGGGTAATCGAAATGCTGCGTCACCTGCACAATCTTTCCGAAAATAAGAGCAAGAGAAAATGCGCCCATCTGCCCGAAAAAATTCATGGCACCTGTAACGGTACCTGCATTGTTCCTTCCAATATCAGCGCATACAGCATAGGACACCATCACACCAAATGAGAATGAAAAATTAGCACCGATCAGGCTGGCCGCCGTGATGGTGTTGTTAGAAGAAACAGCAGCATTCAATAATAAAAAGCCACAGGCTCCGAGGCCAAGCATACCCGTCAGCCTCCTGCCTTTTTTCAATCCTTTGCGTTTTAGAAACCAGTCGCCCGCTGCCCCTCCCGCAAGGAAGCCACTAACGCCAACTATAAAGAGAACAGACGTGATCTCCTTCATCGAATGTTCCGAAAAACCACGGCCTTCCTGGAGGTAAACCGGCATCCAGGCTATGAAAAAGTAATTGGCCCACTGGCAACAGAAATACATGAGCATCAACGGCCATAATGTGCTGTTGCGAAATATCAGTTTCCAGGGTACCAGGTGCTGTTGGTCTTTATGGTGGCAGGACGATTCGATTAATTTCTTTTCGGGTGAAGGCATCTTTTTCATTTGCGCAGGGAAATCACGAAACCATGCATAACAAAACCAAACCCATACAATACCTACGGAACCAATAACAAAAAACGGCATCCTCCACCCATAGGCTGCGGCAATGGGCACAATAATGAGCGGTGCCATGGCGGCACCTAACTGCGATCCGATACCCACCCAGGACAATGCCTTCCCGGTTTCACTCAGGGGGAACCACCTGGATACTACGAGGATGCTGTTGGGATACGTGCCCGATTCACCTACGCCAAAAAGAAAGCGGACGATCAGCAGGGCAATGAGTCCGTTGACAAGTCCTGTAAGCGCCGTGAACAGGGACCACCCTATAACGATCCGGATAAATACTTTCCTCGGCCCGATGCGGTCGCCCAGCATGCCGGAGGGGATTTCAAAAACAGCATATGCAAGTGCGAATGCTGCCAGCACCCAGCCAAATTGTTCATTGCTCAGATGCAGGTCTGATTTTAAACGAACGCCTACAATGGAAATGCAGATGCGGTCCATATAGGTAAGCGTGGTAAGCGAGCAAAGCA
>DHWT01000012.1:0-4234 GCA_002413325.1 Chitinophagaceae bacterium UBA5175 | reverse complement strand
ATACAGCGCATTTTAAAAATTATCGGAATCAACGCATGTTCCCATCATTTAAGTTAGCAGTTATTTTCAGTTTTTCAGGAGTTGATGGAAATTATATTAACTTCAGTTATTGCAGAATCGTAACATTAAAATTGAATCTTTGAACCTGAAAAGAAGAAATTTTATCCGGCTTTCCACCCTGGTGGCCGGCACCTCATTCACAGCAGGTTTGCAATCCGTGAGGGCAGCCGCCGAAAATGCAAAAGAAGCCGGTGTCGGAACATTACATTCCATCACCGGGGACGTGGTGCCCATCTCCCTGAATGAAAGAAAGGAAAGAGTCGCAAAGGCACAGCGCTTACTGTTGAAAAATAAAATGGAAGCGCTGGTGCTGGAGAGCGGCACATCGCTGGAATATTTTACGGGTATTTCCTGGTGGCCCAGCGAACGAACCATGGTGTCTGTTATTCCGGCGTCAGGTGAAATAATATATGTGTGTCCCGGGTTTGAAGAAGCCCGGTTCCGGGAGTTGATAACCCTTGGCAAAAAAGTTTATGTATGGCAGGAAGATGAGAGCCCTTACGAACAAATCGCATATGCTTTTAAAGACAGGGGAATCACTTCCGGAAAGATCGGTATCGAGGAACAAACCCGGTTTTTCATTGCTGACGGAATCAGAAGTGCGGCTCCTCAACTGAAATATGTGAGTGGCGATCCGGTTACCATACCCTGCCGGATGTTCAAATCGGCAGCGGAGCTGGCT
The DNA here is from genome assembly GCA_002413325.1 of Chitinophagaceae bacterium UBA5175. Lineage (GTDB taxonomy): Bacteria > Bacteroidota > Bacteroidia > Chitinophagales > Chitinophagaceae > Puia. The sequence goes on along the minus strand of DHWT01000012.1, from coordinate 3,492 downwards.
TTGATGCAAAAAGCAAGTGATATAACGGTTGCTGCGATGAAAATGGGAATCAGCAGCCTGAAAGAAGGGATATCCGCTGATGAAATCGCTGCTATTATAAATAAGGCCCAGCAGGAAATGGGAGCCATTCCGGATTTTGCCCTGATACTTTTCGGGGAGACTTCTGCCCTGCCACATGGCACCGTTAAACCACAGCATTTAAAAAAGGGGGATATCGTACTGATGGATTGCGGGTGTAAGGTCGCCGGTTATTGTTCGGATATCACCAGGACCATCGTATTCGGAGCCGAACCCACGAAACGGCAGCTCGATATCTGGAACCTTGAACAAAAAGCACAAGCTGCCGCTTTTAAAGCTGCACGGATCGGAACGCCGTGTGAACAGGTAGATGCCGCTGCCCGAAGGGTAATTACCGATGCCGGCTTTGGCCCAGGATATAAACTTCCCGGGTTACCACACCGCACGGGTCATGGTATTGGCATGGACGGACATGAATGGGGCAATATGGTAAAGGGCAATCAGCAGTTACTGCAGGCCGGCATGTGCTTCAGCATTGAACCTACCATTTCAATACCCGGCGAATTCGGCGTTCGCCTGGAAGACTGCGTTTATATGACAGAAGAGGGTCCGCAATGGTTTTCACAACCCGGAATTTCAATTCATCAACCATTCGCGTAGAAGCAAAACCGGAACCAGCCCGGCTTATTGTTTGTCGAAAATCGCTGTAATGGTTTTCTTACCCCTGAACATTGCAGAAGTCTGACGGACGGATAAGACTTTGCCCTGGTCCTGTATAGTCCAAACTTCTTTGGTTATCCATTCATTTGTTTTCCCGGCGTTTTTAAAACTGATCTTCGAATCAACAAACAGTGTATCCCCTTTTTCAGACGAATAGGCTTTAATCGTTCCGGGCGCATTTCCAAATGGGGATAGGAATTCTTTTTCCCCTCCATTCAATAACAGGTCTTCTTTAACAAACATGTCGTCTGCATACTCCGAAAGACGGATCCTTTCAATGGCAATGTCTTTTTCTTTTTGTATAATTTTTATTTTATAAGGCAGATTGCCGGTTCCGGCATCTTCCAGTTTGCTTTTTTCCTCATCAAGGGTCCATTCACCCAGAAAGTCAGACCCCCGGTTCATTTGCATGGTTAAGGAAGAAAGGCCGGCAGCTGAGCGGTAGGGGGCTATTGCGATGCGGTAGGCCGCATCGTCCAGGCAAAGCACGTGTGAATCATTATAAAGGGTTTCATACTGCTTTTTCAGGGTGTTCCGGACCATGCCCGCCCATATCACATAATAGCTCCATTTCGGCTGGCGCTTTAAAATTTCAGGCGTGGGCGGATTTCCCACTTCGCCCAGTACGATGGGCTTTCCCATGGACAATGCAAGTAAACTATCATAGTAGTTCTGGTTAAAATCACTGCCATACACATCCAGTGCGAGTATATCGAGGAACCCGTTACCGGGATAAAAATTGGAAAATTTCCTTACGGGCGTGCCCGGCCTGTCTACACTCCAGATCCAGATCAGGTTATTCAGTTTGTGGTAATTCACCAAACGGTCGAATAACTGGCGGTACAGTTTTACGGTACTGTATTCTCCCAGGCGTCCTCCCCACCAGAACCAGTCGCCATTCATTTCATGATAGGGCCGCCACAATACCGGGACGTGTGCATCCTGCAGTTTCTTAAGATATACGGCAATGGAATCAACCTGGGTGCACCAGTGCTTATACAACACCGTGCCGGGAGTCAGTACATCTTTGAATTGCTGATCCGTCAGTTTGCCCTGAAAACTAGCCAGTGCAGCCGTATCCGCGTTGGGAAGCGGCTGAAAAGTGACCGGTTCGTTGGCAGTCGGAGGCACCGCATGCCAGCAGATGGTGACAATGGCTCCGAGTTTATTTTGCCGGATCGCCTCATCAACAATATCCTGCCTTGCCAGATAGGAATCTGTATTACCCGCTTTTGCAAATCCCCAGTCTGTACTGTATATGACAGGCATTTTACCGGTATAATATTCAGCAAACTTCGTGTTCCTTCCTTTTACATCGGGGTAATTATGCTGGCCTGTTAATATGTATTGCCCGGAAATTCTGTAAAAAAAATTCAACAGGGCCCTGGCTTCCGGCGATGCATGCTTCGTTACCGGGCTCATCGTTTTTTCCTGACCGGTAGCGGCTTCAGAAAGGATGAACAGCCAGATGGTACAAAACAGCAGGTACTTCTGAAAGACATTCATTTCCTATTTTGATTTAAAATGGTGTGCATTGGCAACAATCACCGGGATGAATGGTTGCTTTTGAAATTCTGGTTCCGGGGCCAACAGCCGGTTTCCTGGCAAGCGCACCTGAAACACGGATAAAAGCGGATTTTATTTTTTCACTGCATGCATCGCCCATTGTTTGCAGGAAGTTACAAATAATCCGGAGTTATCTGGTACAGCTGCATAAGGCGCCTGATACTTGGATGCCGTGACAGCGGGAATACTATCAAAAATCAGTAACTTCATCAGGTCGTGTTAGCGTTTCATTAACATAAAATATTGATCCTGATTTTTAATACCGGAGCCTAAAAAAAATAATATGAAAAATTTACTTGCAGGCTTATTCCTGCTCCTTTCAGTACCCGTCTTCGCACAATTAACGGTGACCGAACAATTTCAAAAAATCGCGACCCTGGATCAGGCACAACAATACATCGATGCTAATCCGGCACTCAAACCAACCATACTCAAACTTTCGTATGGAAAAGACTCAACCCTCATCGACAAAAGGCTGTTGCGCCAAAATAAAGGTGATATATTTTCTGTCGGTTATGTTACCTATAAGGTTTTAGAAGCTAAGGAAACGGTTAATTACCGGGCGAGCTATATCTTCCTGGACGGATCCACCTTATCAACGCCTGAAATCGACAGTCTCAAAAAACTAATCGTGGAAAAAGCTTCCGCAGGTGCTTCCTTCGATCAGCTCTCTGATCAGTACACGATGGATGGCAACACCACCCATGGCGATACCGGCTGGTTTTTTGGAATCGAAATGATGCCTAAGGAATTCCAGGACGCCGTCGCAAAGCATAAGAAAGGCGAGATCTTCTTTGTGGATGTATCGGACAAACAATGGCACTATATCGTGAAAAAGACCTACGATGATGATCTCAAGAAAGATATCACCGTCCTTCGCTCAAACGGAAGGTAGCACTTCCTGTCCGTCAGCTGCCATATGACCCGGATCATGTTAAAAATAATCCGGAGTTTACTTCACCCGGTTATTGATTTACTCCATCCTGCTATTTTAGCACTTACTGCTATGGAGTTCATACTGCTTCCTGATTTTCAACATCCCGCAAAATCCTGTTGTCTCCTGCGAAACGGTCCCTTTAATAACGAAGATCAATGGCCCGGCTGACGGCGATCATTTCAGTCCTCCCCCGCAGCCGGTAATTTGCAGGCATCTTCTTTTATTAAACACTGAAAACTATGAAAAAATTA
>DHWT01000262.1 GCA_002413325.1 Chitinophagaceae bacterium UBA5175 | reverse complement strand
CAGGAACAGGCGATGAAGATCGCCATCGTGGCGGCGGGATTCACGCCTGCGGAAGCCGACGGCCTGCGGCGCAGCATGGCGACCTTCAAAGCGCAGGGCATGGTGACGAAATACGAACAAAAACTCGTGGACGGCATGATGAAGAATGGCTACTCGCGCGAGTATGCGCTGCGCGTATTCAAACAGCTGGAAGGATTCGGCAGTTATGGATTCCCCGAGAGTCATGCGGCGAGCTTTGCCTTACTCGTCTATATCTCTTCCTGGATCAAATGGTATTACCCGGATATTTTCTGCTGTGCGCTCCTGAATTCCCTGCCGATGGGATTCTACCAGCCGGCGCAGATCGTGACTGATGCGCGCAACCATGGAGTTACCGTCCTGCCCGTGGATGTGAATGAATCCTGCTGGGATAATGTATTGGAAGCCGAAAGCCTGAATCCTGAAGCCCAAAACCAAAGGCGTTATGCGGTACGGCTGGGGTTCAGGCATGTGAAGGGGTTGCAGAAAGAGAGTATGGAATCTGAATCGGATCCTGCGAACCGAAAAAGATTCCAGTCCATCAACGATCTCCGCGAGTTGGGCCTTACGCAATCCGTATTGGAAAAACTCGCGGATGCGGATGCCTTCAACTCCCTGGGAATGGACCGGCGGGAGGCCTTGTGGGAAATCTCTACGGGCAACGACCGGCCGGTGGCGTTGTTCGCGGGACAGTCCGCCGCGGATCCATCCGAGGCTGCTGTCGTTTTGCCGAAAATGCGGCCCTCCGAGCAGGTACTCTTCGATTATGCCTCCACTTCGCTTTCTTTAAAAGCACATCCGGTATCCTTTCTGCGGGAGAAATTTTCCCTGCTGCGGGTGCTGCCCACCAAAGAGCTCGCTTCCTGTCGCAATGGAGATATGGTGAAAGTCGCGGGACTGGTGCTGGTACGCCAGCGGCCGGGCACGGCGGCGGGCGTATGTTTCATCACCATCGAAGATGAGACAGGCGTAGCCAACCTGGTAGTCTGGGAAATCCTCTTCGAAAAATACCGAAAGCAGATCCTGCAGTCGCGGCTGCTGATGGTGGAAGGAAAATTACAGATCGAAGGCGAAGTGATCCATGTGATCGTATCCCAATGCACGGACTGTACCCGGCTGTTGCGCCATCTTTCCGTTACTGCAGATGAAGCGCCGCGGGTGCTCACCCGGGAAGATGAGAAATGCATCCCCACGCACCTGCAGAAAATGCCCGGCCGCGAAGGCGGGCAGGGAGATATATTTTACAAGGGGAGGAATTTCAGGTAGGGTATGCTTTAAGGTCACAAATTGTGACCACATCCCAAAACAAGTGCAGAACCGACAATATACCCAACGCTTTTAACGGTCCCTTCCTATTTACTTTTTAGACCGTGGCCTTTTTATGCTTAATCCGATTAGCACCCATGACGGATTTCTTTTGTTTTTCTGAAACACCATTTTTATCAGGTACCGATTTATGTAGTTTTATCAACAATGGCTTCAATTCTTTAGCGCGCTTTTCTTCCGCTAAGTCAAAATCATTTTGCAAACCCAGCCAAAAGGAAGCGTCCATTCCAAAATATAATTCCAGCCTGAGTGCCGTATCGGCTGTTATACGTCTTTCACCTTTCACAATTTTACCTATTCTGGATTCAGGAATATCAAGGTCCTTTGCCAACCGGTAGTTTGTCAGCCTGTATGGTTCCATAAATTCTGATAACAGAATTTCACCCGGGTGCGGGTTGTGCAAATATTTCATACGCATACTTAATGATAGTCTGTAATCTCCACTTCAAAACTATTTCCTTCCGTCCACTTAAAAATTATTCGCCACTGATCATTAATCCGGATCGAATAAAATCCTTTCAGGTCCCCTCCCAGTTTCTCAAGGTGATTTGAAGGCGGAATCCTCAATTGATCCAAAACCCGGGTATTATAATGAATATCAATCATTTATTCCTCATGTTATGGGTCGTTTTGGGGGCACGATCCCGCTATCCGGTTCAGGGTCGTTATACCTGCTTATTCTTCAAAGTTAACAGTTCGTCCAACTGTTGCAGGCACGCAGTAAATCCTTCCTGGAAGCCCAGTTCAATCATTTTCTCAAAACGGACAGGGGATTCATTTTTAATCGTAATATGCACGGTTGTCGTTCCGTTCTGTTCGCTAAAATGATAATCCCAGTCAGAACCCGGCAATTCAGGGTTTTCATCTTTGTCCGCAAACGCATTATAATAATTGAAATGGGTCTTGGGACTGATGGACGTATATCGCTGAATTAACCAACGCTCCTGTCCTTCCGGGCTTACCATGGCAAAAAATCTCCGCCCGCCCACTTCGAAATTCATAAATTTTGTTCTGGATGCCCAGGGTGCGGGTGCCCACCATTGATCCAGAATTTCCTTTTTGGTAAACGCATCCCATACCAATGAAAGGCCGGCAGCAAATTCCCTTTTTATGAATATGGTCCGGGTTGCTTTGTCGATGGTAAAATCAAATAGCAGATTGTTTTTCATTTTTTCCGTTTTTTAATAGTTGATCATGCGTTGTCGGGTTGCTTAAAGCGGGCTTCCCGGATTTTCCTGAATAGGTCCTTCATTCAGGAGCGGGCCGCCACTCCATAGCGTATGGCCGATTCAAGTGTATCCATGTTGATGTCTTTCAGCGTTTTGAACTTAATGCAATATCCGGTTACTTTCGCCTTGCCCAGCTCTTTCCCATAGGTCCGGGCCAGGTAGGTCTTATCTTTTATTCCCAGGATATAGACCGAGATTCCGGTGGTGTTTGCACTGACACCAATTTGAAAAAACTCCCTGGTTTTTCCATCCGCATATTTCATTATTTGAAATCCATATCCAATCGTGGGATTACTAACCGTTTTATTTTCATTGTTTTTACCATCGTCGAACCATAATTTACAGGCTGGCAATACCTGAAGTATGCGCAGGTGCAGGGCCTGCATTTCACTGAGTTTTGGTTCCGGCTGGCTGGTAATATAGTTTCTGATCTGTTCCTGTACGTTCATATAAAATCAGGTAAACCATTGATCATTCAATGACTATTGAAGCTGTTAACCCCGCTGTGATAAGGTCGCCAGCAGCTCATCCAGGTTTTGCATGGATGCGGACATTCCTTCTTTGAAGCCTCTTGCGACGAACATTTCCAGCTGGGCCAGGTCCGCCATTTTCTTGACGATCTGAACGGTGGTGCCCCCTGCCCCTGCCCTGAAGGTGGTTTCCGTAATAGAAAAGGCGGCATTGTTGGCATTTCCGTTTTCATCACTAAAGCAATTCCTGGAGGAGAAACCCGACTTCGGTTCGATTTTGATAAATTCAACCAGTGACCAGTGGGAGACATTTTCAGGAGAGATCATGGCATACAGCCAGCGGCCCCCTTCGCGGAAGTCCATTTCTTTTGTTTGGGCCCGCCATGGTTCAGGCGCCACCCACTGATCCAGTATTTCCGCCTTTGTAAAGGCATCCCAGACGAGATCAGGACCGGCGTCGAATTCCCGGGTAATGTGGATGGTGTTCGTGGCTTTGTCCACAGTGAAATCAAACAGCAGATTGGTAATCATTTTTTTTGCTTTTTAATGTTTGATAATACTTTGTCCAGCTGATTAAACCGGGTTTCCCAAATTTTTCTGAATTGGCTTAACCATTTATCTATCTCTTTCATTTTTTGAATTTCAAGCGAGTAGTAAATTTCCCTGCCCTGTTGTTCCTGTTTTACCAGTTCGCATTCTGTGAGTATGCGAAGGTGTTTGGAAACTGATTGCCGCGTCGTGTTGAAGTTTTCGGCAATGGCATTGGGGGTCATCGCCTGCAATGCAATTAAAGTAATAATGGCCCGCCTCGTCGGGTCGGCTATGGCCTGAAAAATGTCCCGTCTCATAGTGTTTAATTTTTATGCGAAACTAATCGGTTGCAAATATATGCGCAACTATTCGGTTTCGCAAAATTTTTTTTCAGTTTTTTTTTAAAAAGAGAAAACAGGGGGAAATCAAATCCCCATCGAAGTCGAGACGGGCGTGGCCAACCTGGACGAACAAGGAGATCTATTTTACAAGGGGAGGAATTTCAGGCAGGCCATTCCTGCTCCTTTGCAATGATCAGCCATTGTCCATACCCATTCTCCGTGTCTTCCATTTATTCCGACCTCAGGCTTTTCACGGGATTTGACAGGGCCGCCCTGATGGCCTGCACGCTGATCGTCAGCAGTGTAATACAAACAACAGATGCCCCGGTGACCAGGAAAACTTCCACACCGATATTTGTCCGGTAAGCAAATCCCTGCAGCCATTGACTCATCAGCCACCAGGCCAGCGGGAATGCAATGACAACAGCCACGAGCACCAGCTTTAGGAAATCCTTCGACAGCATTAAAACAATACTGTTTACCGAGGCACCGACCACTTTACGAATTCCTATTTCTTTTTGCCTTTTTTGAGCGGTGAAGGTCGCCAGTCCAAATAATCCAACACAGGAAATCAATATCGCCAGACCTGCAAAATAACGGGAAAGTATCCCCACCCGGCTTTCCGTGAGATACTGTTTCTGATAAGCTTCATCCAGAAAACCATATTCAAACGGAAAGCCCGGATTATAGGATTCATACAGTTTTTGAATGGCGCTGATGGTTGAAGCCTGTTCGTTACCCTTTATTCTCACCATCATCTTATGCCATATATTGCCTGGTCCGTCCAGGGAAATAAAACAAGGCCTGACGGGTTCATGCAGCGACTCGAAATGAAAATCCTTTACAATGCCAATGATCTGCCTTGGCTGATCGTTATAACGGATGGTTTTGCCTACAGGATTCTTCAACCGCATTAACTTCACAGCAGATTCATTCAATATGATCTTTGACGACTCATCACCAAAATTCCGTGAATAAGCCCGGCCCGCTGCCATTTGCATCCCCATGGTTTCAATAAATCCATAACCCCCGCCGAATCCTTCCACATAATCCCGTTCATTCGGATCCTTTCCTTCCCAACTGAGTCCATAATCACCATAATTCCTTCCGATCATTTCATGCCAGGTATAACAGGCGTTTATTACGCCGGGTATTTTTTTCAGGTCATCTACAAATACATCTTCACTGCCCAGTACTTTGCCTTCCGAATTAAACCGAAGCACATTTTCTTTGTTATAACCCGGGTTTGTGGTTTGTATATACCGGATTTGCCGATATACAACCAGTACCGATATGATCAGCAGTGCAGATAACGTAAATTGAAAAACAACGAGCCCCCTGCGGGAGAACAGCTCCGCAACGGAAGTCTGAATTTTCCCCTTTAAGATACCGACGGGCTTAAAGCCTGAAAGATATAATGCCGGGTAACTGCCCGACAGCAGGCCCGTAAATAAGGTAATACCCGCAAGCGTCAGGACAAGTGTTGCATTAAAACTCAGTGCGATTTGCTTGCCCGTGAGGTTATTGAAAGCAGGCAGCAGGAGCCATGCGATCCCGAGCGCAAGTATCATGGCCAGGGCAGAGAAAATAATGGATTCCGAAAGGAACTGAAATACCAGTTGTTTTCTGCCGGCCCCAAGTACCTTTTTTATTCCCACCTCCTTCATACGCCGTGAAGCCTTTGCTGTTGACAGATTCATGAAATTAATACATGCAATGGCCAGGATAAAGAGGGCAATGATGGAAAATAACCTCACATAAACGATTTTTCCGCCAACCTGTGAGCCGTGGCTGAACGTGTACAACAGATAATTGTCCGGGAACGGTACGGCAACCGCCGAGCGGGTCGTATCATGGGCGTTTTCCGCTACTACGTTCGCAATCCTCCTGTTGAATGCGTTTATATCCGTGCCCTTTTTCAGCAATACAAAATTGTGCGGGCCGGTATTATTCCAGGACGTTACCCAGGGATACACCTGCTTCATGTATTCAAAGGATAATACAAAATCAAATTGCTGTGAAGAATGGGGGCCTGGTTTTTCAAATACCCCACTAACAAAAAAATCCCGGGTGTGCTGAAAGTGGATGGGCTTACCGATCAGGTTTTCCGTTGTGCCAAATAGTTTTCCCGCCAGTTCGTCGGATAGTACGATTGAATTCCGGTTCACGAGCACCTGGTCTTTTTTTCCATCGAGCAGTTTAAAAGAAAAAATATTAAAATAGTCTTTGCCCGCATATTGGCCATAGGCCTTGATATTTTTTTCGCCGGCCGAGAGCGTGAATTTCTGAAACCATTCGTGCGGAGCCAATGCCGCGGCATATTCGATTTCAGGCATCTTCGTCGCCAATACTTCACCCAGCATACCCGAGGATTCATCGGACAGGGGACTTTGGCCAGGAGCTTTTCGATGCTCCATCAATTGATATATCTGGTCTCCTTTTTCAAACGTTTTGTCAACGCTGAGTTCGTCATGTACCCAAAACCAGATAAGGAGCGTACAGGCCAATCCGACGGAAAGACCGAACACATTGAGAAATGTAAACTGCCGGTCTTTGAGCATATTACGCCAGGCAATTCTGAAATAGTTTCTAAACATAGCGGATGGTTTATATATCAGGCGCCCTGCTTCGTTCCAACCATACCGATAAGCACCCCGATGCCTGATGGGAAACAAACAAGGTGCCTGATTATTAATTCTGTGCAAATCAGCAAACTATGAAACCCATATAGCGCCTTCATCGTGCGATTTTGATACACCTGCTGTCCGCCAAAACGCGGGTACAGATCACGATACACTACCATCAGGTATCAAAATGTATCAAACAGCCTCCTTGTGCCCGACTATCCGGCCATTAAAGAAATGCCTTTAAAGGAAAGCGGATTTAGTAAAAGATTCGATGCGAAAAAAAGAAGAGTTATTTTCTGCTATGACCTGCTCACATATGATGTATCACTGTTGTACCAAAAACGAACAACCTTAAGTAATATAAAAATATTAAATCTCTGAACGGCAATAAGTTAAAATCTGGCATCTTCCTGGCTGGTTAAAACAAATGCAAGGATCATTTTAAACCTCCGGCAGAATGTTCAGAAACTATTTAAAGATTGCCTGGCGAAATATCTCCCGCCATAAGACATACACAGCTGTCAATGTGCTTGGACTTTCTTTAGGGATATGCGCCTGCATTGCCATATATGAAGTTACCAGTTATGAACTCAGCTTCGATACGTTTCATCCGGGTAAAGAAAGGATATATCGTGTAATGGGAGATGTAACAGAAAGTACAGGAGAGAAACTGCATTTTGCCCGGGTTCCCTTCGCTGTATTGAATTCCTGTCGTGCAAGTCTGTCTGACCTGGAAGGAATTGCAGGCATCATTCCATACAATGCGAAAATAAGTATACCCGATGGAGACAAACCGGAAGCGCAATTTGGAAGCATAATCGGGGGAACGAATTATATAACCACAGTTATTGCCGACCCGCAATACTTTGATATTTTCAAATATGACTGGCTGGCCGGTGATGCCTCAACCGCATTAGCAGCCCCTTACACCGTAGTGCTCACTGAAAGAAGAGCACATCAATATTTTGGCTCAGGGCCTCTGGATAAAATGCTTGGAAGGCAGCTGATTTATGAAGACTCCCTGAAGGTGAATGTTTCGGGAATTATAAAAGACCCGGATAAAAATACGGACCTGGCGTTTACCGATTTTATATCCGTCGGCACGTTACAAAACAGCTTTTTAAAGAATAACATCAGCCAGGACTCCTGGAGTCAGCAGGATATGTCCACATGGACATTTGTAAAACTCCGGGCCGGTACGACAGCGGCCCAGGTGAATAAACAACTGGCAGGACTCGTAAAAACCCATGCTGACCCCCAGGTAAAGCTGGCCCTCTGGCTGGAGCCGTTATCAGCGCTTCATTTCAATGGCGACGTAATTGAAAACACGATCAGGACAGCCCATTTACCTACCTTATACAGTTTAATGGGAATCGCTTTATTTATCCTGATTCTTGGTATTATAAACTTTATCAATCTGTCTACTGCACAATCTATCCAACGTGCCAGGGAAGTAGGTGTCCGTAAAGTGCTGGGTGGTAACAGACCGGGCCTGGTTTTTCAGTTTTTAACAGAATCATTCCTGCTGGTTCTGTTTTCGGTGTTACTGGCCACGGTCCTGGTCAGACCTGTACTCTTTGGGTTCCGGTCGTTTATTCCCAACGGCGTATCCTTTCGCCTATTTGAACCTTCAACGATGTTATTCCTGATCCTTATAATTATAGGTACTACTTTATTTGCCGGTCTGTATCCTGCCAAAGTTTTGTCGTCCTATCCGCCGGTCATAAGTTTAAAAGGATCAGGCACCGAAAGGGGCAGTGAAAAATGGCTGCTCAGAAAAGGACTGATTGTTTTTCAGTTCACCGTATCGCTTGTCTTTATCATGGGCAGTATGGTGATCGCAAACCAGCTGCGTTATGTACGCGAAAAAGACCTTGGCTTTAACGCGGATGCCATCCTTACCATCGAGACATCCGGGAGTGACAGTATTTCGAAAATCGGAGTGCTCGTTCAGAAAATCAGGCAAATACCTGGTATAAATAAAGTGGCTTTACAATGGCTGTCGCCGATGACAGGAAATTCCCGGGGTATGAATGTAAAATTCAAAAGCAGCGACCTGAAAGATTTCCGGGTTACCCAGGTTGCCGGCAACGAGGACTATATACCCCTCTACCAGATCAAACTGCTGGCAGGCAGGAACCTGGGAAAATCTGACAGCGTGAATGAATTTGTGATCAACGAAAAGCTTTCCGGGCTGATGGGAAATAAGTTGCCGGAAGATGCGATCGGAAAAACACTTTATTGGAACGATAAGCCTTACCCGGTGGTGGGGGTCGTGGCAGATTTCCATACCAAATCCCTCCATGATCCCATCACGCCGCTTTGCATCATCAACAGGCCGGACAGAGAAAGCGCCCTGGCAATCAAACTGGCTTCAAAAGGAGCCGGACCCGCCATGGTAAGCACAACGATTGCGCGGATAGAAAAAGCCTGGAAGCAAATTTATCCAGCCGCCGGTTTCAACTACCGTTTTTACGATCATTCACTGGCTTTGTTATACGAAAAGGACCGGCAAACGGCCATAATGGTGAACTCTGCCATGGCTATTTCCATCTTCATCTCCTGTATGGGCCTCTTCGGACTTGCCCTGTTCACCACAAAAAAAAGGGCTAAGGAAATCAGCATCCGCAAAATAATGGGAGCCAGTGTCAGCAATATTGCGACGATGCTGAGTATGGATTTTATCGTCCTGGTCCTGATCGCTCTTTTCATTGCGTCTCCTGTAGCGTGGTATTTCATGAACCAGTGGCTGCAAGGCTTCGCTTACAGAATCCCTGTCAGCGGGTGGGTATTTATTTTCGCGGGCATGACGGCCCTGTTGATTGCGATAATAACCGTCAGTTTTCAAAGTATAAAAGCAGCGATTGCTAATCCGGTAAAGAACCTGAGAGCGGAATAATCTTTCTCTCCTTTGTGGAGGGTGAACAGGACTCCGCCGGATAATTTTTATTGTCCCGCCAGGCTGCAGCGATCAGACAGGAAGAGGTTAACCGAAGCAGGCATTTTATAAAGCAGGCAGGATCTCTAGCAGTTCATCAATCAGTGCAGCCTGTCCTTCAAACATTTTTTTCCTGGCTTCTTCAACCGAAAACCAGGCGGCGCGGTCCATTTCCGGAAACTGCTGAAGCCTGCCGGACCGGGGCGGCCATTCCATTTCAAAATGATTGCTTTTGATGGCAGACGCATCCATGTCCTGCTCCAAGGCCCAGGCCTGCACGCGCTTTCCGCTTTTCTGCCGGATGGGTTTGAGAGGGATCAGGCCGCCGGTAATTTTGAATCCGGTTTCTTCTTCAAATTCCCGCCGGGCGGCGGTTTCCTCGCTTTCGTTATCACCCGGTTCACCCTTTGGAATGGACCAGGCACCCAGGTCTTTCTGCTCCCAAAAAGGCCCTCCCGGATGCATCAGGAAAATTTCCAACCCCGATGCGCCCCGGCGGTAAGCCAGTATGCCGGCACTTTTTTTATTCTTTGAAATCATGACTGGAGGTTCACTGCTGTCAAAAGTAGCATATCCGTAAGCAGGGTCGATTCCTTTCATCCGCTTCAAAAGGCACCATGATAAAAATCCGTAGATTGTTATTCATTTCCCCGGAAAAAAAACAGTCAATATTGGCAGGACAGGTAATCACCACAAAACGGGTATGCAGGATGCTCCTGCTGTTCCTTTTCCCTTTGTTCAGCAGATCCGCTTTCGCACAGCAGAAAGAGATCGCCGACGGTCTCGTACAGGCAGGGGTCATTTTGCAGGACGCCGGCCAGGCAGATTCCGCCATCGCAAAGTACCGCCAGGCACTGGAACTCGATAAAGACAATCTCCTGGCCCTGGAGGAGATGAGCTACAGCTTTTTATCGGCCGGAAAATATGACGAGTCCATTGGGTATGCGAAAGCGGCCATCCGGACCCATCCCGGCGATCCGGAACTGCAAACGGTTTATGTCAGTTACGGGAATGCGCTGGACGGGCTCGGGAAAACGGAGAAGGCCATTGCGATCTACAATGAAGGAATTAAAAGGTTCCCCGTTTATTACCTGCTTTATTTTAACAGGGGCATCAGCCAGAATACCCTGCATAAAACAGATGAGGCAGAACGATCTTTTCAAAAATCCGTTTCACTGAACCCGGATCATCCCGGCTCGCATCATGCAATCGGGCATCTGCTATTCAATAAAAACAATATCCCCGCCTTGCTGGCCTTCTGTCGGTTTTTAGCATTGGAGCCGGCGGGCAGACGGGCAGCGGATAACCTGGAGAACATACAGAAGCTCATACGCGCACATGTGACAAAAAGCCCGGAGGACCGGATCAGCGTAAACATCAGTCCCGACCTGCTGGATACGAAAAAGACAAACCAGCAAAACAATTTCTCATCGGCAGAACTGATGCTGGCACTTAGTTCAGCCATGGACAACGACAGCAGCAATATCAACAAAACAGCGGTTGAAAAATTCATCCGGAAATTCTCGGCCCTCTGCGCCTACTTTAAAGAAACGGAAAAAAACGGTTATGGCTTTTATTGGGACTTTTATGTTCCCTACTTTATTGAGATGAATGAAAAGGGCCTGGTGGAAACCTTCGCCTATATCGCTTTCAGTTCATCCAAAACCCCGGAGGTGAAAGAATGGATGGATGCACACCAAACCGAAATTGACCATTTCCATACCTGGTCGAAAGGGTTTCCGTGGAGAATCAACTGATGAAGCGCTAAACGGTGCGGCCATACATCCGTTCTCCCTGTTTTTCGTAATTTAATACGCCTTTTCATCTTTCAGTCAACCTGCAGCATGTATAAAAATCTGTTTCAGCAAATGATCGGGCCCGCCCTGCTGGCCGCATCCTCCGTTTGTACGCTTTCCGCCCAGGACCTGCCGGTGCACGCGGGTCCCTACCTGCCCACCGAAACCTCCCTGAAAAATTATCAGTACCCCGAATGGTTCCGCGATGCCAAATTCGGCATCTGGGCGCACTGGGGCCCGCAGGCCGTGCCGCGCCGCGGGGACTGGTATGCGCGGAAGATGTATGAAGAGGGATCCGATGATTACAAGGATCACCTGGCGCGCTGGGGTCATCCTTCGCAACAGGGATACAAGGATCTCATCCCGCTCTGGAAAGCGGAGCGCTGGAACCCGGATAAACTCATGGCCCTCTATAAAAAAGCCGGCGCGAAGTATTTTGTGAGCATGGGCAGTCACCACGACAATTTTTTTCTATGGAACTCCGCGATCCACAAATGGAATGCGGTGAAGATGGGACCGCATAAAGACGTCGTGGGCCTCTGGCAGCAGGCCGCAAAAAAACAGGGATTGTATTTCGGTGTTTCCGAACACCTCGCCGCGAGTTATACCTGGTTCCAGTCTGCCCACCGCGCCGATACCACCGGAGCTTTTAAAGGAATCTTCTACGACGGGCACTATGCGGAATACGAGGACTTATACCATAGCGAAGCCGCCCCGGATGATACCGGCTGGCTGACCACGAATCACGCCTGGATGTTGGAATGGTATGCCGACATCAAAGAACTGGTGGATAATTATCACCCCGACCTCCTGTATTCAGACAGCAAACTGCCCTTTGATGCCATCGGCCGGACGATGCTCGCGAACTTTTATAATGGAAACCTGGCCTATCACGCCGGCAAACCCACCGCGGTCTATACCTGTAAGGAAGCATCCAATGGAAAATGGGTGCAGGACCTGGAACGGGGCGTGCAGGACAGCATCAGTCTCTATCCCTGGCAGACGGACACCTCCATCGGCGACTGGTTTTACAGTACCGGTCAGAAATATAAAACATCCACCGGGATCCTGCAGATGCTCACCGACATCGTAAGTAAAAACGGGAACCTGCTCATCAATATCGTGCAGACGCCGGAGGGAGACCTGGAACCCGATATCCTGAAAACGCTCGATGAGATCGGCGCCTGGACGGCAGCCAACGGGGAAGGCATTTACGGCACGCGGCCCTGGAAAGTCTTTGGTGAAAACCCGGCGAAGGCGGAAACCGTGAAAGCCGGCAATTTCAATGAAGACAAATTAAAATACACCGCAGAGGATATCCGCTTTACTTCAAAGGGAAATAATCTCTACGCTTTTTGCCTGAATGTTCCGGAAGGAGACATCCGTATCCGCTCGCTGGGAAAGAATTCAACGTTAAACAACAGAAAAATTGTTTCTATAAAAATGATGGGCAGTGCAGAAAAGATCAACTGGCGCCAGGAGGGAGATGCGCTGGTCATTCAAAAACCGGTCCGCCTGCCTGCCTGGAACGTGCCGGGATTCCGGATACAGTTGCAATAAAGAACCCTTCCTTAAACCCCGGTCTCATGCTCCCTTTCGACGGTAATACTGCATTCGCCGATGACGGCTGCCATCGCACCGATAGCGGCAAGCACGGGAGCAAAGAGGGTTCCTACCACACCCACCATCAGCGGAAAACTCATCAGTTCTTTTCCGTCCTTTTCATGAATGGTGATTTTCCTGATATTCCCTTCTTCAATCAGTTCTTTAATTTTCTTCAGCAGGTTTTCACCGCTGATTTTAAAAGATTCCTTTGTCGTGCCGGGCATGTGCAGATATTTTAGGTTGAATGGCCATGTAAAAGTACACAACGGCACAGGATCCCGTAATGATGGGGCTCAGCATGCCCCGTGACCACCGTCATGTAATCAGGCCCCCTGCGGGTTTACCTTTACCCTCCATTCGTTCATCCAAAAATATTTGTATGAAAGTCCTGATTATTTATGGTTCCACAGAGGGCCAGACCCGGAAGATCGCCAGCTTCCTGAAAGAGGAAGCGGAAAAACGCGGGCACCAGGTCACATTATCAGACGCAACCGACAACCCGCCTGCTTTGACAGCCGGTTATGATCTTGTTTTGATCGGCGCTTCCGTACATGCACACAAATACCAGACGGCGGTTTCACATTACATAAAAAGCAATGCAGGCGTTTTAAATAAAACCCGGAGCGGGTTCTTTTCCGTTAGTCTCGCCGCCGCCGGCGATGATACCGAGGACTGGAAAGAACTGAACGAAATAACAAATGCCCTGCTGGAAGAAACCGGCTGGAAACCGGCACATATCGAACAGGTGGCCGGTGCCCTGCGCTACACCCAATACGATTTCTTTAAGAAGTTTATCATGCGCCTGATTGCCAAACGCCACGGAAGACCTGCCGATACATCCGGCGATTATGAATATACCGACTGGGCAAAACTGAAAGTCTTTTTAGAAAAAATGCTGAAGAATTAATGCCCACCTGTTCATTTCCACGGTATCCACTCAATCGGTGAAACCCACACCGTATGATGAACCGTAACAAACACCATCATCTTTCTGACCATGTTCACCTATACTTTCTTCATCATCCTGGCCGGCCATGGTCTTTTCCATGTAATCGGATTTGCCAAAGCATTTGGTTATGGCAACATCCCGAAACTCCCCAATCTAATTTCAAAACAGGCCGGAAGATTCTGGTTGTTTGCCGCCCTCTTGTTTGTGATCGCGGCGACCGGCTTCCTGTTAAAGAAAGACTGGTGGCCGGTCATGGTCTTTTTTGCCCTGGTCGTTTCGCAGGTACTTATCATTCTCAACTGGAAAGACGCAAAAGTCGGGACCCTGATCAACCTGATGATTCTGCTGGTGGCCCTGTCAGCCTGGGGTGGCCATCATTTTGAATCCCGGTTTACCCGGGACGTAAAAATGCATCTGCAGGGAACCAACCACCCACAGGCGGATTTACTTACGGAAGCCGACATGCTGTCCCTGCCGCCGCCCGTTCAGCACTACCTGCGATATTGCGGAGCGGTCGGCAGGCCTAAAGTGAAAAATATGCGCATGGCTTTTGAAGGTGAGCTGCGGGGAAAAGAAAAAGACTGGTTCCCCTTCACTTCCCTTCAGTATAATTTTTTTGATGATCCGGCGAGGCTGTTCTTCATCAAGGGGAAAATGTATGGCCTCACCGTGCCCGGTTACCACGATTACCAGAACGGGAAAGCCCGCATGAATATCAGGCTGTTTGGGATCATTCCCGTGGTTCACGCAGCAGGCGACCAGATGGACAAAACGGAAACCGTCACCTACTTTAATGATCTCTGCCTGTTTGCACCCGCCGCCCTGGTAGATAAAAGCATATCCTGGAAGCCGGTTGACAGCGGTTCAGTCCGCGCAACGTTCACCAACGGGGTGAATACCATTTCAGCCACTCTTTTCTTTAATGAGAAGGGCCAGCTGGAGAATTTCATCTCCGACGACCGTTCCCCGATAGATGAAATGCAGCCGCGCCGTTTCTCTACACCGGTAAAAAATTATAAACCCTTTGACGGACGAAATATTCCTACTTACGGCGAGACCATCTGGCATTACCCGGACGGAGATTTTGTTTATGGCAGGTTTTACCTGAAAAGTATCGGGTATAATGTTTCGGAATTCAATGACCCGCACTGAATACGAAAATTAAAACACCTCTTTAGAAATACATTTTGCTTTCGTTTTTTTATACTCCTTATCAGGGAAGGAGCCGGGAAAACAGGAAAATGAAATCCGTAAAGGATTCATTTCCCCGTTTTATATTCCCAGGCACATCATGGATCTGGCTTATGGTTATAAGGAGCTGACCAGGGGCTTCACTATGGTACTGTTATAACGTTTGACAATTTCAGATTCGGAAAAACAAACTTCCCATCCGACGGATCCACATAATAACCGCCCATGCCGGTATCAAATAAGGAATATTGATTTTTAAATGCCCGTATATACCGGTTGTACGTTCCAACGCTGATATAATAGGGGCCGGAAGACTGATTGATGCCTCCCAGATAGGACTTATCGATTACCAGGGAATAAGCCCCGCTACCATCGGGTGTAATATAATTCGACAGTATCGAGCCAGCCGTGTTGGCTGTGGAGGGATTGGGATCGGTTCCTATTAACAGCATGAAATTATGCTGGAATTGAACGTAGGAAAGTGAAGAGGTATCCAGGTAAATCGTCAGAAAGACATAATAATAGCTGTCTGTCATTCTGATACTGTCAACTGCTGTCTTTACCGGATTCTGCAGCAGATAGACTTCCGGTACGATCGTATGCAGGTTGCTGCCGGGAGAATGGGAAATCCCGAATACTTTCATGGTTCCGAAATTCGGCTTCTGGTAGGTCAGGTTATAGGTCCCGGAAGGCAAACCATGAAAATAATAATTTCCGGAATGATCGCTTGTGGTTGAAACCGGTGTTCCGTTCAAATCGAGTGAAACCGCCACACCACTGGAATCGGCCAGTGGCCAGGAGAATTCATCATAGACTGCCAGATTACCTGAAATGGTTCCGGTATCCAGCAGGCTGCCATCCAGACCCGTATTTCCGGCCGGCCCTGCCGGACCGGGAACCCCTGTTTCCTTTTTACAGGAATAACAAAAAAGCAGGATCGAAATAAAACAGGCAATGGTTTTTGACATATTCAGGTTAGTTGGGCCAGATAAAATAATTGGATAAGGAATCGCCGGTATACGGATAGGAAACCGTCTGGTAGGTATTGGTATCGAACCAGGACGTGTCAAATGAATAGGGCGGTACGATATAGGATTTCATATAAACAGTATCGCCCGGCTGGAAGCGGGTGCTGTTAATATTGGTTCCTGCGAAAAAGATTTGTGAATTAAACGTGTTCGTTCCTTCGTTATGTGTATACGTATTAAAAGTGTACAAATAATTATGTGCATTCACGTCAGGTGAAGAAGAGAAATAAATATCCATATAACGCATGGTAACATTCGTTATAGCCGGACCGCTGATCAGGGTGTTCAAATTCAGGTATTTGGATACCAGGTCAAAAGGGCTTGGCAGTATTTGCATATCCTGGCTGAGAATCCGGGTAGTCAGGGTTCCGTCTATCTGCAGGATATTAATAAACTGATCTGCATTTCCCGCGCTGTGCTCAATATTTATAGCAATGGAATCATAACCCGCCTTCCTGAACATAATGCGGTAAGTCCCTGATTTAAGACCAGGCAGGACGAACTTACCCGTTTTATCCGTCAGCACGCTCAGTGCGGAATCGCCCATGACGGTTGAAACTTCTACGGAATCCGTCAGGCTGTCCGTTGCCGTAAACTGGGTTGCCAGCACTACATAACCTGTTATGGCACTCCGCTGGTCAGTTACAGACCTTCCTGCAGCGCCCGCAGGGCCGGCGGGACCGGTTATCCCCTCTGCGCTTTTTGTACAGGATGAAGCCAGAGTCATGGCAAAAATCATGCATGCGATCCATGAGCAATTACCGGACATTCGTTAATTTTTTAAGTTATTGAAAACCTTCACTTCATTGCTCAGGTTACCCGTTGCCGGATAAACCTTATTACCGGCAGAATCCGTATAAGTGAAAAGCATTGGATTATCAATGGCTGCAGCTATGTAGACGTCATTCGTATTATTGAACTGATCGGTGAACTGTGTCATGTCCACATCGAACGGCGAAAAAACCAGGGTCGAATCATTCTGCTGAAAGAAATTAGTGCGGTAGGTATAATCGTTGCTTAGGTTTCCGGCTCCCGGAGCATGACTGAAATAAACGACCACCTCCGCAGCAGGCAGTGTTTGCGGATGCGTCAGTGTGATGGTGAAATACATATAATGAAAACCATAGGAGAAAACCGTATCGACCTGCAGGTTCTTTATATCAAACCAGGATGATTGCATTTTACCCAGTGTGATCAAACCCGTCTGGCCTGGATTCACACCACCGGTATTTTGAAAGCGGAGCAGCTTCATGGTGCCGAAACCCCCTTTAGAGATACTGATATTATAAAAACCGGATGACATCAGGGGCGTTGTGAACGAACCGTCGGCCTGTGTTGTAACCGAAATCTGCGGACTGGTATTTTCGAATAACACAGTAGCCCCACTGTTGTCGGTGAGCGCTTTTCCCAGTGAATCATATAATTCAACCTTACCGGATATGGTTCCGGTAATCGTGGAAATTCCGTCGGTTCCGTTTGGGCCCTGCGGACCTGCGGCGCCTACAACGTTCGTTTTTGTACAGGAAAATAAAAAACCGAAAATATACATCACCAGAAGGGCCCGGACAGGGATGATACGCATAGGTCAGTGTTGGTATCATCAAATGTATAAGAAATCATGATGAACCAAAAGGAAGTATTAAGATTTTTTAATCTCCTTTGCCGTGGTTCAAAAAAAATAAGTGTTTACCCTTAGGCGAACAGGCAGCAATCCATCAGTTATATCACGCTTCGAAGACGGTTGAAACAAAAAGCATCATTGAAAAATAAAAAGTGAGGACCTGACCAGATCCTCACTACTTCAAATAAACGCTGAAAAATAATTAACCTCATACGCGTCAAAGCCTAACGCGTATCATTCAATTTCGCTTTATAAATAACGTTGAAGGGATGCCCGTTTGCCAGTTCATTTAACCGCATTAATAACTCATTCGCTTCCCGGCTGAGATTTCTGAGATTATTTGTATTCCTGGCGCCCTCGTGTGCGGGGATCTGACTATTTTCACCCCCGGCTGCATGGTAAATTTTTTTTCCGTCTTCAGAATCGAATATTGGTGACATAGTTACCTCCCTTTCTATTAAATGATAAAATTTTCTCACATGTAATATTACCTGGTCAGCAACTTTTAGGAAATGACCGCCATCAGACGAACCCATGATAGTAGTCATCAGGGTAACGGCCATTTGACGGCTGACAAAAATCACCGGCTCCTTTATTCAACGTCATTATTTAACACAGGTTGCCGTTTTACTTTTAGTAACTGTAACAGAAAAGAAATGCTTTACTGTATAGCTGTCGCGGAATCCATTCAAAGGATTGCCGTGTGATTTATTCACCTCAAACCGATCTGTATGAAAAAAAAGTATATCGCTGTCTCCCTCCTGTTATTTCTAATGATCATAAACAGCAGGCAACTCGCAGCCCAGGGGAATGATACCCTGACAAAAGTCTATTCGAAGTATGATTTTGTTCCGGGAGAGAAAGTTATTTTTTTTGATGACTTTTCTTCAGAAAATACCGGCGACTTTCCGGCGTTGTGGAATACGAACGGTTCCGGGGAAGTGGTCACCTTTGGAAAGTATCCGGGCAAATGGTTAAAGATTACCAATAACCGCGGTGCCACCTGCCTGGCAGAGCCCTTGGTTTTACCAGACAATTATACCATTGAGTTTGACCTGATTCCCCAAAAGGACCCGGCCAATAACGGAAACACAGCCTGTAGTTTTTATATCATCAGTACGCCTAAGCCAAAAGACATATTATATGGATTGGCTAGACCCGGAGGAACCGGCACCTGGTTCAATTTTGCCTATAATAATTATTATGGCTCCTATTATGCGGATGCCACGCCGAACCTCAGCGGAAACACACCCCAGTTCAGACTCCAGGCAGATACCAAATACAGGATTTCCATTATGGTTCAGAAAGAACGGATCCGGTTATACCTGAATGAAGATAAACTCTTTGACCTGGCCAAAGCCATGTCTAAAAATTTCAAATATAATATGCTGCGATTCCAGGGAGGTGTTCCCATGTTCAGCAATTTTCGCGTGGCGACGGGCCTGCCCGATATGCGCAATAAACTGTTAACGGAAGGCAAGCTGGTGAGTTATGGAATTTATTTTGATGTAAACTCAGATAAATTAAAACCACAATCTGCCGGTACATTAAAAGAAATCGCTACGATACTTACTGAAAACCCTGCCCTGAAAATTAAGATTGTCGGCTATACGGATTCTGACGGGGATGACGCATCCAATCTGGACCTGTCCAAACGCAGGGCTGCAGCTGTAAAGGATGCACTCAGCAGTTCCTATACGATCGATGCCGGCCGTATGGAAACGGATGGTAAAGGAGAAAAAGATCCCATCGCCCCCAATGATAACAGCACCAACAAAGCCTTAAACCGAAGGGTGGAATTTATAAAACTGTAGACAAATACCGGCAGAAAAAAATTTCTTTCTAATTTCATGCATACAAACCGATTGCATATGAAAAAGTTTTTTCTGCCCGCAGCGATCCTGATTTTCAGCGCCCGTATTTCCCTGAATGCCCAGGCGCCGGGTTCTCAAAAATTTCTCTGGGGCGTGGCCAGCGCTTCCTACCAGGTGGAAGGCGCTTACCAGGCAGACGGAAAAGGTGTCTCTAACTGGGATGTATATACGAACCAATACCAGGTTACCCGGATGATGACCGGGGAAGTGCAGACCGGCAATGTGTCTATTAACGAATACGACAGAACGCAGTACCTGAAAGATATCGCGCTGATGAAGCAGCTGGGGGTTAGTTCCTACCGCTTTTCCATTTCCTGGGCCCGCTTATTGCCGGAGGGAACCGGTGCGGTAAATGAAAAGGGTGTGAAACATTATGACGAGTTGATTGATGCCCTGCTGGCCAGCGGCATCGAGCCCATGATCACCCTTTTTCACTGGGATCTTCCCCAGGTGCTGCAGGAACAGGGCGGATGGATGAATCCAAAATCCGTGAAATGGTTCGAAGATTATGCCAACCTGATTTTTGACCGTTACGGGAAGAAGGTGAAGATGTTCATCACGTTCAATGAACCGTATGTAGACAATTTTATAATTACCCCCATCATCGAAAACGGGATCGCGCAAAAATACCCACCCTTCCCTTTATCTGCGGAACAGCAGGCGGACCGGGCAACGGCCGCGCATCACGTCTTACTGGCCAATGCCACGGCGATCCGCGATTATCACCAGAAAAAAATGGGAGGCAGAATCGGCATCACCCTGAGCCTGGCGCCCAAGATTCCCATGAACCCCGATGATCCCGCAGATGTGAAAGCCGCCGTGATTGCGGATGGTATGGAAAACCGCCTGTACCTGGATCCCCTGTTCAGGGGAAAATATCCCGAAGACATCCTGGCCATGTACCAGCAGTACAACAAAAATTTAAATCCCGGCGCAGCCGATTATGCCCTCTTCGCAGCAAATAAACCGGATTTCCTGGGCGTTAATTTCTATGCCCCTGACTACATAAAAGCGGATCCCGGTATGGCTTTCGGCGTGCCCTTCATGAGTCAGAACACGGATTCGGTGAAGATGTTTAACGGACCCGTACGTCCGGAATACCTGTATAAATTGCTGATGCGGATAAAAGAAGATTACAATAACCCGGTCATGATCATCACGGAAAACGGCGCGGGTTTTGGCAGCGCGGATGACAGCCTGGTGAATCATCAGATTCATGACGCGTACCGGATGGACTATATCAAAAGACATATTGATACCGCCCTGGCTGCCCGGAAAGACGGCGCGAACCTGCAGGGCTATACCGTATGGAGTATGTTCGACAATTTTGAATGGGTATTCGGTTACAACCGCCGCTTCGGCATCGTATATGTGGATTTTAAGACCCAGGAAAGAATCCCGAAACAGAGTTTCTATATGTACCGGGATATCATCCGGTCGTACCGGAAGAAATAAGCCGTTGCACCCTGAACATACCGGTTGGAGCGGATCCTGATTTAAATATCCGTGAGACCAAATAAATAAATCGGGAAGGCGAAGTCCTGGTAGATGGTATGCGTTGCCCGTTTCACGTGGCCCGCATATCGCTCAAAGCTTTTACTTAAAGCACTGCCGAAAGAGAGATCCAGTTTCCCGATCACAACCTGCACTTTACTGATTACCTCCTTCAGTTCATTTCTTTTTTTTTCATCGAATGGAAAATATTTTTCCGCGATCCGGTCGAACCGGTTCGCGAAATCCTTTTCCACTTCACGGTAATAAGGTTGTAATACAGGGATCGCGGTAAAAGTTTTGATATGGGCCAGTTTGATGGCATCCGCTTTTTGTCTTTTGTTGATATTCCGGTCTGAGCAGGAAGCCATCACAGAAATCAGAGCCGGTGCTTCCAGGAGAAGTTCCGCTTCTTCGCCGGACAGCTTTTCAAATTGCGGTATCATTTTTTTCGGATTTACATTTGTTCACCGTCAGCTGTCGTACATAATTTCCTTTCGGAGTTTGTCGGGTTTATCGAGCCGTATATATTTTCCAGATGTCGAAATGATTGTATCCTCCATCCATTCATTAAATGTTTTGAAAATGGTTTCATAGGTGGTGCCTGCATAAGAGGCGATGTCCTGCCTGCTAATTGGAAGAGAAATATAACCCTCCGGGTTGGTTCCGAAGAGCCTGCTGATTTCCAGCAAGGCCCCGGCAATCCGGCCCTTCACTTCCATATGAACCAGGTCGCGCATGCGTTTTTCCGCCTTTTGCAGCTCACCGGCGTAAAATTGCATAAACCGGTATGTGAGATTTGGATTTGCTTTGAAACTGGATTCCAGGAAATCCGATGGAACAAAACAAATGGTCGAATCATCCAGTGCCGTAGCCGACACCGGATAATTTTTTTCTTCTCCCAGTCCCCGGTGTCCGATCACGTCCCCCGGTCCGGCAAAGCGGACGATCAGTTCCCTGGGATGTGTCCATTTTTTGTGGATCTTAACCCATCCCGCATATACGAAATAAATGCCCTTTACAGGTTCTCCTTCCATGAAAACAGGTTTCCCTTTTTTGAAGGTTTTGGTTTCTTTGTTCAGCCCGATCAACGGCCGCCATTCCGGGATCGAGTGCCTGCAAAGAAAACAGTCGTTCAGATTGCAGTGCGCGTTTGCCATGACTGCAAAAATATTGCATAAACAATATTTATGAGCACTTTATCAATAAAATATTTGATAAAATATTGTTTAAACAATACTTTTGTGAGGGAATAAATCATTGATCATGCAGCCTGAAGACCGGACCATTCCCCTTTCAGTTTCCCTGAGCGGTTTACATTCGAAAAGCAGATCCCTGAAGGAAGCGCCCGTAAACCGGCGGGTTTTGTTACTGAGTCTCCAGGCCATTTTTAATGCCCTGATTATCGGTTTTGTCGCCCGGGGACTGGTTTACCTGATTGATCTGATCACCAGTCTTTGTTTTTACGGAAGGTTTTCGATCGAGCCTTCCACGCCTGCCCATAATCAGCTGGGCTGGTTTGTAATGATCATTCCTGTTTTGGGCAGCATGGTGGTGGGTATCATGGCAAGGTTCGGTTCAAAGGCGATCTCAGGTCACGGGATTCCGGAGGCCATGGAAAAAATTATCACAGACGACAGCCGCATTCCGCCCGCCATTACACTTTTGAAACCCCTTTCCGCCGCTATTTCCATCGGCACGGGAGGACCCTTTGGTGCTGAAGGGCCGATCATCGCTACCGGCGCCGCGTTCGGTTCATTTACCGGCCAGCTGATGCATATTTCCTCCAGCGAAAGAAAAATCATACTGGCTGCCGGCGCCTGTGCGGGCATGGCCGCTATTTTCGGCAGTCCGCTGGCCGCCGTACTGCTTGCCGTGGAATTATTGTTATTCGAGTTTTCTCCCCGTTCCATTATACCTGTTGCCTGCGGATGCATCACCGGAGCCGGCATGCATATTTTTTTGTTCGGCAGTCAGCCTGTATTCGCCATGCCGCTGATACCGGCCGTTTCAACGGGATCATTAGCGATCTATATTTTATTAGGACTTTTAACGGGAATCCTGGCTTCCGTCATTTCAAAATCGGTTTATGCGATTGAAGACCTGTTTGAAAAATTGCCGGTGCACTGGATGTGGTTTCCGGCAATCGGGGCCATCGCCATTGGTGTGACCGGGTATTTTGCTCCTGAAACGATGGGGGTCGGTTATGACAATATCAGAAACCTGGTAAACCATTCACTGCCCTTAACCCTGCTGTTTTCTCTTTTCCTGTTGAAATATATTTCCTGGTCCGTTTCCCTGGGAAGCGGTACATCGGGCGGTACGCTCGCCCCGCTTTTCACCATCGGCGGTGCCTGGGGAGCCCTGGTGGCAACGGGCATACTTCACTATTTCCCGGCTGCTCCTTTAAATATAAATCTGGCGGCCCTGATCTGCATGGCTGCGATGTTTGCCGGCGCTTCCCGCGCACTGCTGACCTCGATCGTCTTTGCAATAGAAACTACCGGGCAGTCCAATGCGCTCCTGCCTCTTTTGGGTGCATGTGCTGCAGCCTATTTCGTCTCCTTTTTCCTGATGGAGGGCAGCATTATGACTGAAAAAATAAAAAGGCGCGGCATCCATGCGCCGGACGTTTATCAGCCGGATATTTTACAATCCGTTTCCGTTGCGGGATTTTTAAAGAAAGCGGAGGGGCCGCATTTCAGACTGCCCCATATTTATACTTCGGATGACCTGGGTTTTGCTGCCGAAATGATGGGAAAATACAACACGGCGGAATTGCTGGTGCTGGAAAACCGGGACAAGCCGGTTGTTTCAGGCGTGATTACTTCGGAGGCGATTCTAAAATATTACAGTACACAAAAAATAAAGGATCACGACTATCAGTCGCCCGGGAAAACCAGGCGCATCATGGTCCGGGGAAGAAATCTCT
>DHWT01000277.1:2563-2729 GCA_002413325.1 Chitinophagaceae bacterium UBA5175 | reverse complement strand
CAGCGCAAAGAGGAAAAATTAAAATCCCGCATCCGGGCTGCCCTGAATTTTCACCCTTCCCATGAAATCGGTATAAAGGAAAGAAATCATTATGTGCTGGTTAAGCGGGGCTACCTGGTTTTTTACGTATTATTCCTTACCATGGCATTAACCGGACTGGTCCTGG
>DHWT01000277.1:401-2519 GCA_002413325.1 Chitinophagaceae bacterium UBA5175 | reverse complement strand
TTCGTTTTATGCTTTTTATTATTGACCAGGGTATTGATTGAAATCAGCCAGCGCAAAGAGGAAAAATTAAAATTCCGTATCCGGGCTGCCTTAAATTTTCACCCTTCCCATGAAAACGGGATAAAGGAAAGAAACCACTATGTGCTGGTTAAAAGAGGCTACCTGGTTTTTTACGTGTTATTCCTGACTATGGCATTAACCGGACTGGTCCTGGCTTTTGAGGATGTGGAATTCCTGAAGCCCATACATAAAACTGCCAATAGTATCCACAGTTTTGTCCAATACGGGATCTATGCCTATATCCTGTTGCATCTCATCGGCGTGGTACGTGCAGACCTGTATAAGAATAAGGGAATAGTTTCCGGAATGATCAACGGGGGAGCATAAGTCCCGGCCAAAGAGCTATTCCCGGTATTTTATATTTTATTTCCCGGTTCAGTGAAATGCCGCTCTCTTTTTGCCAGATCCTCCGGATCTTGGTACATTGTCCCCATGCGATACCCGTCATTTGTCCTGTTATTCCTGTTCTGCACCTCCTCGGTAGCGGCACAGGAAATCATATCCGTTGATATCTGTGTGTATGGAGCCACTTCCGGTGGCGTCATAGCAGCCGTTACAGCGGCCCGCCTGGGGAAAAAAGTAATCCTGGTTACCCCGGAAGCCCACCCGGGAGGCATGAGCAGCGGGGGACTTGGTAATACGGATATCGGAAATAAGTCGGCCATCACGGGGCTGGCCCGTGATTTTTACCGGCGCGTCGGGCGCCATTACAGGAAACCTGAACAGTGGGTTTTTGAACCCCATGTGGCAGAAGACATCTTCAAAACCTATATCCGGGAGGCTGCTGTGACTGTTTTATACCATCAGTGTCTGCAGGCGGTATTTAAAAAAGGGACTGTTATTCAGGAAATTCAAACCGTTGATGCAGATCATCCCGCGACAGAGCCCGGAACCCTGATCCAGGCCAGGGTATTCATAGATTGCTCTTATGAAGGCGACCTGATGGCCGGAGCCCGCGTTGGATATACCGTTGGCCGTGAAGATAACCAGCGGTATCATGAATCCTATAATGGTGTTCAGCTGCTCGACAAACACCAATTCCCCGATGGCGTAGACCCCTATATCGTTAAAGGAAAACCTGAAAGCGGATTGCTCTGGGGGATCAGTAGCGGGAACCTGGCGTGGCGGGGTTCGGGAGATCAGAAAGTGCAGGCTTATAATTTCCGGATCTGCCTGACCGACAGTATTCCCAACCAGATAGCGATTACCCGGCCGCAGGGATATGACAGCACGCATTACGAATTACTCCTGAGATATATTCAAATAAAAAACCCGAAAAACCTCGAAGATGGTTTACTGAATATAAACCGGACGCCGGGCCGTAAAACGGATATCAATAACAATGGACCTTTTTCTACTGACATGATCGGGATGAACTATAATTATCCGAAAGCCGGAGCCCAGACCAGAAAGAAAATAATCCGGGACCATACCGCTTATACAAAAGGCCTCCTGTATTTTTTAGGTCACGATGAACGGGTGCCCGGCCATTTGAGAAATGAAATGCTCCGGTGGGGTTATCCCAAAGATGAATTCACTGATCATGACCATTGGCCGTCGCAGCTCTATATCCGGGAGTCCCGGAGGATGATCGGGGAATATATTATGACCGAAGCCAACTGTACCGGAACAGAGAAAGTGACAGACGGTATTGGCCAGGCAGCCTATACGATGGACTCTCACAACTGCCAGCGGATTGTTGTGAATGGCATGGTTAAAAATGAAGGCGATGTTCAGGTAGGCGGCTTCCCTCCCTATCCTGTTTCGTACCGTTCCATCGTCCCCCGGAAAACGGCCTGCACCAACCTGCTGGTTCCGGTATGCCTGTCGGCCAGCCATATTGCCTACGGTTCCATTCGCATGGAGCCGGTATTCATGGTGATTGGCCAGTCTGCCGCCGAAGCAGCTGTTTTGGCCATGGATTTGAAATTGCCGGTACAGGAAATTCCGGTACGCAAACTTCAAAAAGAGTTAAAGGAGAACCCGCTGGCCGTACACCGGATAAAATATTAAAATTCTAATTTCGCAGGAAAACTTTCACAATTCCATGATAGAAAA
>DHWT01000277.1:0-127 GCA_002413325.1 Chitinophagaceae bacterium UBA5175 | reverse complement strand
GATTATATCGCCAGCGTAAAAAAACAGTTTTCCCAATACAGGATCCTGGGTGAAAAGGCCATGGAACAGGTTCCGGAAGAAATGATGGACTGGCAATACAACCCGGAATCCAACAGTATCGCAACGC
>DHWT01000051.1:1295-7255 GCA_002413325.1 Chitinophagaceae bacterium UBA5175 | reverse complement strand
ATTTTGGAAAGCACCATTTTTTTCGTTTCCTCGCTGGCGAGGTAATCTTCCGTGCCCGGGGTATAGATAAAAGTAGGGGCCACGGCGTTGACGGTGATATTGTGCTTGGCCCATTCCACGGCACAACACTTGGTCAGGTGCGAGATCCCCGCCTTGGTCATACAATAGACGGATTCGGTGGGAAGCGCGATAAATCCCGCCTGGGAACTGATATTGATGATCCGGCCGTATTGTTGCCTGATCATCCAGCGTCCCACATGCTGGCTCGTAAAAAAAGTTCCTTTCAGATTCACATCCAGCGTATAGTCAAAATCTGCTTCGGTAACGTTTTCAATATCATTCTCAGGAGCGATGCCGGCGTTGTTTATTAATATATCGATCCTTCCAAAATAGTCACCCGCTTTCATCACGGCAGCTTTTATTTCCTCCATCCTGCTCACATCCATCTGGAGCGGCAGGGCCTTTCTGCCCATGGCTTCGATCTCGTGCACCAGTCCGCTGTCTGCCTGAATATTTTTAAGTCCCAGTGCAATATCTGCTCCCGCCTCCGCGAGGGCAAGGGCGCAGGCCCGGCCAATTCCCCGGGCTGCACCGGTAACCAGCGCAATTTTTCCGGGCACCTTCACCTCATCTGAATTCCGGTTAGCCATAATGGATATGTTTTACAGTAAAGGTATTAACAACAGGCAATTCATCCGTTGGATCGCTCCATAGTTTATTGGGTACCCGGCTACAAACCAGACGGGAGCGCAGTGAATTCCGTAAAAAGCGCTCCTGTATTGTATGCCGTACCTCCGTCATTAATTCCTCTCAAACCCACCGGAACAGAATGAAATCTGCTGCCAACGGGAAAAGAAATATTGTATTCCGGTTTACTGGACAGCTTATATTTGGAACCGCGTTCAGCAATCAGCAAAACATATGTCACAACATCATTTGAATCTGGGCAGAACTGAGTTTGGTAATTCCTCCCATGCCGGTACACTGATAAGTATGGAAGAAGCCCTGTTGCTGCTCGGGGAATGGGTGACCAATGAAAAGCTGCAGCTGCATATGAAGCAGGTGGCGGCACTGATGAAAGCATGGGCAATCGAAAAAGAAGGAGCAGATCCAATGACTGCCCGGGCCTGGGAACTGGCAGGCTTGCTTCATGATGCGGACTGGGAAAAATATCCGGAAAGCCATTGTAAAATGATCATTGAAGAATTGGAACGACGCCATATTGACCCGGCTGTTATCCACTGTATCGCTTCTCATGGCCCAAAATATTTTGGCGTGGAGCCCGAATCAAAGATGGACAAAATGATCTATGTTTTTGACGAGTTGTCCGGATTGATCCACGCCTCAGCGCTGGTGAGGCCAACCGGATATGAAGGCATGGATATAAAATCTGTTCTCAAAAAAATGAAGTCCGCCTCATTTGCCGCGCAGGTAAACCGGGAAGATATTTCCGACGCTATCAGTCGCATAGATCAGAGTCTCGAAGAAATCATCCGGTTTATATTGGATCATCAGAAACAAGTATATTAAAATGATATATTACGGCCCGGTTTATAAAGAGCCTGTATAAATTATTCAAACCATGTATATAGGTCCTGGAGCAATAAACCGGCTTTTTCTGCTGTATTCAGGTCTTGCGCAATCTTTCCCTCCTGCATTTGTATCAGGCGGTTTCCGTATACCAGTGCGTCTTTTAAATTGTGGGTGATCAATACGGTGGTGATACCAAGATCTTTATTCAGTTTATCGGCCAGATTCATAACGACCAGGGCAGACCGGGGGTCCAATGCTGCGGTGGGTTCATCCAGCAGTAATATTTCGGTATCATCCATCACGCACATCAACAGGGTCAGGGCCTGTCTCTGGCCGCCCGACAAACTGCCCATGGGCTGGCTGATTTTATTTTCAAGGCCCATTCCTAAACCGGCAATCTTTTCCCGGACCTTTTTTTTAAAAGCTTCATTGATTCCGATGGTCAGGTTTTTTCGTTGCGTGCGTAAAGCAGCGAGCCTGAAATTATCCAGTATCGTTAAATCGGGCGCTGTGCCGTTATGCGGGTTTTGGAAAACACGGGCAACCCACCTGCTTCTTTTATATTCGGGTAAAAGAGTCACATCCTGACCGTTTATCTCAATCCTGCCGGTGGTGGGCATTTGAGAGCCCTCCATCACATTCAGCAGTGTTGTTTTACCGCTTCCGTTGGCGCCTACGATCACCAGGAATTCACCCTGATGAATCTGCAGGGAGATTTCGTTCAATGCAATGACCTCAGTGACTTTACCTTTATTAAAAATTTTACTGATTTTCTGAAGCGAAATCATCGGAGATCATATTTTACTTTGGTTCGGGAGGCTGCCCTGCAATTGCCGGCTCACCCTGGGCAGGGCCACGATGAGCAGGACGAAAACAGCAGTCACCAGTTTGAGGAAATTCGGATCAATCCCCATGGCCAGGGTAAATGCCAGAACCAGCTGAAACAAAAGACTTCCGGCGAGGACAAACAGGATCTGCAGACCGATATGGGTCACGTTCAGCCATATCCTCAGCGCATCGGCGATCAGAACTGACCCCAGGCCGGTAATGACAATGCCGATGCCCATATTGATATCGGTAAAATTCTGGTATTGGGCCACCAGGAATCCGCTGAGTGCCGTAAGTGCATTTGCCATCGCGAGACCGATAATCTTAATGATATCATTGTTGATGCCCATGGATTGGGTCATCACCGGATTGTTCCCGGTGGCGCGCATGGCAATGCCAAAATCCGTTAACAGTAAATAGCGGAGTAAAAAAACCAACAGGATGATCATAACCAGGGCAACAAATAACTGATTATAAAGATCCGTGCTGAAAAGGGAAAGCGTATTGAACACCGTATGTATATTGATCAGCGGTACATTGGACCTTCCGAGAATAATCAGGTTGACCGAATACAGTCCGGTCATCACCAGGATGCCGGCAAGCAGTGCATCAATCCTGAGTTTGGTATGGATCAGTCCGGTACAGGTACCTGCAACAGCGCCTGCCAGCATGCATACCGGCAATACGGCCAGGGCGTTCCAGTGGCTGCTTAATAGAACGGCCGTAACCACAGCGCCCAGTGTATAACTTCCATCGGTCGTGATGTCCGGGATGTTAAATACTTTCATCGTAATGAAAATGCCCATGGCCATGGGGCCGAGGCAAATGGAAAGCTGGAGGGCTGTTAAATAAAACTGGCTCATGGAACAGGTTGGAAATCTGAAGGTATGCTTAAACCGGTTTTTTTGGAGGCCGCCGGATTATAGACTTTTTTCCTGACCCTGACCATTTCCCAGTGAAGTCCGGCCGTGCTTTTCGTTTTCAAATATATGGCAGCTTCCTCACCCGCCTGGTATCCCCACTGATATATATCGGCGCCATAAGCAGCTAAAGCGCCTCTGCTGACCAAACCCGCCTCACTGGTGAACACGGGTATATTTTTTTGATTGCACGACTGAATAATGGTCTCAAAGGATTCGAAGACGATATTATCGGGGTTGGCAAAGAATACATCAATATTTCCGGAGAGCAGGGATGCGGTAACGAGTTGCACATCTGCCGTGGAATTAACAGGCAGGGCGATCAGTTTGATTTGATTTCCGGCTGCCAGTTTCCGGATTCGTTCCATGGATTCTACCGACTGGGGTTCTGACTGGTTAAAAATCATGCCCACGGTTAACCGGCCAGACTTTGGCTTCACCACTTTGGGAATCAGTAAAAAGGAAGTATCTATATAATCCAGTGTTTCCCCCACGCCGAATAAATTCCCCGGCGGCCGGCCTGCGCTGTCATTTATTTTCATTAAGGAGGGAGTAGGGGATACCATCATAAATATGGGTATATCTTTTGTGTTCTGAACGGCCGTTATGGTTGACAAAGACGGATTGGTTGCGATCAGGGTTACCTGTTGGGAAATAAAATACCTGATGATTTGAGTCAGGGTAGGAATATTACCCTGTGCATTCCGGTATATCATTTTAAGGGTTCCTTTTTTTTCATCAAAACCATTTTTCCGGAGTGCATCCATAAAGCCGGTTTTGGCCTGTTCTATGGTGTTGTCCTGAAATGCATCGGCAAATCCAATTACAGGGACTCCTGAATTCCGCTGATGATTGCAGGCCATGCAAAAGGCAAGACCCGAAAATAAAAGCCATTTTTTCATCGTTTTTATTGATATTTATTAGAGGTTGCAATCAGTCGATGCGTAAGAAGCAACCGATGTGGATTTTGGGAAAACAAAGTAAAAATAGACAATTATTCTGCTGTTGATATGTACTGCTGAACAATCGCTTCAAAACGTCCTTTTCATTTACAACCGGAAAATTCATTACGAATGAATAACAGGCTGATAAAGATATTCTTTGGGATTTCCGTGGGTCTGTACATGCTGCTGGTCTGTATAAATAATATAACAGATTATGGAGTAAATTTTCAATTTGTAAGCAAAGTATCCGCTATGGAAGATGTTTTTTCAAGAGAAAAAAATGGCTGGCGGGCCATCAACAGCCGAATGTTGCAGCATGTCTTCTACACGTTTATCATTGCATGGGAAATGGCAATAACGATATGGGTTGCCCTGGGTGTTACCAGGATGGCGCGCAGGTACCGGGCGGATACCGCAGCATTTAAAAATGCAGGGAAGGCCCTGAGGACCGGTTTATTTCTGGGTGTTGTACTCTGGTTCAGTATTTTTCTTAGCGTGGGCGGGGAATGGTTCCTGATGTGGCAGTCAAAAATATGGAACGGTCAGCCTACGGCATTTATGCTGACCGTATGTTTTTTGTTATTTCTGATCTATCAGAACCAGCCGGATGACCAGGTGGCATGATACCTGCGGATACTGTTCGCTGCCTTGCAAAACCATTTCAACAGGTACAGTGAATCGGCCCGTACGGAAAACCCGCTACATGTTATATGCAATTGGCTTTGTTTATTCCCGTATTTCCTAGCAGGATCACTTTAATAAACGAATATGAAATCATTTGGGGTTTTCTTTTGGAGAATCACGGCGGCGCATGTAATCACCTATTTTCTGGCCGGGGTTTGTGCTGCCCATTTTCTGAATTATAAGGAATTATTTGAGACGGCTCCCTATTCCGGCTTTATGAAACCCATGAATTCTTTAGCTGTCTCAGCCGGACCGGCATTACAGGTGATCAGGGGATTTATTTTTTCAATTTCCCTCTGGTGGTTCAGGGATGTTTTCCTGAACACAAAATATGGCTGGTTAAAACTGTGGGGGCTTTTACTGGGACTGTCAGTTCTCTCTACAACAGCAGCCGCAACGGGTTCGGTGGAGGGATTCATCTATACAAGCATTCCGTTTCAAAAACAGGTTATCGGGTATCTGGAAATTTTTCCACAGACCCTGCTCTTTTCCCTGATCGTTTTTTATTGGTATCAGAAACCCCGGAAAGCCTGGAATGTCCTATCTGTCATACTGGTTTCCTGTATTCTGTTACTCAGCACGCTGGCCGTCATCTTACCGGTACGATCAGCCTGAAGTCAGGCACGCGCAATAAAGGGATTGAAAATCAGGGGTGTCGGATCATCAGGCGAAGCCGGAAAAAAAAATCCGGAGTTAACAGCCGGCATTCATCCGGACATCCTTTTATATTTGTTTAAGCAGTCTCCGGAGGCCGCCTGTCGGGGACAATAACCTCAAAACGAAAAGCAATGAAAAAGATTACAATGGTCCTTTTCCTGACTTCTCTTCTGAAAACGGCCTTTCCCCAGGCCCAGGGTATTTTTATTTATGAAGACGATTATTCAGATGCCCTGGCCACGGGTAAAGTGGTCACGAAAATTTACGAATCGAAATCCATGGCCCGCATTGAATCGACAAACACGGCGACGAAGAGCGCACTGGGTGAACCGACCACGAAAGACCAGGATGTGATCCTGCTGGATCTGGATAAATTATCTGAAACCCATCTGAG
>DHWT01000051.1:0-1037 GCA_002413325.1 Chitinophagaceae bacterium UBA5175 | reverse complement strand
GCAGAAAGAAAGACAGCGATCACGACACCATTCACCACCAGCTACTCCGAAGACCTGATGAAGAAGATGGGCACCGAAGTCACCATCCAGAACCTGGGCCCCGAGAAGATTGGGAATTATAACTGTACGCATTTTGTCATAAACACGGTTACAAAAAATAAAAGCCTGAATTATGAAACCCGGAAAGACATCTGGACCACGAAGGACCTGGGAACGGGGAATGTTTACTATGTAGGACATTATTTGTATTATCCAAAGGGCAGTCAGATTGCCGGGAAGCTGACCCAAGCGGGCGCGGACGGAATCGTGGTCAGGTGGCAGGTGCTGGACCCCTCTACGAAAAAGCCAAATGTGTGCAATCTGGTCCGCTACCAGCCCGGCCCGGTTCCCGCTTCGGACTTTTCTGCACCTTCCGGATACACGGCCTTCCGGCATTGAGCGATCGTATAACCGGAATTCTGACGGGCCTGTTTGAATCATGAATATATTGAAACCGGGAAAAGCGATGCGACCGGTTTGAAAAATCAACGGATGCGGCCTGATGCAACGCCGGTTCCTGCAGGAACCGGTAAAGTGTATGAAAAATCTTATTTAGATTTGATCATCAGGAATACCGGATTAACCTAATGAAATGATGCAAAGGCGAAAATTCATTCAGCTCGCTGCAATGGGCAGCGCTGCCGTCGGGATGACGGGGACAGGCTGCCATAACCGGCACCCGGCCTTTTATTCGATACTCGACAAACCCGGCGCGTTATCGCAGATCTGCGATCTGCAAACAGTCCGGGAAATCGGAAAGGCTTACCGCCTGCAGGCGCCCTCTGAATCTGATGCCGGCAGACTGGTCGCGTTGCTGTCGTCCGATTCTGCAGGCAACCCGGTTCCTTCCGCTTCTGACAAGGCATTGGTTCAGGGCCTGATCCATCAGAAAATCGCACGGGATTTTGAAACCGGTAATACGGTCATTGTAAAAGGATGGATTCTGGCTGTAACAGAAGCCCGTCAGTGCGCCCTGCTCTATGTGAACAATCAATAAA
>DHWT01000040.1:15443-15937 GCA_002413325.1 Chitinophagaceae bacterium UBA5175 | reverse complement strand
TATAGTCGGCCCTGAAATTCGGCAGAAGATGGAAGTCCCCCTGATCCCAGGAAGGTGTCATTTCCACATGCATAGCCAGATTGTCCGTATGATAGATCACCGCGGGGGAAACCAGGAAAAGATTGTTGTTAATTGTGGCAATATTCCCGTTCGTATAATTGGTAAGATCGGCTGTAAACCCGAGGTCGATGGCAAAATGTTCATTGATTGTTTTCTCTACGGGCACATTCACCACCAGGTCGGCCTCCGATGCGCGGGGTGAGCTGTTTTCGCCGAAAGCGGTAATTTTCACATTGGGATGATAGGTAAGGCCAAAGGCCGAGGGCACGGTATTGCGAAACCCGATATGCCCGTCAAAAGTGAGAAACTGCTGCTGAAGCTGGCTTTTTACAAATTTTAATGTATCGGGCTGGAATCCGTATAAATAATAGTCATCTGCGCGAAAACCCAGGCCCCCGTCCCATTCAATATGATTTGATGTTTTGATGGTACCG
>DHWT01000040.1:0-15175 GCA_002413325.1 Chitinophagaceae bacterium UBA5175 | reverse complement strand
AAGCAGCCAGCCTGTTATTTTCCTGAAACGGAAGGTTGCCTTTGGAACCGTATCCTTCTGCAAAAACATTGAAAAAAGAATGTTTACGGTCTCCAAAACTCAGTCCGGCCTGCACGTAAGGCAGGTGAACATTTCCGGCACCCACTTTAATATAGTTGTCGTTATTCCATGTTTCCAGGCTGTCGGCAGGCAGGGCGACGGGATTTAATCCGGCCGGCTGATATACCAGGGAAAGGAACTGCACCGGCAGGTTGTATTTTAAATCGGGACGGCTGGTGTCGATGAGCGGCGCATCTGCATTGAAATTGAGTTTGGCAGTATTTTTCAATGCCGGCTTGAAAACAGAAGTAATATTGATGGTCTTTCTTTTCGTCGAATCCTGCGCCCGCACGGCTGTGGAAACCACAAATAAAAACAACGTGAAACAAACGATTCCCTTCATCATATTCAATGGGTTCAGACGCATCTTAATTGTCATTACTGATTTTACTATTGCCTGACTCTTCCTTTTTCACTTCATCGAGCCGCTCTTCGGCCTGCACCCGGATCTCTTCAATTTTCGCATTTTCCACCAGACTCTGAAAAGTAGCTTTCGCATTGAAATAATCCTTTTCTTTCAGGTAAATATCGCCCAGGAGAAAATAACTTTTGGTTACCCATAATTCGTAAGAGCCCGATTTGTGGATCACTTCAAATGCCGATTTCTCCGCTTCTTTCAAACGGTTCTGGTCATACTGGCAGGCAGCGATCTGGTACTGGGCTTCCGCTCCGTAAGCCGCCCGGCTCAGGGAGGCCACTGTTTTGAAATACGGAATGGCTGATTCGCATTTCCCGTCGGCCTGGTAGGATTTACCCATGATCATGCTGGCAATGATTTTATCATCCGAACCCATACCCTTCTGACTGAGCAGGTCCCGGGCATTATCACTGGCGGCGGACCATTGCTCTAATTCAAACTGGCTGCGCAGCAATCCGCGCATGGCTTCCATTTTATTTTCCTGGGTGCTGGCGAAATCTTTTAATCTGGCATAGTATACTTCCGCCTTTGCATAATCCTTCAGGTTGAAGAAATTGATACGGGCGGCCTGCAGCAGGGATTTTTCTGCAAACTTATTCGGCGCTTTATCTGCGACCGCTTCATAACCGGCCGTTGCTTTTACCCAGTTCTTCTGGCTGGCATACATTTCACTTTTGTAGAAATTGGCTTCCAGGAAATATTTGCCGTCGGGAAATCTTTTCAGGTAATCTTCAAATTTCTGCTGCGCCCCGGAAAAATTTCCGTTGTTGAACTGTACTTCCGCTTCCTGGTAGGCCAGCTGGTCTTCCTGGCTGGCAGAAATGGAAATACCCATCCCTTTTGCAAAATTGACATATTCGCTGGTCCTGCCTTCTTCCACATAAATGGATTTTGCATTGTCCAGCGCTTCCTGCGCTTCCACGGAGTTCGGGTACTGTTTCAATAAATCATTGTATTTATTGAGGGCTTCCGCATTATTGCCCAGGTTATAATTGGCCAGGCCGGAACGCAGGAGGGCCCTGGGTTTCAGCGCATCATTCCCCGAACTGCCGAGTACATTTTTCAGGTAAGGCAGTGATTCCCGGTATTGTTCATTTGAAAGATACGTATTCGCGATTTCCATATTGGCATCCGGCACGAGGCCGGAGGAAGGATATTTACGGATGAGACCGCTGAGCAGGCTGATCTTTTCTGATGAACTATTGACGCCGGCCACCATGGCTTTTTGAAAAGTGGCATAGTCTGATGCCGGCCAGGAATATTCCAGCACCCTGTTATACATCGGAACGGCAATTTTGAAATCCCGGTTCATATAATAACAATCAGCCGTCCGGATATAAGCATCCTGCTCGAGAGGGTTTGCGTTGATACCCGGGTTCCTCACCACCTGGGAAAAATAATTCAGCGCCTCTTTGAAATTTTCTTTTTTCAGGTAACAATAGCCCAGGTCGTACCGGGCATTTTTGGGACTTACTTCTCCCCGGCTCACCGGGGCTTTCAGGTATTCAATAAAATAGGGAACCGCATCATCCATCCGGTTGGACCGGTAGGAAATTTCTCCCTTCCAGAAATTGATATAGGGAAGCAGGGCTGTATTATTCGGCTCTTTGGAAGCCTGGTCCAGCAATTCAAATGCATTGCCAAGCAAGCCGTCGTTGATGAGCTCTGTGGCTCTTCCATAGAGGATACGGGCTTTCAGCTGCCGGGCACTGGCCGAGGGGCTTTTCACACTGTCCATCAGGATCAGCGCATCCTTATAATTACTGGTATTG
Source organism: Chitinophagaceae bacterium UBA5175 (assembly GCA_002413325.1). Taxonomy (GTDB): domain Bacteria; phylum Bacteroidota; class Bacteroidia; order Chitinophagales; family Chitinophagaceae; genus Puia. The sequence goes on along the minus strand of DHWT01000040.1, from coordinate 12,886 downwards.
GCCAGCACATTCAATAATAATTCGCGGGCCTCGGGTGCATAGGTCGAATTCGGATACTGCTGCAGGAAACTGCGGAATTCCGACAGGGCTACATCCGTATACCCAAGCTCATAAGAGAGTTTGGCATAGTGAAACCGGGAAATTTCTTTCTGAACCGGGTAACTGCTGTTGGACGCACAGAAAAGAAAAGCATTCCGGGCATTTGCTTTTTGCCCGGTTTTCAGATAAGAATCCCCGAGCAGGTACATGGCGTTTTGTGCCAGGGAGTCGTCCTTGCCGCCGAGTTGCCTGAAACCCCCGATCGCTTTACTGTAATTTTGTTCCTGGTAATAACAATAAGAGAGCTCGAACAGGTCCTGGCGGCTGACCGTTTTCGAACTGTTCACATAAGACTCCAGGTAAGGCAGGGCTTTGCGGAAATCTTTTTCCTGATAATAACCATGGCCCACCAGCTGCCTGAGTTCCGCATCATAGTACTGGCTGCCGGTGGCCAGTTTTGCAGCGGCATAAGAAACGGCCTTCTCCTTCTGATTTTGCTGCAGGTAAATATTTGCAATATAGTAAGGGACAATTTTTGCGTATTTGGGATGATTCTCAGCAATAGAAAATGCCGCATACGCATCATTGTATTTCCTCTGGTAAAAACAGATATACCCGTAATAATAATTGGCATCAACATAATACGTGTTTCCCGGAAGCTGGCGGATGGCGTCGAACAGGGGTTTGGCGAGATCGAAATTCTTCCGGATAAAATAAGCATACCCCTTATGAAATTTCAGTGTGGCAATTTCATCATTGTCCAGGTTTTCAATACCGGAATTTTCGTAGAGTGTCAAAGCAGCATCGTAATGCCCGTGGCGGAACTCGTATTCCCCCAGGTGGTAGGCCAGCATCTGCCCGCGGGCAGCATTGTTTTCCCTTTCTATAAAAACCCGGGCGGGGTCCACTGCCGTGCTGTCGTCCTGGTTAAGTGAACAGACCAGCGTATAATAATGTACATTCTCATAACCGAAGGATTGATAAACCTGCGGACGGGCGGCCTGGTCCTGTTCCAGTTCCCTGAATATCGGGTATGCCAGGCTATAATACTGTTTCTGGTAGTATTCCTGAGCCTGTTTATATTCGGCCTGGGGATCCGTAAGGAAAAAAGTCTGCTGCGCACGCGCAAAAAAACAGATCAGAAGAAAGAATGGAAGAATCGCTCGTTTCATCCGGGTTTTATTATTCACACGCCCAAGTTTCTGATTTATTTCCCCTAATACCAAAGATTGTTCCAAACAGCTTGTGGATAACTGATATGATTAACATTTCTTTAGATCAACCTTAAAAAAGGGTAAAACCTTTACATTTGATTAAATAAATACAGATGAGAAAATTATTGTCGACTGGCTATTCCGATGGTGCTTTCAATTTTGCGCTGTTGGTACAACGGGTTGTTACCGGACTCCTGCTGCTGATCGGGCACGGACTTCCAAAAATCTCCAATTTCAGTGAGCTGTCGGGCAGTTTTTATGACCCCTTTCGTATCGGTCACCGGTACTCGCTGATACTGGTCATCCTCGCAGAATTATTTTGTTCCATGTTCATCGTACTGGGTTTGTTCACCCGCATCGCTGCATTTATCATCGTGGTCGATTTATCCATTGCCGTTTTTATATATCACCACGGGCAGCCTTTCAAAAATGTGGACCTTGGCGCCATTTACCTGGCGAGTGTATTTACGGTTATGATTGTAGGTCCGGGAAGAGTGAGTGTGGACGGGATGATGGGAAAATAAGTTTCATGCTAAGAGCTCAATGTCCCTAAGTCATTTATAAATAAACGATCCGATGTTTATTACCGAAACCCAGATCCGCGTCCGTTACGCGGAAACAGATCAGATGAATGTGGTGTATTATGGCAATTATGCGCAGTATTTTGAAGTAGCCCGCGCCGAATCCATCCGCAACCTGGGTTTTACCTATAAACAAATGGAGGCTGCGGGGGTGATGATGCCCGTGGTTGAAATGCAGACAAAATTTTTACGGCCTGCACATTATGACGATCTGTTAACCATCAAAACCATACTGCGGGAATTGCCGGAAGACCACCGGATCCTGTTCGAACACGAAGTGTATAACCAGGAAAAAAAATTATTGACCCTGGGAAAAGTGATCCTCTATTTTGTAAAAATCGGCAGTTTTGAAAAGACCCGCATGCCGGAAAGCCTGCGCACCCTCCTGCAACGTTTTTTTCCTTTAAAAAGTTAGTGGTAAAACCAAAACCGGTTCATTACCGGAAATACGAGTATGACAAAAATTTCCATCATTACCATTGGCGATGAATTGCTGATTGGCCAGGTCGTAGACACCAACAGTGCCTGGATGGCACAGGAACTCAATAAAGCCGGCTTTTGGGTGAACCGCCGGGTGGCCATCGGGGATGACCGCAACGATATCCTGAATGCATTGGATGAAGAAGCTGAAGGGTCTGATATCATCCTGATCACCGGGGGCCTGGGCCCGACGGCAGATGATATCACCAAACCCGTGCTTTGTGAATACTTCAACACCACCCTGGTCATCAACGAAGAAGCGTTGGAGAATGTGAGAAATATTTTCGTAAAAATCCTGCAGCGCCCGCTGATTGAACGGAACCTGAAACAGGCAGAAGTTCCGGCTTCCTGCCAGGTAATCCAGAATAAACGGGGCACGGCGCCTGGCATGTTGTTTGAAAAAAACGGGAAAGTATTTGTTTCCATGCCGGGTGTACCGCACGAAATGAAGGGTATGATGACAGAAGAGATCATTCCCTGGATCAGTACCCGGTTTGGGAAGGACTTTATTTCACACCGCACCCTGCTCACGGCCGGTGTGGGTGAATCCACGCTGGCTGACCATATACGGGACTTCGAACGGTCCCTGCCACCCGGAATCAAACTGGCCTACCTTCCTAATTATGGCATGGTCCGCCTGCGCCTCACTGTAACGGGCAAGTCGGCAACCGGACTGGAATCGCAATTAGAACATGTATTTGAAGATCTGAAATCCAGGGTCCCGGAATGGCTGGTTACGGACGAAGACATAGCCCTGCAGGAGGTGGTTGGAAAAATACTGAACGCCCGGAAACAGACCCTGGCTACTGCAGAAAGCTGCACTGGCGGATATGTAGCACACCTGATCACCAGCATTCCCGGATCCAGCAGGTATTTCCGGGGATCTGTGATCGCCTACGACAACGACATCAAGAAAAAAATGCTGGGTGTGGATCCGGCCATCTTATCGGCTTATGGCGCAGTGAGTGAAGAAACTGTACGCGCCATGGTCAGCGGGGCTGTCCGCAATCTGGAATCGGACTATGCCATCGCGACTTCCGGCATCATGGGCCCGGATGGCGGATCGGAAAATAAACCTGTGGGAACCGTCTGGATCGCCGCCGGGAATGCCCGTGAAATCATTACGCAAAAGCTCTGGTTCCGGTTTGACAGACAACGAAATATCGAACTGACAGCAGTCAATGTGCTCAACTTGTTAAGAAGATTTATTTTGTCCCGGCCCCCGGTTGGTGTTCTGCGGGACTTAATTAATTAATTAATACTTTTGAACGAATTAAAAGATCATCTTCATGGCGATTGTCGATCTGTTAATGCCGAAAATGGGTGAGAGCATCATGGAGGCCACCATTCTCAAATGGAATAAGCAGCCCGGCGACACCGTTCAGCAGGATGAATCTTTACTGGATATAGCCACCGATAAAGTGGACAGCGAAGTCCCTTCCACAGCAGCCGGCGTTTTGAAAGAAATCTTCTTTCCCGTAAATGCCGTCGTACCCGTAGGAGCCGTGATCGCAAGAATTGAAACCGAAGTAAATACTTCCATCCCGGATGAAGCAGGAAATGGCCCGCAGGGGTATGAGCAGGGGAAACCGGGCANCGAACAGTCAACCGTCCACCCTGAACCGTCACCTGGCAACCCCGAACCGTCAACCGTCATCCGTCAACCGCTNACTGTCAACCCCGAACCGGCAACCAGCAGCCGTGAACCGGCAACCGTCAACCGTCAACCATTAAACGCCAACGGTAATGAAAACCGTTTCTATTCTCCGCTCGTGCTGAATATTGCAAGCAATGAAGGGATCAGTCTTTCTGAACTGGAAAGAATTTCAGGCACAGGCAACGAAGGCCGGGTAACCAAAAAAGATATACTTTCTTATGTAACCGGAAGAAAAGACGGTAACGGATTTCACGGCCGCCCGGCGGTCGCCGAAAAGGACTATGGATCCGCTGTGGAAAGCAAAACCAGTAGCAGTACCTATTTTGGAGATGATAAAGGCCGGCCCTTGGAAACGGCTGAAGCGCCTGTTAGCGGGAATGTGGAGATACAGGAAATGGACCGGATGCGCAAGCTGATTGCCGAACACATGGTGCGGAGCAAACAGACCAGTCCGCATGTAACCAGTTTTTCTGAGGCCGATGTAACCAACCTCGTTCTCTGGCGCGACAAAGAAAAAACCGAATTTGAAAAAAGGGAAGGCACCAGACTAACCCTGACTCCTTTATTTATAGAAGCCATTATAAAATGCATTAAGAAATATCCGCTGATAAACAGTTCTCTGCAGGGAGATAAAATCATCATCCGCCGGGATATCCATATCGGTATGGCCACAGCCCTTCCTTCCGGAAGCCTGATCGTGCCCGTGATCAAAAACGCGGATAACTACAACCGGGTGGGACTGGCCCGGCAGGTAAATACTTTAGCCGACAATGCCCGCAATAACAAATTAAAACCGGAAGATATCCGTGAAGGAACGTTCACCCTCACCAATGTGGGTGTTTTTGGCAGCCTGATGGGAACCCCGATCATTAACCAGCCCCAGGTGGCCATCCTGGCAGTGGGAGCCATCAAAAAGCGGCCGGTCGTTATAGAAACCGAACAGGGGGATTCAATCGGTATCCGGCACATGATGTATCTCTCCATGAGTTATGATCACCGGATCATTGACGGAAGCCTCGGCGCGAGTTTTTTAACGGCTGTTGCCAAAGAGCTGGAATCGTTTCAGGGCTGATATTTTATCGATGACAAACGACGAATGACGGCTGAATCCCTTTCGAATTTTGATATGACCTCCCAATGTTCCCTGCTTCCGCATTTTCACATGGCCCATGCTTTGGGCTTTAGGTTTTAGGCCTTGGACATCATAACAATTCCCCAAAATTGTCGTTCTTATTTTAGAGAAGTTTTGTAAATTCCATTACTTACTAAACCAACGACGATGAAAACACTTTCCGAAACCTGGTTTGCCGATGGTTATATCGACTTCGAACTGAAAAAATATACCCTGCTGGCCTACCTGCAGGAAATCAACCGTAATTTCCAGGAAAACAAACTCTATCCGCAGTTGGCGGATGTGATCTTCCATTACAACAACCTGGTCGCCTTCCGCGAAAACAAAAAATTCCTGCAGGAACAGTTCCCGAAAAAATTAACGGGAATGCAGATGGAGAAAATACAAGTGCTCTATGAACAGATGATACAGGATGATGAACTGATGCGGGAACTGGAAGATATCATCGAGTATTCCACGGCACATATGAAAACAGCCATCACAAACGGCACGGAAATTTATGAATTTGTGGAAGATAAGCTCAGCATCCACCCCGTGGGCATCATGCCCATGAATTCGAAGGAAGGGTATTTTTTGCTCTGCGACGGATCGGCCAATGAAACCCGCGCTTACAGTTATTATCTCAGTTTTTTTGAAAAGCACGATGAGAAATACCGCAGCATGCGCACCGAATATATTGACAGCTGGCAGCGCAGTATCATCAATACCTACGAGCAGATCAAATCCGAATTGCTGTACCGTAAACCGGAGCTGGCGCACCCGGCCGTATATGCGATTGAAACCAGTCTGAAGTTCCCGCTGGATGAAACCTTACTGCCTGTGGCCAAGCGCAGCCTGGTCCGCTATATTTCCACCAAGGCTGCCTGATATCTGGTTATAGCCGGCCGGCCACCACCCCAGCCTGATATCCTGATTTACAACTCCCGGATTTTACGGGCTCCTTCTTTAATTGAAACATAAAATACGACGGAAGCCGTTCGATTTAAGGCTGTACCCTGCCGGAAATCTTCCTGAGCCGCAGCGTTTGCAATACAACGGCTGCAATGATCAGGCTGAACCCGTAATAAAAACCGGTGCTCACGGATCTGTCTTCCCGGTAAATAATAAATGCCATCGCGATCCCGTAAATGGGTTCCAGGTTATAAGACAGATTCACGGTGAATGCCGGTATCTTCTGCAGGGCTTTCATGAACAGGTCGAAAGCCAGCACGGTGCAGGCGATCGCCAGCACAAAGAGCCATCCTAAGTCAGTCCAGGTGGGCACGATCCTCGTTCCGGGAAAATAATGGAGGTACAGCGGCAATAAAATCGTAATGAACCCAAAGCCGCCGCTCAGCTGCCAGCGGGTGGCTGTTTCAGGCTCCATGGTCTGCAATAAGCTCCGGTTCAGCACCGGGAAAATACTGGCCAGGAATGCAGATATCAGGGAAATGATAATTCCCGTTTTATAGTGCGGATCGAAATGAAATACGATGCTGATCCCGGCAATAACCAGTAAACCCAGTAAAATTTCAATCAGATCAAAAGGCTGGCGCAGCAGGAGCGGCTCCAGGATGGCCGTGAAAAAACTCATGGCAGACAGGCAGACCAGGGTGGTGGATACCGTGGATATTTTGATCCCGCCATAAAACGTGACCCAGTGCAGGATAAGTATAAACCCGATGGCCGAGGCTTTCCAGATCTGTGTACGGGTGGCGCTCCCTTTTTTTCTCCTGAATAATGTGAAGATCCAGAGCGCCCCGCAGGTGATCAGGAGACGCCACCAAACCAGGGGGAATTCATTGAGGGTGATCAGCCTGCCCAGGACGCCGGTAAAACCGGCAAGAAATACAGCAATGTGTAATTGGAAAAAGGCCTTCTTCATGGGAGCGCAAAGAAAGATTATTTTCCTTCCACCGCCATATTTTTGGAGAAATGATTTACAGGGCCGGTTTCCAAAGTTCTCTTAACACGCCGGCGGTAGTTCTTGAACATGGCATTCCAGCGGAGTTTGAGCACTCCGAGGATACCTTCTTTTACAATGCCTTTGTTCATTTTCGAAACGCCCAGTTTGCGGTCTTCAAAAATGATGGGCACTTCTTTTATTTTAAATCCGAGTTTCCAGGCAGCAAATTTCATTTCAATCTGAAAAGCATAACCCGCGAAGTGTATCTCATCGAGGTTGATCGTTTCCAACACTTCTTTCTTATAACAGACAAATCCTGCGGTCGGATCATTTACCGGCATCCAGGTAATCAGGCGGGTGTACAGGGAAGCACCTTTCGATAATAAAATCCGGTCTTTGGGCCAGTTGACGAAACCGCCGCCCTTTGCATAACGGCTGCCGACGGCCAGGTCCGCACCCTCGAATTTGCAGGCATGATATAAACGGTCCAGATCTTTGGGATTATGGGAGAAATCGGCATCCATTTCAAAAACAAATGCATACCCCTTTTCCACAGCCCATTTGAATCCATGGATATAGGCAGTGCCGAGCCCCAGCTTACCCTTCCTGACTTCCAGGAAAAGTTTGCCCGGATATTTTTGTTGCAGCTGGCTGACAATCTCCCCTGTGCCATCCGGAGAACTGTCGTCTATGATCAGCACATGAAAACCCTGATTAAGAGAAAAAACAGCTTCCAGGATGGAGCCAACATTATCCTGCTCGTTATAGGTTGGTATGATGACAATCTTTTCCAATCAGGGAAAATTGATTACTTATATTGAAAATCCGTTCCTAAAACATTTCCGCCTCGCGGTCAGCCGGCCGTTTTATCTTTTTTCAGCATCGTACGGTTGAAAATTTCTGTAAGCTTTTGTTTGGTATGCATCGGGAAATCTCCCTTCATCATCCAATCGTAGTACTGGGGTTCCGATTTTAATACGTCTGCAACGGCCCGGCCTTTATGCTTACCAAAGTTAAAGATTTCAATCCCATTTTCCATGGAAAAACGGCGGGCAAAATCCACTACCTGGTCATCCCCGGTAAATTTAACGATGCTTTCCGGATCAGCGCCCAGCTGGGGGTAACGGTCGATCTGTGCCATCAGGATTTCCAGGGTCGCTTCGGCGTCGGCCCGGGCTCCGTGTGCCCCGTCATGTAATTTATCGCAGTAAAACCGGTAGGCCGCCGTCAGCGTGCGCTGTTCCATCAGATGGAACACGCGTTGCACGTCGATCAGTTTTCTCCCCTTCATATCGATCTCAATGCCCACGCGTAAAAATTCCTCCACGAGCAGGGGAATATCAAAGCGGTTGGAATTATAACCGGCCAGATCACTATGGTCCAGGAACTGTTTGAGTTCATTGGCCGCCTGCCGGAACGTTTGCGCGTCTTTTACTTTTTCATCCGTAATCCCATGGATATCCGAGGCTTGCTTGGGAATCGGCATTTCCGGATTGATGAGTTTATGCTTGACGCTCTTACTTCCATCGGGCATGATTTTTACGATGGCGATTTCAACGATTCTGTCTGTGGCAAGATTGATTCCGGTAGTTTCCAGGTCGATAACCGCCAGGGGTTTGGTTAATTGTAACATGAATCTTTATGGGTTAAGCAGTAATTTCTTTTGCAAAGGTAACAATATCAATGATCCATCGTAGTTGCCGGTATGCATCAGCAGCCAATTCGTTTTTTCGTAAGACAGCGACCCGAGCCTGTTGCGACAATTCCTGTGCCGGACTGATCACTTTGAGTCCTGTTGTGGCGAAGCCCGGGTAATTTCATTGGATGCCGGGAGTTCCGGTCTTATGGGGACCGGTAACGGATCCTGTCTGTTCCGGGAAGCTCCCGTTAAACCAGCCAGTCTAAAAGTATCTTAGCCAAACGGATTCACAAAAAATATCTAAATCACCCGGACTATTGCATATTCAGATTTTATTGTTTTATTTTGTCTTATTCCCATCTGATCCTTCGAAACAACACATAATTGGCCTGCTTTTGGCATGAAGCCTGAGTTCCAGGTCTGAAACGTACCCCCGACAATTGTCTTTCTGCTTGGCTTTTGGCCTTAAGCCCTCAGCTTTAAGCATTTATCCGTTCCTCTGAACAACCTGGTAGATCTGCCTGGAGCCAGGTTTTTATTATTAATTTTAAATACCCAAGGAAAATGAGAAAGACAGTATTATTGCTCGCTTTGATCGCAGTTACCGCATCTGCTTTTACCTCCTGCGCCAGCTACCGGACTTCAGGAAGAAGCGGATGCAAAGCTACGCAGGGATATGTCGGATATGGTTCCAGGTAATCATTCCCTGATAGTATCGAAAATAATTGTCCCGTACTTGACGGCATAAAAAAAGGCATGGAAAGATGAGGCTCATTTTACCATGCCTTTTTTATTTATTACAATCAGCCGCCTAAGTTGCCCAGGCCTTGTCGCCTTTTTTATACGGGATACAGCCTTCATACCTTCCGGGAACTGCTATATAACGGAGGGCCTTGGTAGCACCCGGTTCGGAAGTGAAATAACCCCAGATGGTCAGTTCCTTCATCATGCGGAAATAATGCGGGGGATCCTCCGGTTTTTTCTTCGCCATATATGCCTGTTGTTCCTTGTCCAGGTCGATCAGCAACGCTTTGCGTTCCTCCGGACTGGCATCCAGGAAGTATTTTCCATTCTTCTGTTTGCTGGCATCGTTGAGTTTGCCCATGCCTTCTGTAAAAATCTTCTGTTGCTTGTCATCATAACAATCCCTTACGATTGTATGCATGAATTCGCCAATCTTCGCATCCTTGGCGCCCGGCGTATCGGTAACCGGAATAATGGTTTCCCCCACTTCATCCAGGAATGAAATGTCGTCCGGAGAAAAATTCAGACCGGCAGACCCGATTTTTTTATCCGCATTGGTACACCCCGATAAAAAAGCTTCTGCCCCGATGATCGTGCCACCGAGCAGCAGCGCCACCGATGATAATGCTTCTCTTCTGTTCATAGTTTTTATTTTAATAAAGTAAAAAGCCCTATGCCTGACTCAGAACGCCTGACACTTTTCAGGCCCCGTTTTTCCAAATTTACAAATTCCCCTTTTTCAACTCGCTCACTGCATGATCTGCTGCCCTGGCCGTAAATGCCATATAGGAAAGTGAAGGATTCACGCAGGATGAGGAAACCATAAAGGATCCGTCGGTGACAAATACATTGGGTGCATCCCATACCTGGTTGTATTTATTCAGCACCGATGTTTTCGGATCCTTACCCATGCGGGCAGAACCCATTTCATGAATGCCCCGTCCCAGCGTTCCATCCCCTTCATGACCCTTCACATCTTTTACCCCCGCGGCCGTGAGCATTTCCATCGCGTCGTTCTTCATATCCACGCGCATCTTTTTCTCATTGTCCTTATATTCCACGTCAAAAGCGAGAATATTCAGCCCCCATTTGTCTTTCCTGGTCTTATCCAGCGTTATTTTATTCTCATGATAAGGAAGGGTTTCTCCGAAACCGCCCAGGCGCAGGGTCCAGGAGCCCGGTTCCACCAGGGCCTCTTTGAGTTCGATTCCCAGTGAGATTTCTTCTGCACTGCGCATATAACCTTCCCGGCCGCCACCACCCTGGTATCCGAATCCGCGCAGGTAATCTCTTTTGTCTCCGCCAACATTCCGGAATTGCGGAACATAGATACCATTCGCCCTTCTGCCAAAATAATATTTGTCCTCAAATCCTTCCACAATACCTCCTGCTCCCACACCCAGGTGATGATCCATGATATTGTGTCCCAGCTCACCGCTACTGCTTCCCAGCCCGTCGGGCCACACATCCGTTGCAGAATTCATCAGAACCCAGGCGCTGTTCAGGGTAGATGCATTCAGGAAAATGATTTTTGCATTGTACGTGTACGTCTTATTGGTTTCACCGTCCAGCACTTCCACTCCGGTAGCCCGTTTCTTATCCTTATCGTAGAGGATTTTTGTAACGATGGCCCAGGGGCGCAGGGTCAGATTCCCGGTCTTCATGGCGGCCGGCAGGGTTGAGGACTGGGTGCTGAAATAGGCGCCGAACGGACACCCCAGCCAGCATTTATTGCGGAACTGGCAATTGGTCCTTCCCGGAAGGGGTTCGGTGATATTGGCCGTGCGGCCAATGATTGCGTGACGGGTTCCCTTGAATTTATCTTTTAGTTTTTCAGAAAAATCTTTTTCCACACAGGTCATATCCATGGGCGGCATGAACTGTCCGTCGGGTAAAATGTCCAGTCCGTCCCGGTTACCGCTGATGCCGGCAAATTTTTCCGCATAGTCATACCAGGGTGCAATTTCTTTATAGCGGACCGGCCAGTCGATCCCGTGACCGTCCCGGGCGTTTGCTTCAAAATCATGATCACTCCAGCGATAGGACTGCCGGCCCCACATCAGGGAACGTCCGCCCACATGGTATCCGCGGAACCAGTCAAAGCGTTTTATTTCCGTATACGGGCTCTCGGAGTCTTTTACCCAGTAATCCAGGTTGGTTTCATTCAGCGGATAATCTCTTTTGAGCACAGGGTAATCCTTGATCATTTCCTGGGTGCGGCGGCCGCGGTGCGGATAGTCCCAGGCCTCTTTGTTTGCGTTCACGTAGTCTTTTACGTGTTCGATATTCCTGCCCCTTTCCAGCATGATTGTTTTCAGGCCTTTTTCACAGAGTTCCTTTGCGGCCCATCCCCCGCTGATCCCGGACCCGATTACAATTGCGTCATAAACATTTTCTGCCATGATAAACTGTTTGTTTTTTTATTTTATATATCACAAATGAGTACTGCTTTTTGAAGAGAGGCTATTTTATCCGATTGCGCCGGCACAAATTCCTGGGCAACATATCCTTTGAAACCCGTCGCCACAATGGCTTTCATGATGGCTGGATAATATAACTCCTGGGTCTCGTCTATTTCATGCCGGCCGGGCACGCCACCGGTATGATAATGACCGATATAGGCATGATGATCCCCGATGGTGCGGATCACATCTCCTTCATCTATCTGCATATGGTAGATATCGTATAATAGTTTAAAGTTGGGGCTGCCCAGCTTTTTACAAAGCGCCACGCCCCAGGCCGTATGATCACACATATAATCTTTATGGTTCACCTTACTGTTCAGCAACTCCATATGAATCGTAATATCATTTTTTTCGGCGAGGGGTAGTATCTGCTGAAGTCCTTTCACACAATTATTCCAGCCGGTCTCATCATCCATGCCCCGGCGGCTGCCGCTGAAACAAATGACATCCTTATATCCCGCCTGCACCATCAGGGGGATCACTTCCAGGTATTGCGGAATCAGTTTGGTATGGAACTTCGTATCTGCAAATCCATCCGTGAGACTGATATCTCCGGCCACATAACACATCGAACTGTAGAGACCGTATTTCTGCAACATGGGCCAGTCCTTCGGCGGTATGAGGTCGATTGCTGTCAGGCCCATATCTTTTACGTTCTGGCAGAATGTTTCCAGTGGTATGGAATCATAACACCAGCGGCAGACCGAGTGATGGATATTCCCTTTGAGTTTCAATGAGCCGGAAGTTTTTGATTTGGGTATATAAGAAGAAAGCAACTGGGATCCTGTTGCAAGAACAGCCGAACCAGCAAGCATACTTTTAATCAGTTTTCGCCTGGATGAGCGAGGATTCATGAGCCTTATAAGAAAATTGAATGTACGAAATGAAACCGATTGACCAAGTGATTTAGTGACCAGCGGAAGCATGCGCCAGGATCTCCGGCTTTTTGCGTCCGCGCATGTACAGGTTCAAACCGCCGAAAGCGACAATCAGGACCAGGGGAATCATCAGGGTGAAATTGATGATGGCCGGTCCGGCCGCTTTTTTTGC
>DHWT01000069.1:2049-5785 GCA_002413325.1 Chitinophagaceae bacterium UBA5175 | reverse complement strand
AACGCCTAACGCTTAACGCCTAACGTGATCGTTTATCTTTTACCGATCCACTCATAACTCATAACTCATAATTCATAACCCGGACTCCGTCATCATGTTAAAATATCAGCACCATCGTCCCGCCAATAATCAGCAATGCGCCGATCGCGGTTTTCCAACTCAGGGCTTCACCCAGAAAAATTACGGATAATACAATCGTCAGGGCCACGCTCAGTTTGTCAACGGGTGCCACCTGTGATACTTTCCCGATCTGGAGTGCTTTAAAATAAAATATCCAGGACAAACCCGTGGCCAGTCCGGAGACGATCAGAAAAAAAAGATGTTGTTTCGACAGGTTGTGTATTGTTTTATATTCCCCCCTGAAAAAAACAATACCCCAGGCAACCAATAAGATGACGACGGTGCGAATAGCCGTAGCCAGGTTGGAATTCACATCGGTTACGCCCATTTTTGCAAATATAGCGGTGAGTGAGGCAAAGAGGGCAGAAAGCAAGGCATAGACCCACCACATAATTTTCTTTTTTAAATACTCATTAAGGAACAAGAAATTTCAGGCAGACCGGATTCGGGATGCTGATTTCATTTCCTGTAGCTTTCAATAATCCGGTAGCCGGATCAATGGAAAAGACGACGATATTATCGGTATCCCGATTGGCTACCAGCAAAAAATGACTGGTCGGGTCAATCACAAAATTGCGCGGATGTTTTCCGTTTACGGAAATATACTGCCGGTTGGAAAGCCGCCCGTCTTCCTGAATGGCAAAAACTGCCAGGCTATTGGCATCCCCGCGGTTACTGGCATATAAAAATTTCCCGTCTGCCCGGATATGGATGTCAGCACTGCCCGCAGCTCCTTTAAACTCCTCCGGTGTGGTGCGGATTCTTTGGAAATGGGTGAGTTTGCCGGATTGGGCTTCGTAATGAAAAGCGTCGATGGTGCCCGTAAGCTCGCCAATGATATACAGATAAGGTTTGGCCGGGTGAAAAACAATATGACGGGGCCCGGTTCCGGGTTTTAAGGAGACCGCTGAATCCAGGGCTTCCTTTAAGGGAATATTTTCTGCAGGATGAAATGAATACACATGTTCCTGGTCAGTACCCAGGTCTGCAACCATCAGGAATTTTTCATCTGGTGAAAAAATGGTTGAATGCACATGAGCCATTTCCTGTCTTGCTGTATCGGGCCCTTTTCCAAACTGCTGGATGGTTTGCTGGGCAGGTGCCAGGGATCCGTCGGTATTGACAGGCAGTGCTGCCAGGCTGCCCGAACAATAATTTGCAACAAAAACCCATTTGCCGGTTTTGTCTTCCGATACATAACAGGGACAGGTGCCATTGCTGGACTGCGAATTCAGAAAAGACAGCTGACCCGTCATGGGTTCAAAAGCGTATGCGCCCACGGCGCCCCCCACTTCATTTTCATCTGTTGCATACAAATTTTTACCATTCGCGGAGATACTCAGATAAGAAGGATTTTTAGCCTGTATGGCACTTACTTCCGTTCCGGTTCCGGTGGTTGTATTAAAACGATATACGTAAATGCCCTTGCTTTTTCCACTGGTATAGGTGCCAATAAAAAGGTAGGGTTCCTGGGAAAAACACGAAACGGAAATCAGGACAAACAGCAAAAGAAAGTTCCAGCGCATGGAAAAAGTTTTAATTTTAGACTTCTGCAATTTACATCAAAGTGATTATGCACCAACGCAATAAATAAATGGGGTGCAAGCGTTATTCAATATGAAATCCGGTCCACATGAAACTATTATTCACCTGCTTTCTGTTTTTTATTCTTTCATGCCAGTCTGTGCCTGATCCTGTTTCTTCAGTATTAAGCCAGGCCGGCACGGCCTCACTTGCCGGAAACCTGGTCTCATCTGCTAAACCGGAGAAATCAGCAGAATCCACCCGGTCATTTTCCATTTCACCGTCCAGGGTCATTCCTCCTGCCTCGGTGATCCTGGGCAGAAAACAGGTACCGGTTCTTTGTTATCACCAGATCCGCGACTGGAAGCTAACCGATTCAAAAACATCAAGAACCTATATCGTGCCGCCTGCCGCTTTTGCCGCCCAGATGCGCATGCTGGCAGACAGCGGGTACCATACCATCACACCCGACCAGTTATACGCTTACCTGGTTTCGGGAATCCGCCTGCCGGAAAAGCCCATCCTGCTGAGTTTTGACGATACCGACCTGGACCAGTTTACCGTGGCCTATCCGGAGATGAAAAAATATGGATTTAAAGGCCTCTTCTTTATCATGACCGTTTCTTTAGGGCGCCCGCATTATATGAGCCGGGACCAGGTGCGCGCACTTTCGGATGATGGCAATACCATTGGCTCCCATACCTGGGATCATCATAACGTTAAAAAATATGAAGGCAAAGACTGGATTACCCAGCTCGACAAACCCACCCGCCAACTGGAACAGATCACCGGCAAATCCATTCGTTATTTTGCCTATCCATTCGGATTATGGAATACAAATGCATTTCCCGAACTCAAAAAAAGAGGATTTGTAGCCGCTTTTCAGCTCAATGAAAAACCAGACCCGGCAGATCCGCTTTATTGCATCCGGCGTATCATTGTTCCGGGAACCTGGAATGGCCCGGTTTTACAACAGTGGATCCGGCGCGACTTCTGAGCAACGCAAACTTCCTAACTTGCCTTTCATGATCTCCCCTGAAAAGGCCACCATGTTCCGCAACCGGCTCACGAAAGTGTTTCGCCATCTGAGCAAATCCGCCAAAAGGCAGGAGACCACCTGTTACCGGATTTACGACCATGACCTGCCGGAGTTTCCTTTATGTATTGAAATTTATGAGGACTGGCTGTATGTGGCGGAATATCGCCGCAATCACCATATGGATGAGGCAGAACATGCGTTGTGGCTGGAAGAGTGCAAGGCCATCATCGGAGAAATTACAGGGGTGCCGGCAGGGCGCATTGTGCTGCGTACCCGGCAGCGCAAATCAAACCGCCAGGACCAGTACCAGAAGCTGGATGATGAAAAACAATTCATAACCGTAAGGGAACAGGGGTTGAAATTTAAAATCAATCTGACCGACTACCTGGATACCGGCTTATTCCTGGATCACCGCATCACGAGGGCCCTGGTGCGGGAAAGTTCCCGGGGGAAAAAAGTCCTCAACCTGTTCTGTTATACAGGTTCTTTTTCAGTTTATGCCGCTGCCGGCGGCGCCGCGGAAGTGGTTTCAGTGGATTTATCCAGGACCTACCTGAAATGGGCAACCGAAAACATGGAATTAAACGGGTTTTACGACCCGGCCCGCCATCTGTACCTTCATGAAGACGTCAAACAATACCTGCAAACCCTGCCTGCCGGGTATTTTGACCTGGTGATAATGGACCCGCCCACATTCAGCAACAGCAAGCGGATGGAAGATTTCCTGGATATCCAGCGGGATCATCCAACGCTGATCAACCTGGTGCTGGCAGCGATGAAAACGGGAGCTACCCTGTATTTCAGTACCAATTTCAGCCGGTTTCAGATGCAGTCGGAACTGTTATCAAACTGCACGGTAAAAGACATTACGCGGGCTACCACGCCCTTCGATTTTCAGGGCAAACTCAACCGGTACTGCTTCCTGATCACAAAAACCGGTTAGATAAGCCCAACACGTAACGCTTAACGCTGAACGCTTAACGCCTAATGCTCAACGTATATCATTAATCGATCCATTCATAACTCATAACGATCAACGGCCAACGATCAACG
>DHWT01000069.1:0-1755 GCA_002413325.1 Chitinophagaceae bacterium UBA5175 | reverse complement strand
AAAGCGACTGTTTGGCGGGTATGACCCGCCGCCGGATTGTTCATGCAAATAAGGATGGCGGTTTACTCTTTTGTTTCTTAATATTCCTTGATCTTTATTCTATTCAATTAAATTCACTGATGGCTGCACTATATGTTTTGGAAGATATCCAGTTCCTGCCCATCTCTTTAGCGGAAGCCTGGGATTTTTTTTCATCCCCGGACAACTTGTCGGCTTTGACACCTGACTATCTCCGGATGGTCATAACATCCCGTTCGGGCAGCACGAAAATTTATCCGGGTCAGATCATCAGTTACCGGCTGAAGCCCTTATTCGGTATTCCGGTATCCTGGGTGACGGAGATCACCCATGTGTCCGACCGGTCTTTTTTTGTTGACGAACAGAGATCTGGTCCTTATGCTTTCTGGCATCATGCGCATTTTTTCAGGGAAGTCCCGGGTGGGGTGGAAATGCGGGACCTGGTCCATTATAAACTTCCGCTGGGTTTTTTAGGACGTTGGGCACACGCTCTTTTCGTCCGCCGGCAGCTCGAAGACATTTTCATATACAGGAAAAAATTCCTCGAAACAAAATATCCGTCCGGCCAATAAACAGGGAAGTCCCTGTATTTTGATTTTTAAATTCCGTCGCGGGGCTGCCGAAAAGCAGCCCTTTTTTTGGCACTTTTCTTTACTAATATTATTAGAATACAGACCATTTGGCCCAACCGGTTTGCTATTCCGAATAGTATAATATTTTTAGTAAATAAAATAAATGTAATTATTTGATTAATAGTTTAATATGGTATTTAACTTAAATTGTAATGAATGACATTGGTTGCTGTTTTTCCATCCCGGATAGTAAATTTTCATTAATTTCGGCTTCCTGATTATCCCGTAATGATAGTATCTGAATTACAATATTTTCCACCGCTTACATTCTTTATCACTTTGTATAAAGAATCATATGTTTATTTAGATGTATATGAAATGTACCGGAAAATGAGTTTCCGCAACCGCTGCCTGATAGCCGGGGCTGAGGGGATCATCTCCCTGTCGGTTCCTTTAAAGGATGGAAGGAACCAGCAGTTGCAGGTGAATGAGGTGTTGATTTCGAAGACCGAGAACTGGCAGGCCCGGCATTTTAAATCCATCCGGTCAGCTTACAACCGTTCCCCTTTTTTTGAATATTACCAGGATGAGCTGGCAGTGATTTACCAAAAACCATTCGCCCGTCTGGCAGAATGGAACCTCCATTGTTTGAACTGGCTGAAAGAAAAACTGGAATGGCCGGCAGAAATCAGGATGACAGATACAGCGGTCCCTTTCCTGGCTTCCGGGTGGGATGACCATCGGAACCGGGTGCTGCCCAAAAATTATGATCTGTGGAATCCCGTGAAATACCGTCAGGTATTTGAAGAAAGAACGGGTTTTTTCCCCAATCTTTCCATCCTCGATTTATTATTCAACACAGGGAAAGAGGCGGGGGAATTGCTGCGCCATTCCCTGGTGCAACCGTGAATCGGTGTCGTATGGCATGGTGAGGATAGGGTAGGTGTACATGGGAAAGACGGGAATTTTGGGAATGCGGAGCTGTGGAACTGCGGACCGTTATGAGTTATGAGTTATGAGTTATGAGTGATGAGTTATGAGTTGCAGGTTACAAGTTACAGGTTACGAGTTACAGATTACGGGTTATGAGATAAGGTCGCTCAGTGAGCCTGCGGTCCCTGAGCCTGTCGAAGGGTCGAAGGGGTGAGAGACTAGACGAGAATTT
>DHWT01000285.1 GCA_002413325.1 Chitinophagaceae bacterium UBA5175 | reverse complement strand
ATGAAGCGGCCATCCTCTTTGATTATGACCGCTACGGGGAAACGATACCGGTCACCCTCAACCGGAGTTCTGCTTTTATGAGCCACCCGGTTTTCAATACGCATCACAGCGAAACGGAAATGATGCGGTATCTGAAAAGTCTCGAAAACAAAGACCTTTCATTAAATACTTCCATGATTCCCCTGGGCTCCTGCACGATGAAGCTCAATGCAGCCAGCGAACTGATTCCGGTAAGCTGGCCGGGATTCAGTAAAATGCATCCTTTTGCCCCCTCCTTCCAATGGAAGGGTTACCAGCAGATGATCCGGGAGCTGGAATCCTGGTTAAGCACCATTACCGGTTTTGCAGCCACTTCCCTGCAGCCCAACAGCGGAGCGCAGGGGGAATACGCCGGATTGCTGACGATCCGTTCTTACCACGCAGCCCATGGCCAGCAACACCGGCGGGTGATGCTGATCCCGATCTCGGCACATGGTACCAATCCGGCCAGCGCGGTGATGGCCGGCATGCAGGTAGTGGTCGTGAAGAGTGATGACGACGGCCATATTGATATCCAGGACCTCCGGGCGAAAGCTGTACAATATAAAAATGAACTCGCCGGACTGATGGTGACGTATCCATCCACCCACGGCGTATTTGAAGAAGGCATCATAGATATCTGCCGGATCATTCATGATAACGGCGGGTTGGTATATATGGACGGTGCCAATATGAATGCACAGGTTGGCTTAACGAGCCCGGGTTTTATAGGCGCCGATGTATGTCACCTGAACCTGCATAAAACCTTTGCCATCCCCCATGGAGGCGGCGGACCCGGCATGGGCCCGATCTGCGTAAATGAAAAACTGAAAGATCACCTGCCCGGCCACTGGACCAACCCCGATCATACAGGGCCGGGTGCGGTTAGTGCTGCCCGTTATGGTTCTGCAAGTATCCTGCTCATCAGTTATGCTTATATCAAAATGCTGGGTTCATCCGGAATCCGCCAGGCAACGGCCTATGCCATACTGAATGCAAACTATATGAAGTCACGTCTTGAATCTTATTATCCCATATTATATACAGGTCCGAATAATACCTGCGCCCATGAATTTATTGTGGACCTCAGGCCTTTCAAAACGCAGGCTGGCATTGAAGCAGAAGACGTTGCCAAAAGACTCATGGATTATGGTTTTCATGCCCCCACCCTGAGTTTCCCGGTGCCCGGAACCATGATGATCGAACCCACTGAGAGTGAAAATAAGGCCGAGCTGGACCGGTTTTGCGATGCCATGATCGCCATTCACCAGGAAATCCGGGATATTATCAGCGGCGTGTTGGATAAAACAGACAATCCGTTGAAAAATGCGCCGCATACGCAGTTTATCATAACGGCTGATGAATGGAACCACAGTTACAGCCGGGAAAAAGCAGCTTTCCCGTTGCCTTATACCAGGAAAAATAAATTCTGGCCTTCCATCGGAAGGGTAAACAATACTTATGGCGACCGGAACCTGATCTGCACCTGCGAACCGGTAAGCGGTTACGAGTCTGTGAAAGTGTAAGCGTATGGGAGTTATGAGTTATGAATTATGAGTTATGGATGAATCGAACTCCCTTTCTCCCCCACTAATTTACTGCCCGATAATTACCGGAATCGGGTCGAGCATTTTTTTAGTCTTCCCGCCTAAATGAAAACGTCTTGCATAAATGAGCCGGTAATTGCCAACCCCGATATTATAATTGTATTCAGGACCTTTCCCCTTCTTGAAAAGTTCTGTGTCAACCCAAAGTACACTCAGGCTCCATTCGTTGCCGTTATATCCGGCACCGGCATGAACAATATAATTCGGTCTGAATTCCACCCGGTTTATGTACTGACCGGTTGACGAGGAGATTTCCTTTGAATAACGCAGGGCCAGGTTGAGGGTCGCTGAACCCAGTAAAAAAAAATGTTCTTTATATACAAACGTATAGGCATACCCAATACCAGGGCCAAAACTTAAAAAATGAAATTTGTTGATGGCATCGTAACTCAGGTCCGGATCCACCGTTGTAGGCACCAGGGTGCTGTCGCCGTATATAGCTCCATAATAAATTTCACCCCCGATCAAAACGGAGCCCGCAGATTTTTTCTGCCATTCATTTTGTAACAGGCCAGCCGGGTAGGAAAATTTCTTTTCGTTCAGGACGCGATAAAAAGCAAATCCCATCAGGCTGAGCCCGATATCCGGACGTGTATAATAGTCCTTGCCCGGCGGAGCAGCCATACCTTCAGGACTCAAGTAATAGCCTTTGTAAAATTCGCCCAGCAGGTCCAGGCTCCATTTGCGGGTATAAAAATGCCCCTGCATATCCAGGTACCTCGTGTTGCCCTTCTCTTCGTTCGGATTAAATTTGGCGATCCCGACACCCACATTCAGTGAAATGGAATGATAGGTTGCCCCGATACCGATATTCAGCGATGTGGTAGCCCGGTATTTGAAATTGGGAATGGGTTCGGGCGGAGTAAATCCCAACAGGGTGTACTTCCTCGAAAAATAAGCCCGGGCGGTCAGCATGGACCGGTAGGTTTTATAATAACTGCTATCCTGATCGTCCCGGTATTGCTGGCAATGGGCGTAAGAAATGTAAAAAGAAAATATCGTAAATACCAATAGTGATTTATTCACCCGAACTTGCGTTTTTCCTTCCCGGATTATCAATTGACTCTGTTCATTTTCACAGTTTCGCCGCTGTACTCACTTCCTTATGCTCATGAAGACGATGCAATTCCACAATCGTTGTTTTGCCATCATTACTTTCCCGGTACATCTGGACAAATTTGCGGTCGAACAGGATCTCATCGTAAGTATATGAAGTTCTTTGCTGAACAACATTGGAATAAACGTCGTCGAATGCACGGACCGATACATAGATTTCGAGGTCTGCTTTTTTCATATCTTCCCGGTTGTATTCAAACAACGGACTTTCTGCTGTCAGGGGATGAACGACCGTCCAATTCATGGGCAGGGACTCCACATGGCTCCGCTCCAGTTCAAGTTCATAAAATTTAAATACCTGTTTACCATGCTCTTCCACCTGTAAGGCCGCGTTCACTTTTATTTCCAGGTTGGTGAGCGTGTGGTTGTCCTTATAAGCCGCAAACCGGAACATCAGGGCCTTCCCGTTGCGGTAAGGACTTACCAGGGCCTGTTTACTGAAAAGCAGGAAGGCCTTAGGTTTTGAAAAACGTCCATATAAAAGGCCGGTGGCAATGGCAAAAGATAAAAACCCCAGCATCGATTCAATGGCGGATACCGAATTGGCCAGGTCGCCTACCGGGTTCACCCTTCCATAACCCACCGTGGTATAGGTTTCCGTACTGAAGAAATACATCTCCTTAAATATTCCTGCCGGCCCGGTTTGGATAATTCCCTGGAACTGACTGCTGCCGATAAAAAAGTATATACTGGCAAACACGAAATTGACAGCCAGGTAAAATGCGAACAAAGTCCCGTAAAACTTCCAGGTGGGCATATTCAGCATCGTATGATACAGGCTGAACCGTTGAAAAAATGGAAGTCCTTCTTTTTTAACATTAAAGGTCCCATCCCGGTTTACAAAACGTCCGCCATAATTATCCGGATTGGTTCCAAACCCGGTATCTTCATTCGATTTTAATTGTACACGTCTCAGACTGATTGCCATGGACCCTTAGTTTGGAAGCAAATTTAGGGCAACGCCCAATGTATGAGTTATGAATTATGAATTATG
>DHWT01000013.1 GCA_002413325.1 Chitinophagaceae bacterium UBA5175 | reverse complement strand
CGGCAGTAAAAAATTGTTGCTTATAAGTCTGGTCGCCGGTATTTACGTAGGTAACGGTTGGGGTGGCAGCCTGGTAATTATAGGTCGTATGGAAGGAATTGTCGTTGTAGTTACCGGTATTGCCACTGTATTTGCCGTACAGGGTGTTGTTAACTTTATTATTGGGATTATACACATCATAGCGAATAAAAAACCTGAGTTTGTTCTTTATAATGTCGCCGTGAATGTACATAGATAATCCGGTAGCGGCAGTAGTTAATGTATCAACGCCCCCTCCGTTTAAAGCGGCAAAATTGTCGTTTTTCAGGGTATTTACAAAACCTTCCACACCAATCGTGTATCCGGTACCCGGGTTCATACCTGCTTCCGTAGCCGAGCTGTTATAAGCGATATAACCTTTTAACATCTGGCGCGAATGGTGCCAGGTAGGTATCCAGTTCATTCTTTGATAATCCGCATATGCGTCCACTACGATTTTCTTTTTGAAAAAATAAGCATACACATCTCCGTAAAACCATTTGAAATTATCGCTTTCCGGTTTGGCGCTGGTGCCGTTTGCAACCATCAGGTTATAACCATAGTTCTTCTTGGCCGGATCAAAAACACCCTGTAAGCCGACACCCATATCAAAAGAAGGCGTGCGGCGTATATCCGAAATCGTCCTTTCTACAGAGCGGTAGCTCCAGATCTTTTCCGTTAACATGGGGAAAGCCGGTGTAGCCGCCTGCCCTATGACCAGGTCAGTTCCTTTCCAGATATTCTTCCACCGGAGATTCAACAGCTTGATATAAAAGATTAATTTCTGGTCGGTCAGTAAATCTCCGGTTGAATTACCCGGAACAAGCGCGGTGGTTGTACCTGCAGCACTGCCGACAGGCGGGTTGCCCGCGGGAAAATTATCTTCTGCTGCCAATAATAATTCCGCCGAGAATTTTTTAGAAATATTATAGTCATATCCCAGGTAAATACGCCGGAACTGGAAGGACGTTCTGTTTTGGGGAATACCCGTGTACTGGTTGCTCCCGCCGCGGGTTAAGGAATCGGAATGCGTTTTATAGGCAATATCACCAAAAGCATAACCCCAGAGCCGGCCGGTATTTGCCGCACCTGTTTTAAAAAGGGAATCATTACTAAATACATACTGGGCCTCTGAAGAACTATAAAAGAATGAAAAAAGAAATATCAGGACTGAAATCCTGACGAATGTTTTAGCGATCCAACTTTTCATAAAAGTCTTTTTAGAATTGATTTGGTTGCAAAAGAAGGCAGATCCTGTGAATGGAATGTTAAGCGAATATTACCATAATGTTACCTGCTTTACGGGCTGTTTACATCGGAACAGCCCGCGACATCATACAAATACTTAATAATTTCTTAACCCGGAAACCGGTGCAAAAACAGGTTGTTTCGAATGTTATATTTGGAAAACACATAGCATCACGCAACATGCCTTTATATTCAGAAAATCAGGTCCGCCTGTTACTTGATGAGTTCAGGGGATTGAAGAAATACGCCGAGAAACTGGTTTTTTTTGACAGGCATTTCGGAATCATCCCGTTTTCTTTTCCGGAATTTGATCCGAAACTGCCTTTCTTCTTCCAAAAAAATAAAACAGATGCGCTGGCTGAAATTTTTAAGAAAGAAAGAAATAACCCGGCACTGACCGAGAAAAAATTTTCTTTCGGAGAAACTTTTGTATTCAGTATCAGACCGGCCAATTCCAACAGCGCTGTTTATAGCAATTATATTTTATCCTGCTTCCTGTCCCGGACACCGGTATGTACTGAATGGATCCGGCAAAAAATGATGGCGGGTAACCCGGTTGAAGTTTTGCTGGACGAAGCCAATGGCATCATCAACCATTTGGAATATTGTCTGCAGCATGAATATGATAAAAGTTTCAGGCTCCAGTGCATGTCCGTATTCTATAAAGGCTTTTATGATGCTTTCAAAAACCGGGTAAACGGTCCGGGGAAAAAAAGAAAATTTACCGAGCTCTATTTATATGCACAGGGAATTATCTATGCGAATTATATCAGCTCCCTGAAAGCCGGCTTTCAGAATTCCCTGAACCCGGTTGATTTTCAAAGACCAGCACCTCTGGATTTGTCCGGTAAACTGGACCTGCTGAATGAACTGGGAATTATAGATTTTCTAAAAACCCGCTATGCGGGGATGGATTCCCTTTCATTTGAAAATAAGCTGGCAGAAATCCTTTGTCTGATTACAGGAGAATATGCAGAAAAAAAAGAATCGCTACTCGAAATCATGTCGACCATGAACAGGCACAATGCCGGAGGATCTGCCAAGGGGTCTGTAAATGGGGTTCACAGCAAAATCCTGCGGCTGACAACGGGGAAATAATAGTAAAAATTAAAGGGAGAAACTTTTCTGCTGCGCATGTGTTGCATCATAAGCATCCAGCACCGCTTTTAATTCCCTGTTCATCTCAGGGATGCCGAATTCAGGAGAATTCAATTCTGCTTCTTCAGAATAGGATTTATCATACCACCGGCCGTCTGATAACGTCTTATAGAATTTCAATTTCAATTGTTCACCTTTCACCGGGCTGTCGAAAAAAACAAAGTATTCAACCAGGGGTAATTTATCCACTGAAACAGAATACAATCCCTCCCGCAGGATCACTAATGAATAAGGAGACTTTCTGATCTGGGCCACCCGGTTTAACAGCGGAAAATGGAGTTGAAATTCTTCTTGCATGGTAACGTATTGTTAAAAATCTCATGCAAAATAGGCTTGGAACTTCACAACCTATATTAATTTAATGTTACCAAATTGTTTCCTCCGCCTGACGGGAGGGGCTGGCCCGCTTAATAAGGATAATTTTGTACTTAGCTGACTTTCTTTTGTTTATTCAAATTCGAGCAGGTATTCGGATACATATTCCCCTTTTTCGGGGGTCATATCCTTATAAAATAACCTGGCTTTCCGTCCCAATTCAAGGGAAGTATAGCCGGCTTTCCGGTCAGCAACTGTATTGAGGGGCTGCAGGGATGGATACCATAGGGTATGCCCGGGTTTTTTCAATAATAATTGCGGAACGGACCAATCCTGGGAATGGGTGCCTGCACCCAGGTCAGCATGTCGGTTGTAAGAGATATAAATACTATTGCCTTTCCAGGAAGGTCCTTCCGCCCTGGCCATGAGCATCACCCAGCAACGGAGGTGTTCATTCCAACTGACTGAAGGCCCCCAGTAGTATCTGGCATGGGGTGAGGAGGCAGGTCCGCCTCCCTGGTTCAGGGGAATCTGCAAACGGGCAACCGGCCGGCCGTCCCGATCCGGCAAGGTGCTGAATGCATACCCGTCCCATCTTTTTGCATTCCCCGAAGGACTATCCAGTTCCGACAAGGGAATCCGGGCAATACTGATACACTGACCCATCCATTCTTTGACCGGATCATAAGTTTTTTCATCATACCGGCCGGGATAACCATATTCACCATAAAATACATAAAGGTAATTTCCTTGGGCGATGGCTGAAGGATCCCCCACGCCGCCGGCAAAATTAATTCCGGTATTATGCGGCCGGAGGATCAGACGGGGCTGAAGGTCTTCCAGCAGGATGCCTTTGTCGGTCCAGCTTTTCCCCCCATCCACGGATTTCATAATTCCAATCCGGCAGACAGCCGTTTTCGTTTCCGGACCCCGGAGGCCTTCCGGCCAGTTCTTATCTATATAACCTTCACCCGTAACCGGATCATAAGGCAGGGTGGAAGGATAATTTTCATTATGATATAGCGCATATAACGTGTTCCCCGTCCGGTCTGCCTTGTATTGATACAGCGACTCAAACCAGACGGCGCCATGTAAGCCCTTTTTACCAGGTGCTGCATTCGCCGGCATCAGGGGTTCCTGAAATTCAGCAGGGGCCCTGCTGAAAACTTCGTCCACCGTATTGCCACTGGCATATTTCAGTTCATGGGATTCTCCCCAGAGCGGGTCCTCCCCGTATTTGCCGGGGAATATCCGGAAGCTGTCCCCGATCCATACACTGGCCATATTACAATCCACGAATGACCGGAAAATAAATTTTCCGGAAGGAACCAGGCGGACGACCGGCAAGGATGCGTGTTTTTTTTCATGATGAGCCAGGTGCTGGGCTTTTGGAAATAAAACCGGGAAAGTTAATAAACCCATCCAGATAAAATAACGGGGACCATATTTCATATGTATTGAAAAATTACAAAATTGTACGGTGTTTGTAATACGAATATTTAAATTGTGAAACCGAAAAACGTCGGCATATGGATATACCTGTTTCCAATAATCAGGAAAACATGCAGTTTGAAGTGCATGAACAGGGTGAAACAGCCCTGCTGCAATATCGCTTCCTCGACGGGATGATCTGGCTCATGCACACCGATGTGCCGAAGAATCTGGAAGGAAAGGGTATCGCATCCGCCCTGGCGCATTACGGACTCGAATGGGCCATTGCAAATAATATCAAAGTTAAAGTGCTTTGTCCCTTTGTGGCCGTTTATCTGAAAAGACACCCGGAGTATCTTTCGATCGTTGTACGCTGAGCATGTTCATAAAACGATACGCTGTGCCATGGGAATGCGGACCGGCGCCTGTCATAAATATTAAAATAATGCCTTCTATCATGATATCCGGCTTTTTTCAGATTCGCATGCCGATCATTTTCCTCCTGGTGGTCTGCAGCAGCCTGTTGCACGCACAATCCGATTCGCTGGTTCTTCCTTTATGGAAAAACGGGGCACCGGGTTTTGAAAACAGAAAAAATGAACCCGAAGAGGCGAAGGACTACTGGGTAAAAAATATCAATAACCCGTCGCTTACGGTTTTTTTCCCGCCGGCCGGCACGGCCAATGGAACGGCCGTTCTGATTTGTCCGGGTGGCGGCCACCGTCTGCTGGTTTATAAGGCAGAAGGACTGGATCCCGCTAAATACCTCAATACACTGGGCATCACGGCCATCATCCTGAAATACCGGCTGGCCCGTGAACCGAATTCTCCTTATTCCCTGGATAAACAACCGCAGGAAGATGCTTACCGCGCCATGCGCCTGGTCCGCAGTCATTATAAGGAATGGAAGATCGATACCAGCCGCCTGGGCATGCTCGGGTTTTCTGCCGGCGGCGAAGTGGTGGATGCAATCGCCTTTGGTTCGGGTAATGGTAATCCGCAGGCACCTGATCCCGTTGACCGGCTGAACGGCCGGCCGGATTTTATCATGCAGGTCTATCCGGGTCCCTTATATATTCCCGACACTGTTCCGCATGATGCGCCACCGGCATTTCTGCTGGCTGCCAACGACGATGCCTGCTGTTCCGTAACCGTCATCAGTCTTTTGGAAAAATACCGGCAGGCAAAAGTTTCTGTGGAAGCCCATATCCTCGCCCACGGGGACCACGGTTTTAATATGGGGAACCGTTCTTCCTTTCTTTCAGTAAAATCCTGGCCCGGGCTGATGGCCAACTGGCTATTGGATAATAAATGGGTGGCACCGGTTCAGCCTGGTCATGATTCAGAAAATTTAAAAAAATAGAACATGAAAAAAATTCGCATTTACTACTGGATAACCACGGGTTTACTGGCTTTGATGATGGCCTTCTCGTCCATATCCAGCCTGCTCTTACCTGCCCAGGCCGCAGTGTTCTTTAAATCCATCAGTATGCCTGCCTACCTGATTCC
>DHWT01000079.1:2699-12653 GCA_002413325.1 Chitinophagaceae bacterium UBA5175 | reverse complement strand
AAACCGGCACGAACAGCACGCAAAAAATAAGAAAAAGATAACTTGAAAGGAGATTGATTTTCATTTTATTTATAAGTTATTCTCCATATGGTTCCCTTATTATCATCTGTTATATAGAGCGCGCCATCAGGACCCTGGGCCAGGCCGCAGGGACGGTGCAGGGCCCTTCCCGAGGCCGTTTTATCAGCGCCGCCGGAAAAACCGTTCGCAAAGATTTCCCATTTACCGGAAGGCTTGCCATTGCTGAATGGTACAAAAGCCACAAAAAATCCCTCCTGCGGTTCGGGTGCCCGGTTCCAGGAACCATGGAAAGCAATAAATGCACCGTTCTTATATTTTTCGGGGAACTGGTTACCGGTGTAAAACAGAAGTCCGTTGGGCGCAAGATGGCCGGGGAAAGCCACCACCGGATCGATTGCATCTTCGCCGCCGGTTTTCTTTCCATCTCCCCCGTATTCAGGAGCCAGAATTTTTTTACCCTGGTTCTGATCGTAATAAATATAGGGCCATCCGGCATTGGAACCCCTATGCAGTTCATACATACATTCTGCAGGAAGTTCAGCATTGTCTTTATCGGTATATAACTGGGGGAAAATAGAATGAAGCTGGTCACGGCCATGCATCATAACAAATAAAGTATTGGTCGCGGTGTTCCAGTCGAGCCCGACCACGTTACGCAACCCGGTCGCATACCGCGTCCCGTCTGCATAGGTCTGATTGGATTTATCTGCCCTGAACTGCCAGATACCTGCCGCAGAATCCAAAATGGGGCAGGGTTTCATGCCCATGGAACCTGTTTGTCTGTCAACGAGCTGGCATGAATTGGAGTAAGCACCGATATTCACATAAATATTTCCATCGTTATCCAGGGCTATGGCCTTAGCCTCATGTTCACCACGGGAAATCAGTCCGGTTATTATTTTTTCAGGCTGGGCAGGGTTTGCCACCGTTCCGTCATCATTCAATTTAAACCGGTATACTTCTTCATCAGAGGATGCGTACAGGTATCCGTTTTTTACAACCATACCGGTTCCTGTAAATTTTCCGAAATCCATTTCCTGATCAGCCACACCGTCTCCGTTCGTATCCCGGAGCCGCACAATGGTACTTCCCTTTTTATTACTGGCCAGCTTCACGTAAACATACCCGGAAGGAGTAACTGCAATATGACGCGCTCTTCCCAGGCCATCTGCAAATACCGTTGCTGAAAACCCGGCCGGCAGTGTCAGGCTCACATCCGGTTTTGGTAAGGAAAGTGTCATCACTTTCCCGGTATCTGAACTGACAGGCCCGATACCGTTTGAACCGTGACAGGCAGACGCTACCAATAAAAAAACATAAAAGAGATTACTATGGATCTGTTTCATTCTGTAATATTTTTCAGGAGAATAAAATTATGCATTTACGCGGTTCCAAGAACAGATAATGTTTCAAGCAGTTTTTCATTTTGTTCCCTCGTACCGACTGTTATGCGCAGGCAGTCCGCGCAGCCGGGGGCTGAACTCCGGTCCCTGACAACGATTCCTTCCTTTAAAAGCTTCCCATATATGCGTCTGGCCTCCTTTATTTTTACCAGCAAAAAATTTCCTTCACTGGGATAAACGTTCATTACCGATGATAAACGGCCGATCTGTTCCGCCAGTTCATTACGCATACCCACAATTTCCCTGATCATTCCATTTACTTTTTCTGTTTGGTTCAATGCTTCCAGTACGAGTTCCTGCGTAGCCTGCCCGATATTATAGGGTGGTTTTATCCTGTTCATTACATCTATGACCGGCTCACCCGCAAATGCCATACCCAGCCGGAGGCCGGCCAACCCCCAGGCCTTACTCAGGGTTTGCAGCACAACGAGATTGGGATATTCTGTCAGTTCCCGGATAAAACTTTGCTGCCGGGAAAAATTAATATACGCTTCGTCAATGACAACCAGGCCGTCAAAATTGTTCAGGATCATCTCAACATCCACGCGACTGAATGCATTGCCTGTAGGATTGTTGGGAGAACAGATCCAGATGATTTTTGTGTGATCATCCACGAGTTGTTCGATGGCGGCCAGATCCAGATCAAAATTTTCTGTCAGTGGTGCCCTTCGTACTTCCACGTCGTTTATGTGGGCACTCACTTCATACATTCCATAAGTTGGCGGATGTATGATCACGTTGTCTTTTCCCGGGTTACAAAAAGCGCGGTACAGTAGGTCGATACATTCGTCACTTCCGTTTCCCAAAAAAATATGCTGCGGTGGAAGGCCCTTGATCTGCATGAGCCGTTCTTTTATTTTTACCTGGTGGGGATCCGGATATCTGTTGTAAGCGGGTGTTATGGGTGAACCAATGCTGTTTTCATTCGCGTCCAGGAAAATATGCGCCGAACCGCTGAACTCATCCCTTGCTGAAGCATAGGGAACCAGCTTTCTAATATTGTCGCGCAACAGAAGGGTGATATCGGTCATGGAATGGTTAATTATTAACTTTTATTATTTTAGTTCAGCGTCAGGCTTTATAAACCGGATTTCCACAGCGTTTGCGTGGGCCTGCAGTCCTTCTGCCCGGGCCATTTCAACAACCGTGTTACTAATGGATTGAAGTCCTTCCCGGGTCAACTGCTGAAAACTGATTTTTTTCACGAAGCTGTCCATACTCACCCCGCTGTAGGCCCGGGCAAAGCCGTTCGTAGGCAGGGTGTGATTGGTGCCGCTGGCATAATCCCCGGCGCTTTCAGGCGCATAGTTCCCTATGAATACGGATCCGGCATTACGCACTTTTCCTGTCATGGATTCCACGTCACTGCAGGCGAGGATCAGGTGTTCCGGTGCATAAGCATTCAGCAGATCCATGGCAACAGACCGATCCCGTGTAATGAATATTTTGCTGTTTGCAAGGGATTTCCGGGCGATGTCTTTTCGTGGAAGTTTTTCGATTTGCGCTTCCAGTTCCGCGTTTACTTTTTCAGCAAATGCCCTGCTGCCGGTAACCAGGATTACCTGGCTGTCCGGACCGTGTTCACATTGGGACAGGAGGTCGGCCGCCACATAGGCCGGAACGGCGGTTTCATCGGCATAAACGGCCAGTTCACTGGGGCCGGCGGGCATATCAATGGCAATCCCTTCCTGCTGGATCATTTTTTTTGCATGGGTTACATATTGATTTCCCGGTCCGAAGATTTTATTTACAGCAGGAATGGATTCGGTTCCGTAAGCCATGGCTGCAATAGCCTGCACACCGCCCGCACGGAATATTTTCCGGATGCCGGTTATTTTTGCGGTATATAAGATGGCCGGGTGCACCGATCCGTCTTTCTGCGACGGGGTACAGATGATTATTTCGTCACAGCCGGCGAGTTTGGCCGGTACACCCAGCATAAGCAGGGTTGAAAACAGAGGTGCCGTGCCGCCCGGTATATACAACCCGACTTTTTCTATGGCCACCGGTTTGCGCCAGCAGCGGATCCCGGCCTGTATTTCCACCACCGGTTCCGGTATCAGCTGGCCGGCGTGAAAGGTTTCAATATTGCGTTTTGCCTGGCGGATCGCCGCTTTTAAGTTTTCTCCCAGCTGTTTTTCAGCCAGGTCGAATTCTCCCGGCTGCACGGTTCGGTTTACAGCCAAAACCCCGTCAAATTGCAGTGAATAGGCATCCACTGCGGAATCGCCGTTTTTTTTCACATCCTCCAGTATTTTCCGTACGAGGGCATCCAGGCTTTCGGAATGAAAAACCGGTCTGGCCAGGAGTCCCGCCCAGCGATGCTTTTCCGGGTTCTCTATAACAGGTAATAATGGCATTTATAAAATCATTTTTTCGATGGGCACCACAAGAATTCCCTGGGCGCCGGCCCCTTTTAATTTTTCGATGATCTCCCAGAAATCATTTTCATTCACCACGCTGTGCACGCTGCTCCAGCCCGGTTCCGCCAGGGGCAGAACCGTCGGGCTCTTCATACCGGGAAGCAGGGCAATGATTTCATTCAGTTTTTCATTGGGTGCGTTGAGCAGGATGTATTTTGTATGCCTGGCCTTACGCACGGACCGGATCCGGAATAATAATTTTTCGAGGATTTGCTGCTGCACATTCCCGAGTGACGGATGACGAATCAGTACGGCTTCAGAATGCAGGATCGTTTCCACTTCCCTGAGCCCGTTCATAAACAAAGTGGATCCGCTGCTGACCAGATCCACAATGGCGTCTGCAAGCCCGATACCGGGAGCAATTTCCACCGACCCGCTGATTTCGTGGATTTCAGCCCGGATATTTTTTTCTTTCAGAAAACGGTCCACCAGCACGGGATAGGTGGTAGCAATTTTTTTACCCTGGAGGTACCGGCAATCCGTATAGGACTCGTTTCTACCGATGGCCACGGACAAACGGCATTTCCCGAACCCGAGTTTTTCGGAAATGGATACTTTTTTATTTTTTTCGAGGATCACATTTTCTCCCACGATTCCGATATCTGCAACGGCGTCCTCCACGTATTGCGGAATATCGTCGTCGCGCAGAAAAAAAACTTCCATGGGGAAATTATCCGATTCCGTTTTGAGTTTATTGATCCCGTTCTTCAGGTCAATACCACAGTCTTTCAGCAATTTCAATGAATCGTCGTAAAGTCTGCCGGATTTCTGTACCGCAATTTTCAGCCGGGTGGGCATATGGTTGGTTTACTTGTTATAAAAAAAACAAGGGGCTTACCCTTCGGTAAGCCCCTGCCATTATATTGTTTACACAAAACATCAGCAGCCTACCGGCGGGGTAAGGAATGATGATGGTGTATGTTAAAACGTATTTTCATAATTTACAGGCGCAAAAATAAACGGACCGGCGCACAGAACCAAAATTATTCTTATTTGCCCTTCGCGTCGGCAAGAAATTTAGCGAGACCGATATCTGTTAACGGATGTTTCAGTAATCCCAAAATAGGCTCCAGCGGACAGGTACATACATCCGCCCCGGCTTCGGCACAACGCACGATATGCAGGGAATTCCGGATGGATGCGGCCAGGATTTCTGTTTCAAAGCCCTGTATCGCATAAATATTCGCAATCTGTTCAATCAGTTCCACCCCGTCCCAGCTGCTGTCGTCAATCCGGCCGATAAAGGGAGAAACATAATTGGCGCCTGCCTTGGCTGCCAGGATCGCCTGGCCTGCTGAAAAAACCAGGGTGCAGTTTGTCTTAATATGATGATCAGAAAACCATTTCAGGGCCTTGATCCCGTCTTTAATCATCGGCACTTTCACTACGATATTGGGGTTGATCGCAGCCAGCTTTTTTCCTTCTGCCACGATGCCCTCAAAATCAGTTGAAATGACCTCGGCGCTTACGTCGCCTTTCACGAGATCAGAAATCGTTTTGTAATGTTTGGCAATATTTTCTTCCCCGCGGATCCCTTCCCTGGCCATCAGCGAGGGGTTGGTGGTAACGCCGTCCAGTATTCCCAGGTCATTGGCTTCACGGATCTGGTCCAGATTCGCGGTGTCAATAAAGAATTTCATATCATCAGTTTAATAAAGTTCAAAAAAAATGGCAAGTTACTTATATCGCACCGCTCAACCACTTACCCTTGCTGCCTTCCGGCCCTGGGGGATTCAGCAGGAGCTGGCCGTATAAGACTTGCCGGTGCAAAGATAGTAGTTTGAAGCTTAAAGCCCAAAGCCATACATGTTGAGTTTACCTCAGCGCATTCATCGAATTCATGGAGTAAATACCCACAAGCTGATCTGAGCGGCCACCCAGGGGACGGTAATAAACCAGGATATCGTAATTATTTTCTGTTTCAAAATAATTCCCTTCAGTAAATTCAAAAGAAGGCGCCGCGCCTGGCTGATTGCTGTTCACCGTTACATAGGCATAATTGTAAAAACCCATTTTCAGCAGGGCAGAACCTTCATAAGCACCACTCGACGGATTAAATACCATGCGGCTGGCATCGTTGAGCCGGTAACCGGTAAATTCTCCCAGCAGGTAAAGATCTTTACCTTCCAGCGGTGTATTGTCGGGCGGCACAAATACAAAACGCACCCGCCCATAGTCTCCCTGCCAGTTCGGATCGACCAGGTCGGTTGTCTGAATAAAATATTTTCCGTTATTATCAGTATAATAATAATAATTCTGGCGCGAACGGTCTTTATCCGGCTTTACATAGATAACCGATCCGTTCTTCAGGTAATCCACCCGGTCTATGCGGTCGCTCTGATAACGGAAACTCTGCAGATCCAGCCATCTCCACTGGTTGCCGGCGGGGAATACCGGCACTTCATCGCTGTTATATTCAAATTCAGTCCCTGAATAAAAAGAAGGGTTCCCCATGTAAATCGCATTATCCCAGCGGCTGTTTTGCAGTATCACTACATGTAGCTGCTGAAAAGGATCCGATATGCTCAGGGCCTTGCTGTTTACGGTAAACTGCAGCTTCTGATGCGAATAGGATATCTGCGGGTTCATCGGCGGAAGAATCTGCGCTGCAATGGAAACGGCATTCTGCACAACCAGCAGCCTTTTGGTGAATGCAATCTGGGACGTATCGCTGTTCAGGTAAACTTTGAGCATGTAATTGCCCGACAGGGTAATGCGGGAATTGTTTTCAGGTAGCAGCAGGTGGTAATGCGTATAACGGATCAGGGCAACTGAAGAAAAATGATAATCCGTAATCTGGTTTTGGGCAAATCCGCGGATATAGTCAAAAGTACTTACCTGGACCGGTGTCCAGTCTGCATTACAAAGCTGATAGGTATAATAATAACTTTTAGCATCCGCATCCAGGTCGTCGAATACAAGCTCCAGCTGTTCATTCCCGTCCAGGGTTAACAGGGGATCAGCCAGCTGGTTCCCCTTCAGGTACAGCTTGGCGCTGCGAATATTGGGCATATAGACTGAATCCGGTGTCTGCGCTTTCAGACCGGTTCCGATCCAGCCGAGGATAAATAAAAACAGGTATTTCATATATAGTTACTGATGCAATGATAGTTCAATTCCTTAAAAAACTTTTCCGGCAGCGGGGGGAAGTCTATTTTTGGGTGTTAAAAATTCCAGATTGAACTTTTCCCGCTTTATTGCCCGGCGCATTGCATTTAACAGCCAGCATTCCTTTTCGAGGTTTATCATCCGGCTCGCCCTGGCAGCAACGGCTATCAGCGTGATGGCCATGATCCTGACCATCGCATTTACGGAAGGTTTTCAGTATGCCATCGCCACCAAAATGTACGGCTTTTCAGGACATATCCGCGTGCAGCATTATGAACCGGATAAAACGGAGATCTCTGAGGAAAAACCTATTGCCGTAAATGATACCGTATTATCCATTATTCAAAACGACCCGGCCGTTGAATCCGTTCATGCATTCGCCACCAAAGACGCCATATTAAAAGGCACGGAAAGTTTTGAAGGATTGAAATTAAAGGGTGTGGAACCGGCATATTCCTTTGTCCATATGCAGGAATTTCTCAAATCCGGGCATTGGATCCATTTCCCCGACAGCGGATATAGTAATGAAATCAATATCTCCGCCTATACCGCCAACCAGTTAAAACTAAAAACCGGTGATAAGTTTTTTACCTATTTCATCCAGCCCGATGGAAGCAAACGCGTGAGGCCCCTGGTGGTCGCGGGCATTTTTAAAACAGGCATTGAAAATTACGACCGGGTCAACGCCCTGGTGGATATCAGGCTTATCCAACGGCTTAATGGCTGGTCACCCCGGGAAATCGGCGGATATGAAATTTTTATTAAAGACTATAAAATGGCGGATTCTGTAAGCAACCGCATTTTCGAAAAACTTCCGCATAAATGGAAC
This sequence comes from Chitinophagaceae bacterium UBA5175, assembly GCA_002413325.1. Classification (GTDB taxonomy): domain Bacteria; phylum Bacteroidota; class Bacteroidia; order Chitinophagales; family Chitinophagaceae; genus Puia. The sequence goes on along the minus strand of DHWT01000079.1, from coordinate 4,869 downwards.
AGCCGGGCCATTACTGAAATCTATGGAAGTATTTTTGACTGGCTCAACCTGATGGATACGAATATTGTCATTATCATCGTGATCATGGTGCTGGTAGCCACCCTGAACCTCGTTACCTGCCTGATCATACTACTGCTCGAAAGAACCCCGATGATCGGCTTGCTGAAAGCACTGGGCTCACGGGACAGCGGCATTCAAAAGGTATTTCTTTATCACGGGGCACTGATCACTTTTGGTGGTATCTTACTGGGAAATATCCTTGGCCTGCTGATCTGCTGGCTGCAGGACCGGTATGGATTTATCAAACTGCCAGAAGATTCTTATTTTATTTCCACTGCCGCCGTAAAAATCAGCTGGCAGCAGGTCTGCTGGGTGAATGCAGGGACTTTTCTGATTTGTTTTGCGATCCTGCTCCTGCCAAGTTTCTTTATCATCCGCCGGCTGAGTCCCGTTAAAGCCATAGCCTTTGAATAATTGTATCCGGACTCCGGTGCATACCCGGACCGGTATCCTGTAAGATTCATTATGATCAGCGAATTCAGGTGATTGCCGGTTCCATTATGGATCCGTTTCAATCCGGGATAATAAAATACCCGTGGCAACAGCCACATTTAAAGATTCTGCACCTCCGGTGCGGGGTATCCGGATCCGTTTCGTGGCCAGCAATTCCAGTTCCGGACTGATTCCCTTCGATTCATTGCCCATTAATAAAAACATGCGGGTTATCCTGAGGTTCTGATGCAGGTCTTCCCCATCCAGCGAACTGGCATATACGGGTGTTCCTGGATTCGCGACGATATATTGCTCCAGGCCGGTATAGATCAGTTCCACCCGGATCAGGCTTCCCATGGCCGACTGAACCACTTTCGGATTAAAAACATCTGCCGTATCCATACTGCACACGATGCGACGGACGCCAAACCAGTCGGCGGTTCGTACAATGGTACCGAGATTACCCGGATCCTGGATGGTGTCCAGCATCAGGGTAAGTCCTCCGGGTTTTTGTATTTTATTGAAAACAGGTTTTGTAAAAACTGCCAGCACCTGGTTGGGTGTGCTGAGGAATGATATTCTTTCCAGATCCTGATCTTCCGTTTTAATAACGAGATGCTGTCTGTTTTTCAACACTTCTTCATGCATGGATAACCAGTCCCCGGTTGCAAAGCACTGCACCAGTCTGCAATTATCGGATTGCAGAAGTTCTCCTACGATCTTCGGACCTTCTGCAACAAAGACCCCGTCTGCATCGCGGAATTTTTTCTGGCCTAAACTTTGGATATATTTGACCTGCGATTTTAAAAGCATGGATTCGACGTTTAACTAATATGTCATATTGCCGGCAAGTTACATTATCACGGGTCAGACCTGCAATCGTTCCGGCGATTCTGATTTTTGCCCTCTTTTCATGTACGGTTCCGGCTAATTTTCAATACCCACAGGGCAAGCCTTTTGTGTTTAAAACAACCATACGGGTCGAAGGGAATATCAAAGGGGATGAAAAACAGGATCTGGTACAGAAGCTGGAAAACCAGCTGGACGACAGTCTGCAGGCAAAAACAGTAACCTCATTTTACAAACCATTTTATTTTGTTGCTAAAAAGCTGTCTTATACACCTGTTTACGATTCAGCCTACCTGGGCCGTTCGATCGTTTTTATGAATGCCCTGCTGAATGCAAACGGTTATTATGCGCCGGTCATCCAGGATACGGTTATTTATGAAACCGTACACAAAGGGAAAATAAAAAAAACCGGAAAACATAAGGGATTTAGCAAGGAACAGCAAAGAGTCATAATTCATTTTACAGTGAAACCCGGTAAACAGCTTGTTTTTGATTCTGTCGGTTTCAGTTTGAATACGCCCGAACTACAGCAGATTGCGATAACCTCCAAAGACCAGTCTTTTATAAAAGTGGGCAAACCCTATTCCAGGTTAGTGCTCGCCAGCGAAATCAACAGGCTGGTGGACAGCTTCCGGAATAATGGTTATTTCCGTTTTTCCAAGGAAGACCTTTATGTAGAACACGATACCGTATTTTCAGCATTGATTGACCCCTCCCTGGATCCGATCGAACAGGCCGAGTTACTTGAAAAACTCAAACAGAAAAAAGAAAATCCGACGGTAACGGTGGTATTACGCCAGAGACCGGTACGCGATTCAAGCCATTTGAA
>DHWT01000079.1:0-2410 GCA_002413325.1 Chitinophagaceae bacterium UBA5175 | reverse complement strand
AATGTGACGGTGTTCCCGGACCTGCCCATAGGTGAAGACACAGTTGCCGTTCATACCGATACCACCCTGATCAACCAGATTAAATTTATAAGCCGGACGAACAAATTCAAACTGCCCTTCCTGGCTAATAATATTTACCTGTACCCGGGCGGTTTGTACAAACAGCAGAATTATTATCGGACTTCGAACCGCCTGAGCCAGTTTTCTGCATGGGAATACAATAATATCGAATTCCTGAATTCGCCGGTTAGTGACAGCCTGCTCGACATCAACCTGCGTATGTATCCGGCGAAAAAACAAAAAATATCCATCTCACTGGAAACCAGTTACAATACCAATGATATCGTAACTACCACCAATGTTTTTGGAACCAGCCTCATCCTGGGTTTACAAAACCGGAATGCATACCGGCAGTCCGTTTTGACCAATACCAATTTAACAGGCGGGGTGGAACTGGGCTCCAACTTTATACAGACCCTTCTGGCAAGTTTTTCCCATACGATTGCCATCCCCCGGATCATCCGTATACTCCCTTTTGAAAATTTCACAGATCGTCTTCAGGAGAAGGGATTCCATACCCAGACGCTGATCAATGTGAATGCGAATTATACCCGGCGAATTGATTTTTTCACTTTTGAAAGCGTTAACGGATCCTTCGGTTACCAATGGTCGAAAAATATACTGCGCTCAAAAAGGTATAAAAGTTATACGGTTACGAAAAGTTTTCTGTGGAAACCTTTCAACATCGAGAACACTTCCTTGCCATACACAACAGACAGCTTTAATACATTACTCACGCAGAATCCACCGCTCCAGCTTTCATTCCGCACCGGCCTGGTTATCGGGCAGCAATTCGCTTACAATATAGTCAGGTCTAAAGAAAATAAGATCAATTATTTCCTGGTTGACTTTGATGAAAGCGGTGCCTTACTCGGTTTCTTTAAGAGCCTGGATCAGGGTTCGCTGGTCCGGTATATAAAGGGCGAAGTGGAGTTCCGTCACAATATTGATTATGGAAAGAACCAGCTTGTTTTTCGAACTTATGGCGGTGCAGGTTATTCGTATGGATTAACGAACACCGGCTACGAGCATACACTTCCCTTTTTTAAGGCTTTTTACGCAGGAGGTCCCAACAGTATGAGGGCCTGGCAGGTCAGGAACCTGGGCCTGGGTTCATCAAAATATTACAGCGGATCTTTAAACCAGTATGATCTGCGATTCGGAGATATCAAACTGGAAGGCAATGTGGAATACCGGTTTTTACTGGGAACCCTTTTCGGAATCAAATTCAAAAGCGCATTATTTACGGATATTGGTAATATATGGAACTGGCAGCCCATTGACACTTCTGCAGCTGCTGTCGGCAGTGATTTTAAGCTGAACCGTTTTTATAAAGAATTCGCAGTGGGTGCCGGAACGGGATTGAGATTGGATTTTAATTATTTCCTGATCCGCCTGGACTGGGCATATAAGATCCGGGATCCTCAGGCCCTGGAGGGATCCAGTACCTGGTTTTATAAATTATCGCCGGGCAACGGACAACTCCAGCTGGGGATCAACTATCCGTTTTAAATTTTATTTCGGGCGCTTCCGGACTGATCGCGTCTTCGAGCCGGTATTTCCCGATCCTTGTCCGGCAAAGCGAACTGAGGTAAGCGCCACATCCCAGCACCTGACCCACATCGTTGGCCAGACTTCGTATATAGGTTCCTGTGGAACAAACCACGCGGAAAGAAACCAGGGGCAGATGCTCTACCTGCATGTCGAATTCCCGTATGGTCACTTTTCTGCCCTCAAGTGCTACGGCTTTCCCCTGCCGCGCCAGGTCATAAGATCGCTGCCCGTTTTTTTTTATCGCCGAATATGCGGGAGGGACCTGAACGATTTCCCCGGTAAACTGTTTGCACACGTTTTCAAGATCTGCTGCAGTTATATTTCCAACCTCTTTTTGGTTCTGTGTTTCTGTTTCCAGGTCATAAGATGGCGTAGTGGCACCCAGTGTAATCGTGCCGGTGTATTCCTTTTCCTGGGACATATATTCGTTGATCTTCCTGGTAAATTTACCGGTACACAGGATCAGCAGGCCGGTAGCCAGCGGATCCAGGGTGCCGGCATGGCCCACTTTTGCATGCACCCGGTTTCTTATTTTCTTAACTACATCCGCCGAAGTCCAGTGCAGCGGCTTATTAACCAGGATCACCCGGCCTTCTTCAAAAGGATTCATCATAAAGTATTATTAAATGTCAAATCTCCCGTCTTGCTTTTATCTGGAGGTATTTATTCACCACATCCACGCTTAATTTTTCCGGCGCTGTCAGTAAAGCCGAAATCCCATAACGGTGCAGTTCCTTCACGATCAGTTTTTTTTCAAGTATGAATTTTTCGGCAATTACTTTTTCATATAATCTTT
>DHWT01000053.1 GCA_002413325.1 Chitinophagaceae bacterium UBA5175 | reverse complement strand
TTGCCCAGCGGGCTGCCCTGAAATATCCGGGTGATTGCATCAGACGCGGACCGCTGGCATCCGTCAGGTTATAAACAATTTCCATCACCTGTGAATGGTTCAGGCCTTCATCCCTTATTTTGGCCATCATGGCCATATCCGGGTTTTCTTTTTGGGCATATAAACTGCCGGCAAGTAATAAAAACGGTATGAAAATTCTTTTTCCCATGTTTTGGTATTAAATGGGAACGAATATAAATGTTGCCTGCATTTTGGAGTATGGATTTTATTTAAACGGAAAGTTCAATAATGAAAGTTCCAGGTCACGGAAGGCAGGATGGGGAACAGGGAGACTTTTTTTGCCTGTACCTGGAGGGTACCATCATAGGCGCTGCCCGTCTGGTCGAAGTAAATAAAATATGGATTCAAACGGCTGTATACATTGTAAATACTGAAAACCCAGCTGCTATGCAGTTTTTTTGAAATCTTATGTTTGGGGGTATAGGTGGCTGCCAGGTCCAGACGGTTATACGCGGGCAGCCGGTATTGATTGATCCGGCTGTAATCCTGCGTAAGTGTTCCTTCGATCAGATAAAATTTTTCAGGATATGAAGTGGCATTCCCACTGGCAAAAACAAATACGGCGGATATTTTCCAGCGTTGGTTCAATTCATAGGTGTTGACTACGGAAAGGTCATGACGCCGGTCATATTTAGCCGGGAATTTCAGCCCGTTATTGAGGTCGGGAAATTGCCTCCAGGTCCAGGATAACGTATATCCGATCCATCCTGTCCAACGTCCCTTGGTTTTATTAATAAACCATTCTGCCCCATAACTCCAGCCCTTTCCGAATACAAATGAGTTCTCCGGATCGCTGAGAGAGGGTGTATATCCTTCCTTATATTCGATCTGGTTTTGCATTTGTTTGTAATAGAGTTCAACGGAAGTTTCAAACATATTATCCCTGAAATTCTTAAAAAGACCTGCCGCATAGAGCCAGCTGGCCTGGGGTTTTACGCGATACGTACTGGGAACCCAGAGATCGGTTGGCAGCGTGGTTCCCGCATTGCTCACGAGATGAATGTATTGGAGATTCCTGGAAACCGAAGCTTTTAGCGAGGTTTGTTCGTTCAGCAGGTAACGAAAGGTAAACCGGGGTTCCGGTCCCCCATAAGTAATTATATTCTGACCCCGGCCATAGTGGGTGCTGTCGGTTTTATTGCCATTGGCATCCGACTGGTAAATGGTATAAGGCCCCACCTGCTGGAAGCCGCTCCAGCGCAACCCCATGCTGATATCAATCCGTTCGCTCACCTGCCAGTCGTCCTGGATATAGACGGCCGCTTCGCGTGCATATTTAATATTCGAATTATTCGGTGTGAATACAACCGAATCCTGGTGTCCGGTGAGGATATTGGGTGTAAACGTATGGTAAGTATAGATCCCGCCAAACCGCACTTTATGTTTTGGGTTCAGATAATAGTCAAAATCGGTTTTGGCTGAAAGATCGTGGATGCCTGAGGAAAGATTCAGGGCGAAATTATCCTGTGCCCCGTTAAAGGCGAACCGGTAATCATTATACAATAAAGTGGTGTTTGCAAATAATCTCCGGTTAAATACATGGTTCCAGCGCAGGGTGGCCGTGGAATTTCCCCAGGGAATATCGGTGCTGAAAGAACGGCGGGAATTATTAAAGTCAAATACATCCCTGCCGAAATAGCCGCTCAGGTAGATCCGGTCTTTTTCTGAAAATTGAAAATTTACTTTGGCATTCAGGTCATAGAAGTAATAGCCTGATCCATAAAAACTGCTGGATTTTTTGATGAAGGGGCTTACCAGCAGGTCCACGTAGGTTCTCCTGTAAGACACGATAAACGAGGCTTTGTGTTTGATCAGCGGTCCCTGCACGGATAATCGCGAAGCCAGCAGGCCGAGGCCCCCGTCTACTTCGAATTTATTCATATTGCCTTCCTTCATGGATATATCCAGCACCGAAGACAGCCTGCCGCCATACTGTGCAGGCATACTCCCCTTGATCAGGGTTGTATTTTTTATGGCATCCCCGTTGAAGATGGAAAAAAAACCAAACAGGTGACCTGTATTGTAAACGATGGCGTCGTCCAGCATAATGAGATTCTGGTCAGGCCCGCCACCTCGCACATACAGACCGGTATTCCCTTCGCCGGCATTACTGACTCCGGGCAAAAGCTGCAACGTTTTCATAATATCCACTTCCCCGAATAAAACAGGCAGCGATTTAACCTGCGCCATCGACAAATTGATTTTTCCCATTTGGGCATTCGTCACGTTGGCATCTTTTTTCCTGGCATATACAACCACTTCCTCATTGAGAAAGGAACGGGGGTTAATCAAAAAGTTCAGACTGATATTCTTATCCAGATTGATTTCCGCAGATTTGGACTGATATCCGACATAGGAAGCCGTAATCAGGTAACGCCCTTCGGGCAACGTGATGGAATAGAATCCGTACCCGTTGGTGTTAACGCCTTTCAGTTGCCCGTTGAAGCTGACGGTTGCACTGATCAGGTTTTCGGATGAAAGGGAATCTTTAACATATCCCGTAATACTATACTTGTTCTGTGCCTGTACAGCAGTAACCCATCCCCATAAACAAAAAAGCAGGATTTTTTTCATCATTCACTCACCGGCACAGCATAATGGATACTGTCTATCAATTCGCCAGTATCCGGCATTTTGTTTTTAGACACCGGATTATTTTTTCCCAGATAAGGATTTGAGATTTTATTCGTCGGGCTTAGCCAGTAAGCTTCGGAAGAATCAGAAAAAGCCATGGGACAGCGCATATGGTAAATAGTGCTGCCATCATATCTCACCGTCCGGATCAGGGAGTACAACTGATCCGTAATCATATTGAATTCCCTTTTCTTTTGTTCCATTTGTGTTTCCCCGTTCAGCCCGGCAATTTCTCCCTGTATGG
>DHWT01000295.1:34643-34847 GCA_002413325.1 Chitinophagaceae bacterium UBA5175 | reverse complement strand
CTATGCTTTCTGAAAAAATCAATTCCACGGGAAAATTCTGGTTTCGGAAAGAAAACAGGCTGCGACTGGAATATTTCCGGCCATACCCTTATTTAATGATCCTGAACGGGGGAAAAATTTTTATCAGAGACGGACAAAAATCCAATACCGTTTCTGCTGGTTCAAACAAACTGTTCCGGCAGGTAAACCGGATCCTGATTGACT
>DHWT01000295.1:0-34358 GCA_002413325.1 Chitinophagaceae bacterium UBA5175 | reverse complement strand
ACAACCCCGATTTTCAGTCACGCGTCTTTGAAAATGATGGCGCTTACCTGATCGAATTCTCACCCCGGGCAAAGAACCTCCGGGAGCTTTATAAAAACATTAATATTACCATTGATAAAAAGGATTATTCGGCGGCAGTCATCGAGATGCACGAAATCTCCGGCGATCATACCATCATCCGTTTTCAGAACAAAGTATTAAATGCACCTATTCCCGATTCGGTTTTTAATATTCCTTAGTGTATGCTGCCTGATTTTTTCCTGCGGGCCACAACGCCATTTGCAGAAAATACAATCGGAGGCTTCCTGCATTCAAAAATTCAAACCGGTTTTTAATCATGAACTGTATCAAACATCGGTAGATGTTGTCGGGAAACATATCAGCGGATTATTGCTCATAAAATACATGCCCGACAGCAGCACCCGGTTCGTCTTTTCCAACGAAACGGGATTTACCTTTTTCGACTTTGGCTTCCTGGCCGGGAACGGGTTTGCGGTATACCGGATCACTCCGCAAATGAATAAAAAAGCCCTGATTAAAACCCTGAGAAAGGATTTTGACCTGTTGTTGTTCAGGAATACAGACAGCAGCCGCTATTATGCTTTCACCGACAGTAACCAGGTTTATCATGCTTTTCCCCAAAGCAAAGGCATAAATTATTATATTACGGATGGAGACTGCCGTCAACTGATAAAAATGCAAAGGGCATCAGATAAAAAACCCGTTATGGAGGCCTTTATATTCCAGGATACTTCAGGCGGGTCGCCGGTCCGAATTTCCATCAGACACCTGAATTTTAATTTTTCAATTACCCTAAAAAAAATTTCACCGCTTGCTCCTCAATGACCTCTACCATATCCAATCGCTGACGGAAACCGAAAACCAGATCCAGGCCTCCGTATTGCTGCAAGGGAATCATGCTATTTTTAAGGGACATTTCCCCGGTCAGCCCGTGCTTCCGGGGGTTTGTATGATGGAGATGATTTCAGAAATCACCGGCAGGCAATTGAAACAACCCTTCCGGATATCAGGTGCTCCCCTGATTAAATTCCTGAACATGATTGATCCTCAAAAAAATCCCCTGATCCGGTTCGAAATCAACTGCCAGTCCACACCGCTGCATACGACAACAAATGGTAAAATTTTTTTTGAGTCATTGACTTTTATGAAATTTCAAATCACACTGGTCCCGGAGATGAATATTTAATTTTTCGTTTCCCAATCCAGTCCAGTGCCGGGCTGGTCATCATCGTAGTAAGAAGGGCCATCAGCACCATCATCGAAAAAATTTCTGTGCTCAGGATACCCATATCATAACCTATATTTAGAACAACCAATTCCATGAGTCCCCGGGTATTCATCAATGCACCGATAGACAGGCTGTCTTTCCAGGACTGACCCAGGGCCCTGGCCACCAGGGTGCTTCCACCGAATTTCCCGGCCACTGCGCATAGCAGTATGAGGCAGAAGCTGATCCATAAAAGGCCCGAATTTAAAATGCCGGCCTGGGTTCTCAAACCGGTATAAACAAAAAACAATGGAAGCAACATGACCATACTCACGTCACTGATTCGTTCAATGATACGTTTTTGCATGACTTCATTTTTCGGTATGGCAATACCAGCCAGGAAAGCTCCGAACAATGCATGTATCCCGATCACTTCCGTACACCAGGAGGAACAAAGCAGCAGGGTAAACATGACAGACATCAGCGTATTATATCCTATTTTCCCTTTTTCAAAGGCCGATTGAACCTTTTTTAAAATCACTCTGACCGGAACCAGCATCAGGAATGCATATACCAGCACCATACCGGTTACCAGCATACCGTTCATTCCGGAACCGGAACGAATCCACGCGATCAGCAGGGCCAGCACACACCAGGCTGTCACATCATCGGAAGCGGCACAGGTCATGGCCAGTACGCCGAGCGGGGTTGATGATAATTTTCTGTCGCGTATAATTCTTGCCAGCACAGGAAAAGCCGTTACACTCATCGCGATACCCATAAATAAGGCAAACGCATAAAAAGGGGTTTGCGCACCCCCATAGGCAGGATATAAAAACATCGAAAGACCGATACCCAGTGTAAAGGGAATAAGAATACTGGCATGACTGATGATCAGTGCTTCAAATGCCTGTTTTCGCAGCAGCCGGGTATCCAGTTCCATACCTACTATAAACATAAACAGGATCAGGCCGATCTGGCTGAGAAACTGGAGGTTTGGAAGTGATTCAGGCGGAAATAAAAAATGAAATGCCGAAGGAAATAATAATCCCAGCAGGGAGGGACCCAGTATGATTCCCGCCACCGTCTCCCCGATGACTGCCGGTTGACCGATCTTTTTAAAAATCGAACCCAGCAGCTGGGTCGATACCATTATAATTATAATCTGCAGCAGGAGCCTTGGGAGCGTTTGCCTGAGATTCGCATCAAAAAGACCGGTAAAAACTCCTTCTTCGGAGGACTCTCCCTGTGCGATTTTCGGCATCCGGACCCTTGGCGGATCCAGTGAATTTCCTGCGTGCAGTAGATAAAAGATCAGTCCGCCGAAAACGACAATCAGTCCGGTATAAATAATAACATGTTTTGCAAATTTCATCCGGTTAAAATAAGGGCCGGTACAGGCCGGTTCATGCAATTTTTTCCTAAAATAAAGATTCAGACATCTGCCGTGCCACTAATTGCTTTGCATTCCGTAAAATAAGTATTAAATGAACGGGATCATTTATCATGCATCCCCCCGGAAAAATTATTTTCCCGCAGGCAGGGTTTTGCATAAAATCAACAGGGGTTTTTCTTCAACCGGCACATTGACTTTTCCATCTGATACCGGGAGCATTTCTTCTTTGCCCAGGTCTGAATCATCCAGGAAACTGACTGCGCGAACCCTGTTCCCTGCTGTTTTGCCGGTTTGCAGGGTATAATTAGCCAGGCGGCCCCCGTTAACAGTCGGCTTGTACACAAAATAAGCAATGGAATCCGGATACAACACATGCCGGTACTGGTATACCCAGGCATCCCCGGTTTCCCGGATCACTTTGTCGGGCCTGTATTTTCCCAGCCGTTTTACCAGGGTGCTGATATAATACCAGCCGGGATAAACTTTGGTTTTCCCGTCGGGCTGGGTTCGCAGGATGCCACTGGTCAGGTAGGCCTGTGGCTCATCTTCCCGGTATCCGTCCCGCAACCAGTATAAGATATAGGCATCAAAACCCGAAAAGAAAGTCGCGTTTACTGATCGGAGCAGCATGATTCCCTGGCTCTGGGGCATGGATAATCCGGGAATCAGGGGTGTTGCCTGCCAGGATAAGGGCGACTTATCATACCCGTTTTCACCCAGAAAACATTTCACATCCGGTGCCAGGCGATAACTACAATCAGCTACACGGGCCAGTTTCCAACGCATGGAATCTGCTTCAGGGGAAATTCCCTTTCCTCCCCGGTTTGTATAATAATGATATTGGATGCCCCCCTGCCAGATAAATTTATGGTCGTCGCGCAGGTTCTCCGACAGGAATTTGTACACTTTAACCCGGTTGGTATCCAGACCTGTCAGCCCGCTCATCATCAGGCGTGCCTGCGGGTCAGCGGTGTGTATTCCGGAGCGCGCTCCCAGTCTGCCTTCATCCCCGTCCCAGTCCGCGGAACTTTGGGCAAAATACTCATAAGGGCTGCAATATTTATTCCCCACCCAGTTCGCGTCTTCCTCATTACCGTTTTCATAAAGGCTCATAGAACCGCGACCTGACTGACGGGGTTCGTGGGACAGTGAAAGGAGGTTCGTATCCACATGATGATATCCGAAGAAAGCAGCCATATGCCACATCATTGCGGCATGCCTGGAATAACTGGCCGGATCTTCCGAATTAAGCGACGGATGGTTCATGGGCCGGTCCTTATCGCTAAAACCCAGGTCACTCATCCATTTCGATACCCCCCGGATGCTAAACCAGATATTGCCCTGATTGATATGCTGAATGGTGTCGATATCAAAAACATACCTGCCTTTTTCCCTGTTGTAATATCCATAATGCAGCATATTGAAGCGGACCAACCGTTCGTCCCGGCTGGTATCGTTATCATAATCCAATGCGAAATTATAAAGCCTGCTGTAGTGAAACGGCATTAACCAGCGGGGTTCTGTTTCCATAATATAGTTCACACCCAGGAACTGATCCAGCGGGGTCGTGGTCAGCCCCTTATGGATCGAAAAATGATCCGGTCCCGGAACCGGCTGCAGGGGAACCCCGTACAGAACCATTTCTGTGATGGCAGTTTCAAAACTGCTGAACCGGATCATTACAAAACGTGTATCCCGGTCCAGGCTGATCTTTTTCCATCCCCAGCTGCCGGTTTGTGAAACGGTTGTAAAAGAGGAAATCTTTTCCCATTTTTTAAGGTTGCCCGCATAAATCCAGCAGCTGTCTGCCACGAGGGAGCGGTCGTAGAGGTATATTTCCCTGACTGCATAGGGAATCCGCAGGTCCACTACAATCCGGTTGCCTTCAGCGCCATGAAAGTATATAGCCGGATGGTTCAGGGGCTGGCAATTGGTGACGGGAATAAAAGCATCCCCGGGATTATCATAACGGGGATCGACAAACGCATTCTCATCAAAGAGATGATATGGGCTGTTGTCTCCACCGCCGGCATAACCACTCAGGTCAAAAACCTGGTCCGGGGTAATGGTTATTTTCTGCAGCCTGCTTTCCCTGCCGGGCAGTTTTTCCCGGAATGCCTCTCCGCAGGAAACAAAGAGCCATATGAAAAACAGGCAGGTTTTTGCATGGTTGGGCATGCGGCAGGTTATGATTTCTTTTTATTGTTCAGTAACATAAATCTGGATGTTTCATAAAAAGCTTTCGTGAGAACCGACATTTTACGGAGCGTATCCGGGATGGCCGCCGGATGAACGGGATCATTCCCGGTAACTGAGTACATAAATTCCTTGTGTGTATTCAGGTTGGTCCGGTACAGGTAGCTCCCCATAACCAGATCCAGGTAACCCTGGTCCGGATCATACATAAATGCAAATGCCTTTGCCGGGTTATAGGCTGTATCCAGCAAGTCCCTGCCCAGGGTCGTATTGCGATAACTTATTTTAGCAAGCCCCGCCGCTGTGGGCAGCAAATCAAGCTGGGAAACAAATTCATGAATCCGCTTCGGCAACAACAGGGAAGGTGAATAAAAAAGCAAAGGAACATGCATATTACCCAGTCTTTCGTCTGTCCATGCCCGTGGAAACATGTTAGCTGAATTGCCTGCAATGCCATGGTCGCCCACAAATACGAAAATGGTATTGGCAAAATATTTCTCCTGTTTTGCGGCTTCTATAAATTTCTGAAAACTGAAATCCGTATAACGGAATGCGTTCATCTCATCATTGGTATCAAATCCGAACTCCCTGAGCGAATCTGCCGGCACAACCTTCTTATGGAATTCGGCCTGGTCTTCTGCCGGTATGGTATAAGGCCGGTGGTTATCGGCCGTCTGGATGATGGCAAAAAACGGTTCTGTATTTTTTTTCAATACCTCGTTGGCTTCCAGAAACAGGTTTTTATCGCTGATGCCCCATACATCCACCTTGGGTGCCTTATAATTCTCCTGCTCATACAGGTGCAGCCCTTCGATATTATTATCAAGCAGTCCCCTGATATTTGCCCAGCTGGCACTTCCCCCGATAAAATAATTTTTATCATAACCCCGGAAATCATTGATAATCGAGTGCTGATCCACTGCCCCCGGGTTACGGCTGGTGGTACTATTGGCCTGGCCAACATCCGGTATGCCGGTGAGCACGGCCCAGACGCCCCGGGCCGTTCCATAGGACGGCGTAAAACACCGGTCAAAAAAAATACCCTGATCACACATCGACTTAAAGAATGGCGTGGTGTTCAACGGATTTCCCCACATGGAACTTTTATAGGCGCTGAACGATTCGCAGATAACAACCACAATATTCGGTTTCACTGCAGGAGCCGGCTGGTTTACGATGCGTTCATAATCCAGGTTCAGTGAGTCGCCCTTAAATCCAAAATAAGGCCTGAGTACCGGGTAGGCTTTTCTGACTTCTTCCGGATTAAACCCAGATTTCCTGAATTTCAAACTGCTGAAAAATGACTGAAACGGATTTAATGCCAGGTTGGCCCGGTAGTCATTGCCCAGGCTGAACGCCTGGCTCCACCTCAGATTAAACTGACCGAAATTCCCAAAAATACCCATCCCCAGGAGCATGAACGTAACCAACACCCAGATCCATTTCTTGCTTTTCCTGCTTCTTTCAGGGGTGCGGGCAATGATCCGGTAGGAACGGACCAGCAGCCGCCACATGAAAAAACTTACGGCCAGAATGGCCAGTAACATGCGTATAACCGGGTAGTTCTGCCATACCAGGGTCAGGGAAATACGGGCATCCTGCAGGTAGTTCAGCACGCTGGCACTGAGCCGCAGGTTGAGATAACTATAATGTGCAAAATCCAGGGTATAAAAAAAACCGGTTGCCAGGCAGGCTATGGCCATCAGGACAAAAAAAACATTTCGGGAACGATTTGAAATAAAAGGATCTGAAACGTTCAGTGCCCCGGCGAGCAGTAAAAATTCCAAAAAAAAACAAACCATTTTCAGGTCAAAACGAAAACCAAGCAGGAAACTGCTTCCCAAAGTGGACAGGGGATTTCCGGCATGATTGAAAGCAAAATAAAAAATCAGCCGCAGGATGCCCATCCATAGTAAAAAAATAACACCTGTGACAAAAATCCAACGGATCAATTTAGGTATCTTTAGCCTTGTAAACATAATCTTGAATATGGGGATTAAAATTAGAGGAATTATTCTGCAATCATGATTTTACTCCTTGGCTTGTTACACCCGGCTATATTAAAACCTTTATTGCAATTTGATCATTGGCTGTTTCATAAAATGAACCAGGTTTGGATAAACCCTTTTTTGGACCAGGTTTTCCCCTTTGTGCGACAACAGGAATTCTGGTATCCTTTTTATTTGTTCCTGCTGGTATTTGCCCTGTATAATTTCAGGCGAAAAGGGGGCTGGTGGGCCCTTAGCCTGATTATGACTGCCATCATCAGCGACCTGTTCAGCAGTTCACTGATCAAAATGATTATTTTTCGCTACAGGCCCTGCAGAAATCCGGATATGATGGACCAGGTGCGGGTACTGGTTAATTATTGTCCGCAGAGTTCAAGCTTTACTTCTTCACATGCAACGAATCATTTCGCCGCTGCATGGTTTATTTTTATAACTTTAAATCAAACCGGGTCCTGGCGATGGCTGTTGTTTCTGTGGGCCTTCATGATCAGTTATGCCCAGGTATATGTAGGGGTTCATTATCCGCTGGATATAACCGGCGGAGCGGTCATGGGAAGCGTCATTGGTTATGGGATGAGTGTGTTTTTCAGAAAGCAGTTTGGAACCCTCCCTTTAAAGTAAGATCGGCATGCTGGAATTATTCATTCTCTTCTGTTTAATTTTTTTGAATGGCTTGTTTGTTATGGCAGAGATCGCCCTGGTATCTGCCAGGAAATCAAAACTGGAGGACATGTCTTCCAAGGGAGATCTCAGGGCCAAAGCCGCCCTGCACCTGACTGAAAACCCGCAGCTCTTTCTTTCTACCGCCCAAATCGGCATCACCCTGATCGCTATTATAACGGGTTATTATTCAGGAGAAAAATTCAGCGAGTACCTCATACCTTCTATTAAAAAAATCCCTTACCTGCAACGGTACGCCGGCAATATCGCAACGGGACTTATCATGGTCATTGTCACTTTTCTTTCCATTCTTTTCGGAGAGCTGATACCGAAGCGGCTGGGCCTGCTGAAAGCGGAACGTATTGCACGGATCGCGGCCGGACCCATGAAAGTTTTCTCGCAGATCGGATACCCCATGGTCGCTTTATTAAACTGGCTGAGCAATCGTTTTATCGTTCTGTTTTCCTTCAAGCCCTCCCCGGAAGGCAATGTAACGGAAGATGAAATCAAAGCCATCATCAGTGAGGGGACAGAACAGGGAACCATTGATGAAGCAGAACAGGAAATCATAGAACGGGTGTTTCACCTCGGTGACCGGAATATAACGTCCCTGATGACGCACCGCAGTGATATCATCTGGTTCGACCTGAATGAAACCGAAGAGATGATCAAAGAAAAAATATTAAGGGAGCCCCATTCCGTTTACCCGGTTTGTGACGGGGAGATTGATAATATCAAGGGGATGGTAACGATCAAAGTCATGTACACAGCCGAAGATTCAACACCTTTCAAAGATATGATGACACCGGCTTTTTTTGTTCCGGAAAACAATACAGCCTACCAGGTACTCGAAAAATTCAAAGAGACGAAAACCCACAGTTGCTGCATTGTGGATGAATACGGGAGTTTGCTCGGATTGATAACGCTGAATGATATCCTCGAAGCATTAATCGGCGATATTCCGCAGCCGGACATAGCAGATTATGAAATCGTCAAACGCGATGACGGCTCGTTCCTGGTGGATGCCCAAATACCTTTTTACGATTTTCTCGTTCATTTTGATAAAACCGAATGGATGAATGTAGGGGAACATGAATTTGATACCCTGGCCGGCTTTATCCTGCACCAGCTGGAACATATACCCAGGACGGGCGAAAAAATGGAGTGGAAAGATTTTAAATTCGAAATAGTGGATATGGATGCGCAACGCATCGACAAAGTACTCGTCCAGGTAAATCAGGAAGCTTCGAAAGCGGGTTAGTCCGTAGCCCCATCCCGGACTCTTATCTTCTTTTTCCCTGCATTTTTCTTTTCAAAATCCTGCACTTCTTTAGGCTTCACCATGGTCCTGCCGGCAATTTTTGTGGAATCAGCCGCCGGATCGCTCCTGGGGGTTTCCAGTTTACCCATGGTATAGGTCTGTGTTTTATTAACCATTCCGGTGGAAGGATCATAAAACTTCCAGGTGCCATTACGGATGGCAACCCCTTCATTTTTCACAATGACGGTTTTATATTCGTTGAGATGATCTATATCTTCTATCTCCAGTGTATCATATAATTTATCCGGGTTCAGTGCACGCCAGCCTTCTTCTCGGACCAGGGCACCGGAGCTGTTGAAATACTGACAGACGCCATCTTTATTTCCCCAACGGTAAAACTCAAGACCGGTCAAATCTCCGTCGAGGCTGTAAATCCGCCAGGTACCCTCTTTCCGGTTATTCTTAAACACCCCTTCTTCCTCATAGCCCGTTTCACCCCTCAGTTCATCCACCCGGATCACCCATTTACCCTGTTTCATATTCCTGGAATCCACCAGATTCAGGGTGTCCCCTTTTACGCCGATAATATAGGATCCCGGTTGTGAGTAACCCGCGCCCGCAGTGAAAAGCATTAAAAAAAACAAGACTCGCTTCATATATGAATCCTCCAAGCAAAAAACGATCCGGGAAGGGGAATTGTTGCGGGGACGGTTGGCAGGGCCTGCCTATATTTGCAACCTGAACACCGGGATATGTTGAAATATATTTGCCTTTTTTTACTGATTATCAATTCCTTGCACGGATATAGCCAGCCAAAAACCATGGCTGCGATAAAAACCGAACTTGAAAAATCGCCGAATGCCCCGCTCTATGTAAAGGATATTCTAAAGAAAAAATTTAAACTGGATACCGTGGTCGTTACCCGGACAACCCGATTTAACAGCCTGGCAGACAGTCTGGCGTATAAGGGCGTACTCCGGAAAGTGTATGGTCCATTTACCATACAGGGGCAAAAATTCCTGGTACAGATTCTGGCCCGTCTGCCCAATACATTTTATAAGATCAGCCAGATTTTTATTGATACCTCGGTATTCAGGTACCGGATCGCAGACAGTATCGGAAATGCCATTCTCAGCAAACTAAAAAATCACCAGGATAGTTTTGAACACCTGGCACAAACCTATTCCATGGGTGGTGAATCAGCCACCCGGGGCGACCTGGGCTGGGTAGCCCGGGGATCTGTGATACCAGCCATCGACCAAAAACTAGCCAAAGCAAAAAAAGGAGATGTATTTATGGTCTGGTCAGCAAACGGGCTGCATATTATCAAACTGACGGAAGTACCGAAACAGGATCATGGAGTGGCCCTGATGATGCGGATCTTCTTATAGGAAATAAAGAAGCCCCAGTTCATACCCCTTCAGGCCGAGCCCGGTAATTGTGCCCACACATTTGGAGGCGATTAAAGAACGGAGCCGGTATTCTTCACGGGCCGCAATATTACTGATATGAATTTCTATTACAGGTGTTTTGATGGCCGATACGGCATCGCCGATCGCAACGGATGTATGCGTATAGGCCGCGGCATTCAGCAATACGCCGTCGTAGGAGAAACCGACCCGCTGGAGTTCCGTTACCAGTTCCCCTTCCACATTACTCTGAAAATAATCGATCTGTACCTCCGGGTATTTCTCCCTGAGCCCTTTCAAAAAATCTTCAAATGTCTGCCTGCCGTAAATACCGGGCTCACGGATACCCAGCAGGTTTAAATTAGGGCCATTGATAATCGCAATCTTCATTCGGTAAATATAGGAAAATCAAAAACGTCATCACCGGAGATGAATACATAAAGGAAGTCGCGGATCCTGACAGGAATTTGATACCCGGCCTGAACCTGTCGGTAACCATGCGTTTGATTTGCACAAAACCGAAGAATACATCATAAAAGCCAACCCGGATAAAAATAAGAAATCCCCCTTATTTTTTTAATTCAATTCCCTGACCTATATTTGTCCATCAAATTTGTAGACTTAACAAATATGTATAAATCTGTAACGTCATCCGGTATCTGCTTCCCCTGTTGTAAGAGTTGTTGTTGCTGAGAATATAAACTCAGAGCCCTCCTCTTTCCTTTCTCATTTAAAACAGGTATAGATACATGGATACAGCAGCAGACATATTGAATTCTAATTTAAGCAGTCAGATCAGCGGTCTTTCGATTCAGGATTCACTTCATTTATTCACAGAACTTTACCCGGGCCAGGTATGCTTTTCAACCAGTTTCAGCATCGAAGACCAGGTGATCCTGCACCATATTGCTGCTGAAAACCTGCCGGTGCATATTTTCACGCTGGATACGGGCCGGTTATTCAGTGAAACACATTCGGTCTGGACAGCTACCCGTGAAAAATATCATATTCCCATTCACACCTATATGCCGGATACTTCCCGGCTGGAGAAATATGTAAATCAGAAAGGCCCCAATGCTTTTTATGAATCCGTTGAAAACCGGAAGGAATGTTGTTTTATCAGGAAAGTGGAACCATTAAAAAGAGCACTGACCGGTCAAAAAGTTTGGGTTACCGGCATCCGGGCCGGACATTCCGGCAACCGCAGCCAGCTGAACCTGCTGGAATGGGATGAGGACAACCAGCTTAATAAATACAATCCACTCCTGCACTGGACGCACGAAGCAGTCAGAAACTATATCTCTGAAAACGATGTGCCCTATAATATTTTACATGACCGTGGTTTCGTGAGCATTGGCTGTCAGCCCTGTACCCGCGCCATCCGGCCGGGAGAGGAATTTCGTGCCGGCCGGTGGTGGTGGGAAGAAGCCGATAAGAAAGAGTGCGGATTGCACAGTAAATAAACCGTGAATGTGAGCATTTGGAAATTCGAAAACCGAAATCCCAAATGCTCAAATGCTCAAATGAATTCAAGATGATTAATTACTTAGACGAATTAGAATCCGAGGCCATCTATATACTCCGCGAGGTCGCCGGGCAGTTTGAAAAACCTGCCCTCCTGTTCAGCGGCGGAAAGGATTCCATTACCCTGGTGCACCTGGCATTGAAAGCGTTCCGTCCCGGTAAATTCCCGTTTCCCCTGGTACATATCGATACAGGACATAATTTTCTGGAAGCCCTGGATTACCGCGACTGCCTGGCCCGTGATATTGGTGAAAAACTGATAGTCCGCAAAGTGGAAGACACCATCCGCAACAAATCCCTGAAAGAACCCGGTGGTAAATTCGCGAGCCGAAATGCACTCCAGACCTATACCCTGCTCGACACGATCGAAGAATTTGGATTTGACGCCTGCATCGGCGGGGCTCGGCGGGACGAGGAAAAAGCCAGGGCCAAAGAAAGAATTTTTTCAGTCCGGGATGAATTTGGTCAGTGGGACCCCAAACGACAAAGACCCGAACTCTGGAATATCTATAACGGAAAAATCCAGAAGGGAGAAAATGTTCGTGTGTTCCCGATCAGCAACTGGACTGAACTGGATATCTGGAATTATATCCGCCGTGAAAAAATCGAACTGCCAACTATTTATTTTTCACATGAAAGGGACGTGATTTCACATGAAGGACAACTGGTGGCCGTGTCATCCTTTATCCGGCTTGAGGAGACGGACCAGGTGATGCGCAAAACGGTCAGGTACCGGACGGTGGGCGACATGACCTGTACCGCTGCCGTGGAATCTGCAGCCAGCACAATTGATGATATCATCAATGAAATTATCGTCACCCGCACCAGTGAACGCGGCGAAACCCGTATCGACGACAAACTTTCGGAAGCAGCGATGGAAGACAGGAAAAAGAACGGTTATTTCTAATCAATATTTTACAGATGGACCTTTTGCGATTTATAACGGCAGGCAGTGTGGATGACGGGAAAAGCACCCTGATCGGGCGCTTACTCTATGATAGTAAAAACATTCTGAGCGACCAGCTCGAAGCGCTGGAAAAACACAGCAAAAACAGGGATGAAGGATCGATTGACCTGGCCCTTTTAACAGACGGCCTGCGGGCTGAACGGGAACAGGGAATCACCATAGATGTGGCCTATAAATACTTCACCACGCCTAAAAGGAAATTCATAATTGCCGATGCGCCCGGACATATTCAGTATACCCGCAACATGGTTACCGGTGCATCCAATGCACAACTGATGATCATCCTCGTGGATGCGCGCCATGGGATCGTGGAACAAACCCGCCGGCACACCATCATCGCTTCCCTGCTGAATATGCCCTGGGTTGTTGTGGCAATTAATAAAATGGACCTGGTGGATTTTTCACAGGACGTTTACAACAACATCGTAATTGAATATGCCTCCTTCGCCAAATCCCTGGGTTTGAAAAATATACATTTCATTCCCATCAGTGCGTTGCATGGTGACCATATCGTGGATAAATCCGATAATATGTCCTGGTACGAAGGTCCCTGCCTGCTCGATTTCCTGGAAACCATTTCCATAGATTCGGAAACCAACTACACACATGCCCGGATGCCTGTGCAATATGTGATTCGTCCGCAAACAGAAGAACTGCATGATTATCGCGGTTATGCAGGTAAAATCACCAGCGGGGTTTACCGCACCGGTGACGAGATCCTGGTATTGCCAGCCGGAACCAGCAGCCGGCTCAGCCGCATTGAAAGAAACCGGCAGGATGTGGAAGAAGCGAGTGCAGGACATTCGGTGATCCTTCACCTGGAAGACGATATTGATATCAGCCGCGGAGACATGCTTGTAAAGAAAGAACACCAGCCCCTGCTCAGCCAGGAACTGGATGTGCTGATCTGCTGGATGGATAACAAACCATTAAAAGCCGGAAATAAATACCTGATCCAGCATAACAGCCGATTCGTCAAATCTGTGATAAAGGAAATTGAATACCGGCTCAACGTGAATTCACTGGAGAAAGAAGAAGGGATCGAAAGCGTCGGGCTGAATGAAATTGTGCGTGCTAAAATCAAAACAGCTTCCCCCATAGCCTATGATCTTTACAATGAACTGCGGGTGAACGGCGGACTGATCCTGATCGACGAAACCAGTAATGTAACTGTGGGCGCCTGCATGATTCAGCAATGAAATTTATTGAAACCATATAATTTATAATGTTATAGGATGAACCCTGACAAACAGATACAAAAAGTGATATTTTCCGGCGCCGGACCCGGGGACCCGGAATTGATCACCCTGAAAGCGATCCGGTATTTAAAGGAAGCCGAAGTGATCATCACCGACCGCCTGGTCAGTGATGCCATCCTGGAAACCTATGCAGATCCCGGGGCACTGGTGCTGCATGCCGGCAAACAAAGACGCCGGGACGGTTCAACACCACAACATATCATCAATGAATTACTGGTAGAATATGCCCTACAGGGTAAAAAAGTGGTTCGCCTGAAAGGAGGTGATGTTTCTGTTTTTTCAAACCTGCTGGATGAATTAAAGGCTTTAAATAACCAGGGCATCCCCTATGAAATCATTCCGGGTATCACGGCCGCCTGTGGGGCCGCTGCAACAGCCGGCATACCGCTGACGGCCCGTAACCATGCGCAGGCCGTTCGTTTCCTGACGCTGCATCAAAATGAAATCATCCGGCCTGCTTACTGGAAAGAACTCGCGCATACGGAAGACACCCTGGTGTTTTATATGTCGGGTGATACTACCGGTGTTTTGGTAAAACAACTGCTGGATCAGGGCATGCGTCCCGATACGATTATCGCAGTGATTGAACAGGCAACGACTCCTTTGCAAAAAGTATTCTGTTGTCCGTTGCAGGCATACGAAAAGCAATTCGGGAACAGGCATTATGTATCTCCCACCCTGATCATTGTAGGCAAAGTGGCCGGCCTGCATCAGGAATTCCGGTGGATGCCGGAAACCGAATTGGCCGGTGAACTTTATTTTAAACCAGTTACAAAAAATACAGAACAGGAGGTTCGAGCATGATGAGCCCGGCAAAAAAGAATCAGATCAGGGAGTTCCTGGATTCCCTCGACAGGCAGGATCAAATCTGGACCCATGGATTCCTGGAAGGTGTTCTGAATGGAATGGCGCCTGCGGAAACCGGGATGGAGCACGCTTCTGCGGAAAATAAGAAAATGACCATCGCGTACGGAACAGAATCCGGCAATTCAAAAAAAATAGCCGGTCTTTTCGCAACACGCGCAAAACAGGCAGGCATAAACGCAAAGCTCGTGAGTCTGGATCAATACCGCCTGGCGGACCTTCCTAAAGAAGAATATTTTCTTACGGTCATCAGTACCCAGGGCGAAGGAGAACCCCCCGCTGCTGCCAAAAAGTTTTATGATCATATACATCGGAACGGGTTCAAACTGCCCGGATTAAAATATGGCGTGCTGGCCCTCGGAGATACCTCCTACCCGATGTTTTGTAAAGCAGGCGAAGACGTGGACCACCAGCTGGGAAACCTGGGAGGCGAGCGGATCGCGGATATCCAGCGCTGTGATGTGGATTTTGAAAATGATGCGCAGAACTGGATGAACCAGGTGCTTCAGAAAATCAACGGCAACCAGCCCGTCGGACAGCCCACTGTAAAAACTATAAAAAAATCTGCCGGAAAAAAAATATACCAGGGAGAAATCCTGACCAATATTAACTTAAACGACCGGGGATCCGCCAAACAGACCCACCATATTGAGATTGCCTGCGAATCGGTTTATTATAAACCAGGCGATTCCCTTGGGCTCGTTCCCCGCAATCCGGAAGCCCGGGTGGAGGCGATCATCGCCCTTACCGGCATCGATGCAGAAAGAACCTTTGTGCACCGGAACGAAACCTGTACGGCCTATGAACTCCTGCACAAAAAACTCAATATTGTTTATCTTCCTGAACGGGTCGTTGCCCGATATGCTGCCCATGTGCAAATGGAAATACCGGCTCGCAAAACAGGCCTGCTCGACCTGCTGCGCCGCTACCCGGTAAAAGATCCGGCACATTTCGAAACCTTTCTCCAGCAGCTGGAGCCCATTACGCCCCGCCTATATTCGATTTCTTCTTCCCTGGAATCAGTGGACGGCGAAATACACCTGACCGTGGCGCGGGACACTTTCTTAATCTCGGAAGAATTAAAATACGGTTTATGTTCTGATTACCTATGCAGCCTGAAACCGGGCGACACCCTTGATTTCTACGTCCATCACAACGATCAGTTCCGGTTGCCGGAGGATCACCGGGATGTGATCATGATCGGACCCGGAACCGGCATTGCACCCTTTCGTGCATTTCTGAGTGAACGGGATTCTGCAGGAGCCAGGGGCCGCAACTGGTTATTCTATGGCGACCAGCATTTCACGACCGACTTTTTGTACCAAACCGAATTGCAGCATTGGATGGAAAGCGGTGTATTGAATGCCCTGGACCTGGCTTTTTCAAGGGATCAGCCGGAAAAAATCTATGTGCAGGATAAAATCAGGCAAAGAGCCGGAGAATTCTTTCGATGGCTGGAAAGCGGAGCCACCCTCTATGTATGCGGAGCCAAAAAGATGGGTGAGGACGTGGAAAAAACTATTATCGAACTGGTAAAAAAATCAGGCACCCGGGAGCATGCAGAATCATTTCTCAGCGATTTGCAGTCAGCCGGCCGATATCTGAAAGACGTCTATTGAATTCATAAACATGAGTGAACAGCATTTATCATCCATAGAGAAAGTGAAACAGGCCAGTGATTCCCTTCGGGGAACAATAAAAGATGGCCTGGCAGATGAAATAACCGGAGCCATCAGTGAAGACGATAAGGCCCTGGTGAAATTCCATGGCATGTATATGCAGGATGACCGGGACCGGAGGGAAGAACGGGCGGAAAAAAAACTGGAACGTTTATATTCATTTATGATCCGGCTGCGCCTGCCTGGCGGGCTCCTGAGCGCGGACCAATGGCTGGCTACCCAGGATATCGCGGGCGCACACAGTACGGGCCTTATCAAAATAACCACGAGGCAGACCATCCAGCTCCACGGTTTATATAAATCGCATGTCAAACCAACCATCCAGGCATTCAATGAGGCGAAACTGCATTCCATTGCAACCTGCGGGGATATCAACCGGAATGTGATCTGTTCCGCACATCCGCGGCAATCGCCCATTCACAAACAGGTTCATGATTTTTCCTTTAAGATTGACGAACTACTCCTGCCCAGAACAAAAGCGTATTACGAGATCTGGCTTGACGGAGAAAAGCTGGCAGATAAAAAAGAAGAAGAAGATCCGTTATACCAGGACCGCTACCTGCCCAGGAAATTCAAGATCGCCATTGCCATCCCGCCCAATAATGATGTGGATGTATTTGGCAATGACCTGGGACTGATTGCGATCATTGAAAACGATCAGCTCAAAGGATTCAATATAGCCATCGGCGGCGGGCTTTCCTCCACCCATGGAAATCCGGCTACCTACCCGAGACTGGCTACCGTGATCGGGTTTGTAAGCGGCGAAGAAAAAATATTGAAAACCATATATGAAATTGTGACGATACAACGGGATTATGGCAACCGGTCCGACCGGTCCCTGGCACGTTTGAAATATACGGTTGATAAAATGGGTATCGAATGGTTCAAAACCGAAATCGCACGCCGTACCGGTTTTCCACTGGAAAAAGAAAAACCTTTTCTTTTTACGGACCGGAAGGATTACTATGGATGGTTTCAGAACAAGGATCAATTATGGTACTATACGCCGTTTATCGAAAATGGCCGGGTAACAGATAATGAAAAAGCAGCTCTGAAAACGGCATTATACGAGATTGCAGCAACCCGCAAATTGAATTTCAGGTTCACTGCAAACCAGAATGTAATCCTGGCCGATATCCGTGATGAGGATAAAATTTCCATCGAAAAAATCCTGAAAAAATACAGGATTGAAGAATATACGGAATCCATATCTTCTATCCGGAAAAACTCCATGGCCTGTGTGGCATTAAGCACCTGCCCGCTCGCATTTGCAGAAGCCCAACGCTACCTGCCCGCCCTGATCAGTAATATAGAACCCCTGCTCAAAAAAAATGGCCTCCATCAGGAAGACATCATCCTGCGGATGACGGGTTGCCCCAACGGCTGTGCCAGGTCCTATATCGCCGAGATTGGATTTATCGGTACCGCCCCGGGTAAATACAACCTGCAGCTGGGCGGCGATCATACAGGAATGCGTCTCAATAAGGTATATAAGGAAAGCCTGGATGAAACCGCGATTCTGCAGGAACTGGACCTGCTCTTCAGCCGCTTTGCCAAAGAAAGAAATGCGAAAGAATCATTTGGTGATTTTGCGGTCAGGAAAAAACTGGTCTGATGTATTGGACAGTTGTTAATGAGCAGTTAGCAGCCTGGGGTTAATAAAACATAAAAATGGGTTCAGAAGAACAGATACCGGATTTCACTTTACAGCAGGCTGCAAAAAACTGCCTGTTCCCGGTATTTCTGAAACTCGAGGAACTGGAAGTCCTGCTGGTCGGAGCCGGAAAGGTAGGACTGGAAAAATTAACCGCTATACTGAATAATGCCCCGCTCAGTTCGGTAACGGTCGTAGCTGTCGTGATTTCAGCACCCGTAAAACAACTGGCCCTTTCTCATCCCCGGGTTAAACTCATTCAAAGAGCATTTGAACCGGAAGACCTGGAAGAAAAAGAAATCGTGATTGTAGCCGTCAATGATAAAACCACCAGCAATTATATACGGGTTCTTTCCAAACAAAAGAATTTACTGGTGAATGTGGCCGATACGCCCGAATTGTGTGATTTCTATCTCGGTTCCATTGTGAACAAGGGTAACCTGAAAATTGCCATTTCCACCAATGGCAAATCACCCACCATCGCCAAAAGAATGCGTGAACAGTTAACAGAACTCATCCCCGATGAAATGGAAGGTGTTCTTCAGCATATGCACACGATCCGGCAGGATTTAAAAGGTGATTTCGCGGAAAAAGTGCGGCAGTTGGACGACCTGACCAGGCTGCTTATTGCCAAACAGGAAAAACTGGAGATTGTCAGGAAACCCGCCGGAAAGAACTGGACGAAAATCGTCATGTTCTGCCTGCTGGCCTTTTTATTTATGTTGCTGGGTCATGCCCTGCTCTCCTATCTGCCTTTACGTGATATGGCAGATGGAATAAAAAGAATTCCGGAATATATTAACATCCCCTCATTCCTGATCATGCTGTTAACGGGATTCCTTGCACAGATGGTGGATGGATCCATGGGTATGGGATATGGTACGATTTCCACCACGTTTCTGCTCGCCAACGGGGTGAATCCCGCTATCGTGAGCAGCCGGGTTCATTCAGCCCGTGTTTTTTCAAGCGGGGTTTCCGGATTCAGTCATCATCGATTCGGGAATATCAATAAGAAATTATTCAGAGCCCTGGTCATACCCGGGGTGATCGGCTCCCTGGCGGGCGCAACACTGGCCTTTTACGGACAGAAATATTCCGTATGGGTGCGTATTCCCCTGTCCATTTATACACTCTATCTGGGGTTTTTTATCGTCAAAAAAGCTTTCAGGAAAAAAAATGAACCATTTAAAATCAAAGGGGCCGGCTGGCTGGCCTCCGCGGGAGGTTTTATGGATGCTTTTGCCGGCGGCGGCTGGGGTTCACTGGTTACAGGTACCCTGATTTCCAAAAGACGAAGCCCCCGATATGTGATCGGTTCCGTTTGCCTGGCCGAATTCTTCGTTGTGTTTGCCAGCTCAGTCGCTTTTTTTATATACCTGAAAACATTTTTTTTAGCGGATGTGGCCGGTCTGATCATCGGGGGCCTGTTAGCAGCCCCTATCGCTGCCCGCCTGGTTGGTAAGATCCCGATGAAGACCATGTATGTGGCTGTCGGATCCCTGGTCGTCCTCACGAGCCTCCTCACGCTGATAAAAGGAATTTCCCACTTAACCTGAACCATTCCTGTCCTCCTGATGCCGGAGCTATTCGGGGATCGTTCATATAAACCAGTCATTTTTTTAAACAATTCTTTTATCTTTGCGTTATTGATATCGTAATAACGCATGAAAAACAGGATACACCCCATTTGCTGCTGTTGTTGTTGTACTTCAAACCGGATCAGCCGGGTGGGGAAGATTCTTATATAGACAGAAATAAATAATGAACTATACGGAAGCTCCACTCATGTGGAGCTTTTTTTATTTTAATTATGGCCAATACCTTAACCATTGCATCACCCGGCCTGACTGAAAAACTGGCCGGACTGCGTTCGCAAATCGGGCATACCCCCGTCAGGAACTTTCCGAATATTTTCCGGAAAGAAAATGTGAAACTATATGCCAAACTGGAATGGAAACAACTTTCCGGCAGTGTAAAGGCCAGGGCGGCTTTTGCCATATTCCGCGATGCGATTGAAAAAAAACAACTGCATCCCGGCAGGATCCTCCTGGATGCAACCAGCGGTAATACCGGCATTGCGTATGCCCGGATCGGGAAAATCCTCGGCATACCGGTAACACTTTGTTTACCTGAAAATGCTTCTGCAGAAAGAAAAGAAATACTCCGTTCCCTCGGCGTGGAACTCGTACTGACCTCACGCTTTGAAGGAACCGACGGCGCCCAGGATATCGCTCGTTCCCTGGCTGAGCAGTCTCCCGGCCTCTACTTTTATGCAGATCAGTATAAGAATGAGAATAACTGGAAGGCCCATTTTGACGGAACAGCAGTAGAAATTTTGAAAGAAGTACCCGGAATTACCCATTTTGTTGCCGGGCTCGGCACCACGGGTAGTTTTATGGGCACCAGCCGGCGACTTAAAAAACAGGATGTTTCCATCCGGGTCATCTCCCTGCAACCGGATAATCCCCTGCACGGCCTGGAAGGATGGAAACACCTGGAAACAGCCGTTGTACCGGAGATCTATGATTCCACCCTGGCGGATGAAAATCTTGAAATATCAACGGAAGAAGCCTACCAGATGATCCGGGAGGTGAAAATAAAAGAAGGGCTGTTGCTGAGTCCCTCTTCTGCCGCCAACCTCGTGGGTGCCATCCGGGTGGCTTCCCGGCTGGACCAGGGCACGGTCGTCACCCTGCTCCCGGATAATGGTGATAAATACGGGGAACTCATTAAAAAATTATTCAAATGATTGTAATCGAATCCAACCCCCTCGACCAGATGAAAGCACATGCCGTCCAAATGTTCCCGGATGAATGCTGCGGTTTTTTATTTGGTTATGAACAAAACGATCGTACCCGTACGGTTTCAACCATCCGGGACGTGCACAATGCCAAACCGGGAGATAAAAGCAGACGATTCGAAATCACTGCGAAAGATTATATGCTTGCAGAAAAATTCGCGGTTGAAAACGAACTGCTTTTATTGGGCATTTACCATTCCCATCCGAATCATCCGGCCATACCATCGGAACATGACCGGGTGGCCGCACAACCTTATTTTTCCTACATCATTATATCCGTGATGCAGGGCCGGATCGATCATATCCGAAGCTGGCGGCTCAACGAGGCATCGCAATTTGAAGAAGAGCGTTTTTCACCTGTTCATTTAAATCAATCCATCTAATGGCAACAGTAATTATTCCAACACCACTCCGGAAATTTACCAATCAGACATCCCGGCTCCAGGTAGAAGCCGGCACCGTCGGGGAAATCATTGAAAAGATAACACAGGATTATCCCGAACTTAAAAAACATTTAATGGACCCGCAGGGATCCCTGCGTTCTTTTGTAAACATATTCGCCGGTGATGAAGATATCCGGGACCTGCAGGAAGGAAAAACACCGGTAAACCCTTCATCCATTATCAGTATCGTACCTGCCATTGCAGGTGGTACCCACTAAAAAAATATTTATGGCCATCCGGGATATTCAATTCTCCAAAGAAGAGCTCGCCCGTTATAACCGGCATATCATCATACCGGAATTTGGTGAGGAGGCCCAGTTAAAACTGAAAGCAGCAAAAGTGCTGATCATCGGGAGTGGCGGATTGGGAAGTCCGGCCCTGCTCTACCTCACAGCTGCCGGCGTCGGAACCATTGGCATCGTTGACTTTGATGTGGTAGACGACAGCAATTTGCAAAGACAGGTATTATTCGATATCCATGAAATTGGAAAACCCAAAGTGGAAGCAGCCAGGCGAAGACTGGAAGCATTGAACCCCCATGTTCGTTTTATATTGCATAATACCCATATCCATTCAGGGAATGCCCTCGATATCATTAAGGATTATGATGTTGTGGCCGATGGAACGGATAATTTTCCAACCCGCTACCTGGTGAACGATGCCACCCTGCTATTGGACAAACCCAATGTATATGGTTCCATTTTCCAGTTTGAAGGTCAGGTTTCTGTTTTTAATTACGTAAACAGCCGGGGTGAACGGGGTCCCAATTACCGGGATCTTTATCCGACGCCCCCGCCACCGGGCCTCGTGCCCAATTGTGCTGAAGGAGGTGTTCTCGGTGTGCTGCCCGGGATTATCGGCAGTCTGCAGGCTCTGGAAGTCATTAAAGTAATTACCGGGGTCGGCGAACCTTTGACGGGCAGGTTCTACACCTTCGATGCCCTGAATTTTGAAAGCCGCACATTTAAGATCAAACGAAGGGAAGATAACCCGGTTAACGGGAAAAATCCGGTCATCCGTGAACTGATCGATTATGAACAGTTTTGCGGTATGCGCGCAGTGGAAGAAAAACCGGTGAAAGAAATCGGCGCAAAGGAACTGTATGAATGGCAGGTGAAGGGTAAAAAATTTAGTCTGGTCGATGTCAGGGAACCATCAGAATTCAAGATCGTCGAGATCGGTGGAGAACTGATTCCATTGGCTACTGTAATGGATCATGCCGACCAGATTCCCCGGGATATCGATGTGGTTGTATATTGTAAATCAGGCGTTCGAAGCCTGAAAGCAATCCGGGAACTGGAAGAAAAATTCGGCTTTGAAAATCTCTTTAATTTAAAAGGAGGCATCCTGGCTTATATCGACCAGGTTCAGCCCGAACTGACTCGTTATTAAAACTAAGCCTAAGGCCTGAAGCCTTAGGCTTATGTTTATGATTTGAATTCAGCCTTTGCACGATTATAGGCGGAATACCCTTTCCCTGCCACATTTTCAGCTTCGGATTTAACAGCAGTGAATTTTTCCTTTACGCCATCTACCAGATCGGTGAATTTCCCTTTCAGGTTATCAGCGAGGTCGTTGCCCTGGTCTGAAATTTTCCGGCGGGTTTCAGTGCCTTTGTCAGGCGCAAATAAAATACCGATGATGGCTCCTACAGCTGCCCCTGCTAAAAAACCCAATAAAATTTTGGAAGTACGCATGTTATTTATTTTAAAGTTTTAATACAATTCCGAAAAATATATCTGTAATCCCTGCCAAAACCACACCATTTCCAAAGAACTTCTGTTAAAGCACAAAATCCGGAGGATGCTAACAAAAAATTAACTGCCTGATTTTAATAAAGTGGCGTACAGCATCCGTATCTGGGAAAAACAATGTAACAAACCGTTTTGCTGGTAACGTATCATCTGCCGGATGGTATCATATAAAAAAGGTTCGTTCAGGACTTCCCGATAAGTTTTCATGACCTGCTGTTCGCCCAGTTTCAGTCCAACGAAATCTTCTCTGCTGCCCGGTATTTCCTGGATTTCTCCGGATACAGCCACCCGGTTGCAGTCCGCCTTAGTGCCTTCCTGCATATCACCGCCCAGGGTTTCAATATGCGCAATCAGTTCATTCGCATATTGTTTACTTTCCTGTGCCAGACCAAGTATTGATAATTTCAATTGTTTATTCTGGATTCGTTTAGCTACTTCCTCATAGTAATTTTTCACTTCCTGTAAGGAACTTAATAAGCGGTAAAGCTTTTCCAAAATGATTCCAGGAGTTTTGTGGGCAACAGAAGCAATCATAAAACAGGTTTGATAAAATACGCACAACAGTTGTACCAAATTCATTGGCAATGAAAGGATGGCAAAAGATTAACTGTAATAGCCCGCCCGTCATGTTCGATGTTTACACTTGAATTTTTCATGCTGCCGTTATGCGAATTCGTTTCGTTAAAACAGTCAGAATGGCAATTGCCCGAAACACCGGTCATCCTAAGAAAATTTTGCACATGAATAATTGGTAAAAGAGAAAATAAATCTACATTCCGCAGCATCTTGCAGACAAAGACAACAGGATATTTCTTCTGTAAAAAATGGTACGCAATTTGGATTTTACAAATCAATCCAAACCAGGCATATGATAAATACCCCGGAAATGACCACTTTAAGCCAGGTAATCGAAAAATTGAGATTGAAACGTCAGGACAATGAATTCATATTGAAGCCTGAAGGTTTCACGATCGGCCATGGCAAATTCTACCAGCCGCATGATCTCAAAATCATTAGGACCTACCGGTTTGAAGGAGAATCAGATCCGTCTGACTCTTCCATATTATATGTAATGGAAGGCAATGATGGAACCAGGGGGTACAGTGTGGATGCTTATGGCGCATTCAGCAACCATGATGACGTCCATTACAGTGAATTTATCCTGAAAATTCCGGTGGAGGAAAGTGAGGAACAAATCCCGGAAGCGCCCTTCTGATGAATGGCTTTTCCCAAAAAATTGAATCCTTGCAATGAATAATTGGTTTTTCTTCCGTTATTTAGGATATTATGTTTAAAACCACCCCGGTTCTTCTTCTTTTCATCATTCTAACCGGATCCATAGAGGCACAACAAATCCGCATTTTAACCACCGGATTTCCTGTTTCCCTGCGCGGGTTGAGTGTGGTCAGCGATCAGATCATCTGGGTCAGCGGATCGGGTGGTTCCGTGGGGCATTCTGCAGACGGCGGACAAACCTGGAAATGGATCCGGGTGCCGCGGTATGAAAAATCAGATTTCCGGGATATAGAGGCCTTCAGTGAACTGGAAGCGGTAATCATGGGCGTTACAGAACCGGCCGTAATATTGAGAACATCGGATGGAGGTAAAAGCTGGAAAACCGTATTCGAAGATTCCGCAAAATCTGTTTTCCTGGACGCAATGGATTTTTCCGGCGACCAGGGAGCCGTTATAGGCGATCCGGTGGAAGGAAAAATATTTTTTGCCGGATCTGCCGATAAGGGGAAAAGCTGGAATAAAATAGAGTTTCCCGGTTATGAACCCACGGCAACCGGTGAAGCTTTTTTCGCGGCCAGCGGATCCAATATCCGGGGAGCTTCCCAGGGCAGCTGGGCCCTGGTATCCGGGGGAAAAAAATCATGCCTTTATCTTTTATCGGGCCGTTATCCTTTATTAATCAGCCATGGGCAGGAAACCACCGGTGCCAATTCTATTGCGGTCAGTCCGGATGATCCGGACCAGGCATTTATCGTTGGGGGAGATTTTTCCCATGATACATTAAGTTACCGGAACAGTCTCCGGGTCCGGCTTCATCCATTCAGCCAGCAACCCCCGCTGGTCCCGCCACGTGGATACCGTAGCTGTGTGGAATATATAGATGGAGAAAGAATGATCTGCTGCGGCACAACCGGCGTAGATATATCGTCAGACGGGGGTAGACAATGGAAAGGGATATCCGGAATGAGTTTTCACGTATGCCGCCGGGCCAAAACGGGCCGGGTTGTTTTCCTGGCAGGTACCCGGGGCACGATTGCCCGGCTGGAATGGGATGAACCAACTCCAAAATAGCCTGAGGAATACCTAATTTGAATTACATTTACTTCTACAAGAACCCCAAACTCCTGGAAACACATGAGATATGAAGAAGCGCGTACTTTTTTGCTGAACAAACTGGAAAATGAGCTGCCCCCGGAACTTACCTATCATAATATTCATCATACCCGGGAAGTCATTTCCGGTTGCGAGGAACTGGCGGAGATGGAAAATATTTCAGGGGAGGATCTGGTCATTCTCAAAACAGCTGCCCTATTTCATGATTCGGGTTTTTTAACTGCTTATGAAGGCCATGAAGAAGTTTCCTGCCGGCTGGCTGCTACCTACCTGCCCGATTTTGATTATTCCCAGAAACAAATCAGGGAGATTTGCCAGTTGATCCAGGCTACAAGTGTGCCCCAGCAACCCCAAAATAAAATGGCTGAAATCTTATGTGATTCAGACCTCTACTACCTGGGCACCCATGAATATAAGGAAAAAGCAGAAAATCTCTACCAGGAAATGCTGCTGGCAGGCTTTGTTAAAAGCAGGCAGGAATGGACACATAAACAGATCCATTTTTTGGAGGAACATAAATATTTCACGCTGTCGGCAATAGACAGGCTTTCCACCATTCAGCATCAAAACCTGCTTGTTGTTAAAACCGAAATTCAAACCGAGCATTCCGTAACGGGTCACAAAAGTTTTTATTTGTCTGACGGCATCCTGATCATCGTGGGTGTAATTACAGCTGCTTTTGCGCTCAAAGGATTCCTGGTGCCCAACAATTTTTTTGACGGGGGTGTCACGGGGATTTCCCTGCTGATCCATGAAATTTACCATTTTAACCTGGCCTATGTGATCGTTATTGCCAACCTTCCTTTTATTATCATGGGACTTTTTACGATCAATAAACATTTCGCCTGGAAAACTTTAATCTGTATCGTACTGCTGGGGATCTGCCAGCTTTATATTCCCTACCCCGTTATGACCTCCGATAAGCTGTTGGTTTCCATTTTTGGAGGTTTTTTTCTCGGTACCGGGATCGGACTGACCATGCGGGCGGGTTGTGCAATAGACGGGATAGAAGTACTGGCATTATATACCTGCAGAAGGACCAGTTTCACCATCAGTGAAATTAACCTGGCTCTGAATGTGCTCATTTTTAGTATTGCTGCGTTCCGGTTTGGGATTCAAACGGCACTTTATTCCATGCTGACTTATTTTACAGCCAGTAAAACCATCGACTATGTAATAGAAGGAATAGAAGCTTATACCGGGGTAACAATCATTTCCGGGAAAAGTGAACTGGTAAAACACAGACTTGTGAATGAACTGGGCCGCGGTATTACCGTTTACAAAGGAGAAAGAGGATTTTTACCAGGCAAATTCCACATTCATTCTGACGTAGATATCATTTTTACGGTGATCACCCGGCTTGAGCTACGGAAACTGAAAAACCTGGTAAGTGAAACCGACCCGCAGGCCTTCGTGTTTGCCCATACTATAAAGGAGGCTTCCGGCGGGGTCATGAAAAGGAGACATATTCATTAGTTGAAAAATTAACACACCTGACCTGGAATTACGCAATTCAGGGTTCATTCCATTATAATACCCGGTCTGGGCAGATTGACGAAGTGATTTCATGAAGAAAATGCAGAAAAAACTGAATGAACGGAGAATTGAAAATTTGATACGGGGTCAATTTCCGATTTTACACACTTCAAAATTAGCTTAAGACGCCTGGGTACTCAATGACCTGAAATCGACCGGCACCAGTTTGCTGACGCCGGCTTCCTGCATAGTAACCCCATAAATGACATCTACACTGCTCATGGTCATTTTATTGTGGGTCACAATAATGAACTGGGAGTTATCGCTGAACTGGCGAATCATATTCGTAAACTTTCCAACATTGGCATCATCCAATGGTGCATCCACTTCGTCGAGGATACAAAAGGGCGCGGGCTTGATCAGGTAGATCGCGAAGAGCAGCGCCGTTGCCGTAAGGGTCTTCTCCCCCCCGCTTAGTTGCTGTATGGAGGATGGTCTTTTGCCTTTGGGTTTGGCTACAATATCAATCCCGGTCTCAGCCAGGTTATCCGGGTTTTCCAAAACCAGGTCCGCCGTGTCTTCTTCAGTAAACAGGGCCTTGAATACTTTCTGGAAATTTTCCCGCACTTTGCCAAAGGTTTCCAGAAATTGCTGATTGGCGGTGGTTTCAACTTCCTGTATGGTTTGTAACAGGGTGTCTTTTGCATTCACCAGGTCGTTCTTTTGCTCCACAATGAAATCATAGCGTCTTTTCATCTCCTGGAATGCTTCCACGGCCGTTGGATTTACTTCGCCCAGGTTTTCCAGTCTTTTCTTCATCCGGTCGGCCTTATCCTGCAATTCCTCCGCAGGTTGTTCGCCCGTCCGGGCTTCATCAATAATATCATCGAGGTTGATCCGGAATTCAACATGCAGTCTTTCTTTCATTCCGGCGAGCTGAAGTTTCAGATCATTGAGCCGGTCCTTGATCTCTCCGAGAAGGTGTTCAGCGTTTTCCTTCTGGCGGATCAACTGGCGGAGGGCCGTTTCTTTCTCGCTCAGGTTATTTCTTTCTAAATAATAGGCCTGGTCTGCCTCATTCAGCTTTTTCTCTTCCGCCTCCTTATTGCGCATCAAATCCGTCAATGCGGTTTCCAGCAATTGAAGCGATCCGCTGCTTTCTGTAATCTGGAGCTGGGTTTGTTCCAGTTGCAAACGGTTGTTTTCAATCTGGATTCTTAAATCAGCCAGTTGTTTATTTCTAAACTCACGCTCCTGTTTCAAAGCTGCAATCCGGTTTTGTTGCTGGATCATCTGCAGGTTCACTTCGTTGAAACCGGCCAGTGCAGTGTTATACGCAGTTTCTGCAACAGCGAACTGCTCCTGACCCCGGGTTATTTTTTCTTTCAGTTCATTCACTTCCTCCATCAGGCGCAGGGCATTATTCCGTGTACCAGCAATCGATTCCTGTGTTTGCCGGAGCTGACTGCGGAGCTCCTGGATCCTCCGGACGGCAGATTCCTGCAACCCGTTCAGACTTTCTGTTTTATTCTGTATGGCAAAAAGCTGGTTGTTCAACCGGTTGATATCTTCCTGTACCTGGCGAAGTGCCTGTTCTTTTAGTTGTTCATTATATCCAATCACTTCATTGTGACGAGCCTGAATTTCTGATTTCAGGCGGTTTACCACCTGTTCGCGTTCGAGTACGTCCCGGAAAATTTTTTCCAGGTTTTTCACGCGTCCGATTTTCTTCCCTTCAAACAGACCCACACTTCCCCCGGTCAGGGAGTATTTACCCTTTACATATTTGCCATGTTTTTCCAGGATCACAGATCCGTTGGATTCGCTATTGAACCATTCCAGGGAGGGTTCTTTTTCGGCAATAAATACATGTTGCAGCAGGTGCCTGGCCAGCGGCAAATACTTCGCATCCACCTCAATTACACTCAGCGCAGACACGGTATCAGCGGGTTGTTCATGGGTAACGGGCAGTTCCGCCGGAAATTTATTGAGCAGGAAAAAATTAGCTTTCCCCTTCTTATTGGCATCCAGAAGGTGAACCGCTTTGAGACCTTCTTCCAGGTCGTTTACCACATAATAATTGAGGTAGGGTTCAAGAACATTTTCCACGGCAGTTCTGAATTCTTCCTTTACATAAATGATATCCGAGAGAACCGGGGCGGTATGATTCCAGTTGGGATTATTATGAAGGAACTTCACACTTTCCGGGTACCCTTCCATGGAATCAATCAGGCTTTTCAGCAGGTCGTGTTCATTTTTCTTGGCGTCATATTTACGGTTTTCTTCTGCCAGTTCCTGGCGAAGCCCTTCGAGTTTTTCCTGCGTCTGCAAAATCTGTTCCCGGGTTCTTTCCTGGTGCTCCTGCAGCTGTCTCAGATCGGTTCTCCTGGTTTCCATCTGATCGGATGTTAACTCATTGTCGAAGCCCAGTTGTTTAATCTGCTGCGCCCGGGCCGTTGATTCTTCTTCCTGTTGTTTCAGCGCCCTTTCCAGGTTTTGAATGGAAGTATCTGCTACCGCAATATTTTTCTCTGAATCAAACTGCCGTCGCTGGGCCTGCGCGTGTTCGCTTCTCAGCTGGTCGAGCAATTCTTTCACATTACCGAAGGATGACCTGGCCGCTTCCGTTTTTTCCCTGAGTGTTTCGAGGTTTTGAAGCAGCTGGCCGAGTTTGATTTCTTCCTCACCCACCTGGGTATCCGTAAACAGGACGCTTTCTTCCAGGCCCTGCACCTGGCCTGCGCCATTCAGCAGAAAATCCTGCAGGTTGGATTCTTTTTCCTGCAGGAAATTCATGCGTTGACTTACCAGGTTTTTCTCTCCTTCCTTATTTCTTAATTGCTGAACCAATTCATTAAAAGCGTGCTGCAGCGCCTGTAACTGCCTTTCCTTTTCAACAAATGCGAGTTTATCTTTTTCAAGAGCCGCTTCTTCCCCGGCGATCATTGCTTCGAGCTGAAACTTTTTATCCGTTTCCGATTCAGTCTGGGCCTGCAGGTTTTTATAACTGGCGTTGAATCCTTCCAGGGAGGCTTTGGCCAGTTCAATACTGACTTCGCGGTATTCTTTTTTAATTTCAAAATACTTCTCCGCTTTTTTGGCCTGGTTCTCCAGAGTTTTTAACTGGTTGTTTATTTCAAACAGCAGGTCCTCAATACGGGCCAGGTCCTGTTCGGTTGCATCCAGCTTTTGCCGGGCTTCTTTTTTTCTTGTCTTATAAATGGAAATACCGGCAGCCTGTTCCAGCATGCGGCGCCGGCTGTTTTCCTTGTCGCGGATGATATCATCCACCATACCCAGTTCAATAATGGCATAACTGTCAGTAGAGATGCCCGTATCCATGAAAAGGTTCTGGATATCTTTGAGGCGGCAGCTCACATCGTTGAGCCGGTATTCGCTTTCCCCGCTTTTATAAAACTTACGGGTAACGGTTACGGTACTGAATTCCGTAGGCAGCAGATTTCGTGTATTCTCGAACGTAAGACTCACTTCTGCGAGGCCCGAGGCCGTCCGGTTCTTGGATCCGTTAAAGACCAGGCTTTCCAGATTCTCAGATCTTAAATGACTGATTTTTTGCTCACCGATCACCCATCGGATACTGTCCACAATATTGCTCTTACCACAGCCATTCGGACCGATGATGCCGGTAATCCCTTCATTAAAAAGAATATGGGTCCGGTCTGCAAAACTCTTAAACCCCTTTATATCCAGACTTTTTAAACGCACGGATCAATAGATTGGTAGGGGACAAACCTAATCAAAATGATGAATGGTTGCCCCTCCTGTTAATAAGTAGTGGATAGTCTTTCTAATCCTCCCTGTTTCCTTTGGTCAGACGTCTTTTCAGTTCGTCAATGGGCATGTCGATCTGTTTTCCCATCACCTGGTTTCCCCGGTACGTAATCACTTTCAGCATGACGGCGTCTTTGGGTACCAGCAGGGGTTGTTTATATACCGGGTAAAAATTATCCGGATGGGAGTTGTCGAAGCTGTAATGTATATCCAGGCCCTGGATTTCCGTACTCAGCGTGATGAGCAGCGAGTCATTGGGCGCCTTGCTCACCTCAAATATCGGATCGAACATCGTACGGGCATATTTTACGTTCTGGAGGTCCATCCGTCCGAAATTGTTCTCCACCTTGGTTGCAAACCAGTTCCAGTTCTTTTTTTCTTTCGGGGACCAGAGGGACTCAGAAATGGCCAGACTTCTGGGCCATATCATGTATTGCAGGTGCCGGGTATTATAAACCTGTTCTGTCCAGAGGTTACCCTGGCCGCCCAGGATATATTTGGATTCCACGCCTTCAGGAACCGGTTCGAATTCATAAGTTTTATTGAGGCGCAGGGTGGAATATATACGTGGCTCGCTGATTGCATCCCCCTGCATATAATCCAGGTAAACATACGTGGTCGGGCTCATCACTACCTGATGTCCCATTTTGGCTGCTGCAATCCCCCCTTGGATACCCCTCCAGCTCATCACGAGCGCATTGGGGGCCAGTCCGCCTTCCAGGATTTCGTCCCAGCCGATCAGTTTCTTTCCTTTGGATTCCACAATCTTCTCAACGCGTTTCTCAAAATAGCTTTGCACTTCTTCCATGGTCTTCAGGTTTTCTTTCGCCATCAGCTGTTTGATCGCATCACTCTTTTCCCAGAAATTTTTCGCGCACTCATCTCCGCCCACATGAATATAGGGGAAGGGGAACAAGCCCGCGATTTCTGTAAATACGGTATTCAGGAACGTGTAAACTTTTTCATTGGCCGGGCAAAGCGTATTGTCCTCCAGTGCAACCGGACCGGGCCAGTCCATGAATTTTTCTCCGGATATCACCTGGTACTGGTCTGATCCGGGTGTACAGGAAAGATCCGGGTACGCTACAATGGCAGCCATACTGTGTCCGGGCACATCCACTTCCGGAAGGATATTTACAAAGCGGTCCTGTGCATATTTTACCAGCTCGCGGATATCGTCCTGTGTATAAAATCCGCCATAATTCCTGGGTTCATCTTTCGGTATGGGTGCAAAAGTTCCAAAATATCCTTCCCGCTTAACATTCCAGGCTCCCACTGAGGTAAGGCGGGGCAGACTCTTGATTTCAATCCGCCAGCCTTCGTCATCTGTCAGGTGCATATGCAGGAGGTTGAACTTATACTGAGCCATTTCGTCGATAAAATCCTCGACATCTTTTTTTGTAAAGAAATGACGGGAAACATCGAACATCAGTCCCCTCCATCCAAAACGCGGGTAATCGGTGATCTCCACAACCGGAGCCTGCCAGTTGACGCCGCTCACTTTTGTTTTACTTTCTATTTCCTGGGGAAGCAGTTGCCAGAGTGTTTGTGCCCCGTAAAACAGGCCGGCAGGTTTATTTGCTGAGATCTGGATACCCGTGGATTTCACCGATAACCGGTAACCTTCATCTCCCAGCTCCTTCTCCGCCGTTTTGTTTAACACAAAACGAATTGATGCGCTTTTATCATTGCGGATGGACACTTTTTTTCCTGTTGCCGCCAGTTTTCCCAGGATGCTTTCCGTTGTTGATTTCAATTCAGGCAGGTTGGGAATATTAACGGAAATGGATTCCGGTAACTTATAATAACCTGAACCACGGGTCATACTGACCGGCTCGGGAATAACTGAAATGACTTTTTCTTTTTTCTGGGAGAACCCCAGCAGACCTGACAGGACCATCAGGGATAGCAGCATCGTTTTTTTCATGTATCAATTTTATAGTATCACAAACTTATGGATAATCCCAAGTAAAAATTAAAAAGCAGGGAGTAAAAAGTGATAGCCGGTCATTTGCGGTTTTTTTTACCTTATGATTCTTAATTTTTAATTTTCAGACCGCCGGCTCCTGCTGGCTGAGACAGTGAAAACTGCCCAGTCCCCAGATGATA
This sequence comes from Chitinophagaceae bacterium UBA5175, assembly GCA_002413325.1. Taxonomy (GTDB): domain Bacteria; phylum Bacteroidota; class Bacteroidia; order Chitinophagales; family Chitinophagaceae; genus Puia. The sequence goes on along the minus strand of DHWT01000295.1, from coordinate 1,529 downwards.
TCTGTTGAATCGATGCCGGTCACTTTGCGTTCCGGGAACGCATCTTGAATGATGCGTAAGGCCCGGTCATCCTGATCACAGCGGAATGTGGGCACAACCACCAGACCGTTGGCGATATAAAAATTAGCATAGGAAGCCGGCAGGCGCAGATCTTCATACACTATTTTATCCGGCATCGGCAGTTCAATCACGTTGAGTTGTTTGCCGTTCAACAGGCGCATGGTTTTCAGATCAGCCAGATTGCGTTGCAGGATTTCATAGTTATCATCCGATTGATTTTCTTCCACAACGGCGAGCACACTGTCCTCATTAATAAACCGCACGGTATCATCAATATGTCCGTCGGTATCGTCTCCCACAATACCCTCTTTTATCCAGAGCACCTGGTCTACGCAATAATAGGCTTCGAGGTAAGCTTCGATTCCGGACCGGTCCAGGTGCGGGTTCCTGTTTTTATTCAGCAGGCAGGATTCCGAAGTGATCAGGGTCCCCTTCCCGTTAAAATCCACCGATCCGCCTTCCATGATGATTTCCGGATAGAGCACCGGTATCCGGTAAGCGTTTGCGACCAGTGTGGGGATCCGGTCATCAAGATCGAAGGGCGGGTACTTATTTCCCCAGGCATTATAATTCCAGTCTATAACAATTTTGGGTTGTGCGGCGGCGGGGTTGACCAGGAATGCCGGACCATGATCCCTGCACCAGGCATCATTGGTCGGATGCATAAAAAACCGTACTCTTTCCATATTTGCGGAAACGGCTTTCAGTTTTTCCGCTGCAATGGCCTTCATGCTTTCATGCAGCACATTGATATGAACTTCTTCCTGTTCCGACAGGGCCTTTATGAAAAGACAATACGACGAATAAATACTTTCGATTTTTCCCGGCCAGGTGGCTTCTTTATGCGGCCAGCTTAACCAGGTGGCAGCATGGGGCTCAAATTCTGCCGGAAAACGGTAGCCCAGATCCTTCGGCGTGGGCCGGCTAATCTTCATCTATAAATCGTTTGGTAATGGGTTGATAGGAATCGATCCGGCGATCGCGCATAAAGGGCCAGTGCGTGCGGTAGCTGTCTGTTTTAGCCGTGTCCAGTTCCTGTATAATCACTTCCTCCTGGTCATGGCCTGCCTGGCAGAGTATCCTGCCGAATGGATTCGAAATAAAAGATCCGCCCCAGAATTTCATGGCGCCATCCTGTTCGAAACCCACCCGGTTCACACTAACCACATGCACTCCATTGGCAATGGAATGACTCCGCTGTATGGTTTGCCAGGCATTGAATTGCTCTTCATTCGTCGCCTGGTCCTGCACAGTGGACCAACCAATGGCAGTCGGGTAAAAAAGAATTTCCGCGCCCATCAGGGACGTGATCCGGGCAGCTTCCGGATACCACTGATCCCAGCAGATCAGGACGCCGATCTGCGCATAGGTCGTTTTAAAAACCCGGTAGCCCAGGTCGCCGGGTGTAAAATAAAATTTTTCGTAAAAGGAGGGGTCATCCGGAATATGCATTTTCCGGTATTTGCCCA
>DHWT01000200.1:2524-4747 GCA_002413325.1 Chitinophagaceae bacterium UBA5175 | reverse complement strand
TGGCCTTGAACTCTATAAAGGAGTTTAAGGCCCTATCACCTACTATAACGATAAAACGCACCAGACAACAAAACAGACACCCAATAACCGGTACCTGGAATCCAATAAAAAAGCAGCCTGATGAATGAAATTCTGAGAGGAAATATTAACTTAACCGCCCAGCCTTTTGGTCTCGAAAAGGGGGAGTATTATACCTGATACTTTTAGCAATGAATAATCTTTCTGCACAATCTGAAGAATTATATAAATACGCAAACGCATTACTTCTTAATGCCTGGGAAAGAAAACCTGATTCTATAATATTAGAATTTGTTAAAAAGTATATTCCTGTAATGATCTCTAAGGAAACCGGTATAGGGTCATGGTCCGTTATTTCACCTCCATTGGATCCAGTTCCACAAATTCCTACATTGCATGCGACAACCTTTAAAAAGCATCCTTTTTTTGAAGGGGGATATGAAGATGGCGAAATTCAATATTTAACATTAGAATCTGACAATAAGGTAAATGGTATTAGTGATATATATCTAACACTTAACTATTCTAATAAATTGGCGGCGGAAATTGATTTAAATAAACTTCAAACTAAATTTGATAAACCTTTCTTTAAGAAATCAATTGATTCTGGAATGTCTGTCGTTAATATTAGATTTTCACCTTTGAATGAGAAAATACATTTAGATACCGATATTCAAATTATTTTATATCGAGATCCGATAGATCCAAAAAATCATAAGATATTATTTAGATTTCGACACAAGGATCAGGATTAATTATTATTAGGAGTTTAGCATATGAATAGTTATTTGAAATAATCTATCTACTAATCCTTAAAACTTACTTTACAGTATATATCGGAATATAAAAGGTTTGTAATTAATTTGGTTGCTGCTAAGATCACCGGTCCGAATTAAACTGCCAAAATCTTTCTTTTATGTTAAAGATTCGGACATTTACTTTTTTTGGTTTGATGTATGTAATTACTCTTTTTGCTTGTAAAAAGAGCGATTCTCCTGCTCAAGGGAAAAGTTTAGTTGGTACCTGGATTTGGTTCCAAACTTATTGTGATTGCCCGGGTCCTCCGACCACACCCGATAGTGTAGGTTATCAGGACATACTTACATTTAATTCTGACCATACCTGGAAAAGAGTTCAAAAAAACATTCAAATAGATTCCGGGACTTATCAAACCGGGCATGGATCATTTACAAATTACAGCCCGGGTGGAACTACTTGGACTTATGATAGTGTGAGCTTTTACAAAAATAAGATTAACGTTGGGAGGGATGCGTACCAAATTAGCAGCGGAGACACATTGGTATTTGGACCCTATCTCGCCGGTGGATTTTCTTCCTACCTACTTCCTTCTAATGGATCATTGTGGTTAGTCAAGCAATAACTTCAATTTGCATCCCTTTAAATAGAAAATACCTTATAATTTATTAATTTATAAGGTATTATAATTATATTAGGTACCCCAGACGGGAATCGAACCCGTACCCGCCTTTCGGCAGACAGGATTTTAAGTCCTGCGCGTCTACCTGTTCCGCCACCAGGGTAAATTCAAAAAAAAATTCCATCCTGCCGGATGGAATCGCTGAGCGGAAGACCGGGCTCGAACCGGCCACCCCGACCTTGGCAAGGTCGTGCTCTACCAAATGAGCTACTTCCGCTGATCAACTATCATAAGAACTGCAGGGGGCAGCAAAAATAAGTATTCCCTGCCTCCTTTTGAAATTTTTTGCTACTTGTATTCCGGGGTGTATTGCGTATTGGCAGGAACCACTACATCGGGCTTACCCTTATACCGGTGGGTATATAACCCATAACACCCACCCAACAGGAGGGCAATGATGCAAAACACTTCGAGGTAAAACAAAAAAACCGAGGAATTCACCCAGTTATACGTGATGTCCTTCAACTTGGGGTCTTTATATTCTTCTACTTCTTCCTGCATAAGTATCAGTTATTTACCGCGCAAAAATAGCAGATTCCCATAAAAAATCATCTTTTGGCGCCTACAATTTCATCAAATCTTTCCTTTCCTTCCACAAAATGCTTCCAGGCCACACTATGCTGATACCAGCCGCATAAACGGGCCCGGCGCCTTACCGGAAAAACACTTTGTTTTTGCCTGAATAATACCCATTTCAGGAAGGCCAGATGAGCCTCCCCCACCGCCAGGAAATACACGAATTGTCCCGCAAAAAGAGATTTAAAGGC
>DHWT01000200.1:0-2179 GCA_002413325.1 Chitinophagaceae bacterium UBA5175 | reverse complement strand
TTCCTGAAATTCAGGAATACCTTTCTTTCATTTCCTTTTGGCAGGGTGCCACCGCCTACATGATAGACCACGGAAGCCGGGCAGGCATAAATATGATACCCCAGTAACTGCAGGCGCCAGCAGAAATCAATTTCCTCCATATGAGCAAAAAAGTAGGTATCCAGACCCTTCGCCTGGTGAAATAATTCAGCCCTTACAAATAAAGCCGCCCCGCTGGCCCAGAATATTTTCTGCACCTCATCATACTGACCCCGGTCGGCTTCACAAATATCAAAGATCCGTCCCCGGGCAAAGGGATACCCCAGGCAGTCCAGCCATCCGCCGGCTGCACCGGCATATTCAAAATGGTCTTTTTGGTGATAACTTAAAATTTTCGGCTGGCAGGCACCGATATGGGGATCCTGCTCCATCAGGCCAATCACCGGCTCAATCCATCCCGGACTGACTTCCACATCCGAATTCAGCAATACATAATATTTAGATTGCACTTCCTTCAGGGCTTCATTATATCCGCCGGCATACCCGTAGTTTCTTTTCAGCTCAATGATTCGCACTGCGGGGTAACGGGCGCGCAGGAATGCCAGGGAATCGTCGGTGGATGCATTGTCCGCAACAATGAGTTCCATATCTGAATAGGTACTCGCCAGGATGGAAGGCAGGAATTGCTCCAGGAATTTACGCCCGTTATAGTTTATAATAACAACTGCAACTTTAGCCAATCTCTTTATGCTTGATTATAAAAAAGGAGCGCCAAAAGTAAGGCATTGCCTTGTAAACCGTAAGTGAAATAAGTTTTCACGTGCTTTACCTACTTTAGTGCCATGATCGGATTCCGTTTTAACTGGCGCTGGCTCCTGGCCCTTCTTGGGATCGCTATTGTAAGCGGAACCATTTTCTATTCCCAATACCTGGCGCAGAAGATTCAAATGGAAGAGCAGCAGAAAATTGAACAGTGGCTGGCCGCCAGTAAAGCCATTTTAAATCCCGATCTCACCCTGCCCAACCTGATCCGGAATGAACAACATTCCATACCCATCATCGAAACGAACGAGAACGACAGCATCACCGATTATTTCAACCTGGATTCACTGAAAATCTCCCGCGACAGTACCTACCTCTCCAGGAAATTAAAAATTTTCCGTTCGCAAAATCCCCCGCTGGAAATCAAATGGAGCGATTCTCCCTATACGGCGAACCGGTATTACTACGGACATACCGTTTTGCTCGACCAGGTTCGTTATTTTCCACTCATTCAACTCTTGCTGGTGGCGGTGCTGATATTTTTTATCGTCTACTCCATTACTTCCCATAACCGGGCTACCCAGAACCAGGTATGGGCGGGTATGGCAAAAGAAACGGCCCATCAGCTGGGAACTCCGTTGTCTTCGCTCCAGGGATGGATTGAAATGTTGAAGGAAGAGGGGATTCCTGCCGAAACCGTATCCGAATTGCAGAAGGATGTGGACCGGCTGAAACTGGTTTCCGACCGGTTCAGCAAAATCGGCAGCATCCCGCACCTGGAAAAATGGGACCTGGTTTACCAGATTCAGCAAATGCTGGACTATATGCGGAGGCGGACGACCTCCAAAGTGCAGTTCAGCTTTGAGACAAACGGTCAAACTCCTATTGAAGCAAATATTTCACCGCCCCTGTTTGACTGGGTGATTGAGAACTTGTTAAAAAATGCCCTGGACGCCATGGAAGGCAGGGGCCATATCGAAATAAAAATAAAGGATGAACCGCATCAGGTGGTTATCGACGTAAGCGATACCGGCAAAGGCATTGCTCCCGGAAATATCCGCCGTGTATTTGATCCGGGATTTACAACAAAAAAGCGGGGCTGGGGCCTGGGGCTTTCCCTGTCCAAACGGATCATAGAGACCTATCATAAGGGCGAATTATTTGTGAAACAGTCTGAAACGGGGAAGGGAACCACCTTTCGGATCATACTTCCGAAAAATTGATCCTCCGGCCGGCAGATGCGAATTCGGGAATTGGGAATTATTGCAGGGAAAAGCTATTTTTGCAGTCCATTTTAAAGTTTTGAGCTGCGGAGGTGGCGAAACTGGTAGACGCACTACTTTGAGGTGGTAGCGCCGTAACTGGCGTGGGAGTTCGAATCTCCTCTTCCGCACATAAAAACCCTTCAGCACGGCTGAAGGGTTTTTGCATTCACGAG
>DHWT01000306.1:10548-11632 GCA_002413325.1 Chitinophagaceae bacterium UBA5175 | reverse complement strand
TTGAATATGATTACCGCAGTTCGGTGATCCGCAATCCTTCGGGAGAAATCGTATTTGAAATGACGAATGTGGAAGTGCCCAGGGGATGGAGCCAGATCGCTACCGATATTCTGGCCCAGAAATATTTCCGTAAAGCAGGGGTTCCCCAGGCCGATGGCACCCTGGGCAGGGAAACCTCCGTGAAACAGGTCGCCCACCGGATGGCGAATTGCTGGAAAGTCTGGGGCGTGCGCTATGGCTATTTCGCCACAGAACGGGATGCAACTGTTTTTTATGAGGAACTGGTCTATTCCATTCTAAACCAGGCCTGTGTACCCAACAGTCCCCAGTGGTTTAATACCGGCTTATTTGAAAGTTATGGCATCTCCGGTAAGCCCCAGGGACATTATTACGTTGACCAGGCAGACGGCCTTTTGAAGAAGTCTACGTCTGCCTACGAACGTCCTCAGCCACACGCCTGTTTCATCCTGAGTGTGGAAGATGACCTGGTAAATGATGGCGGCATTATGGACCTCTGGGTCCGGGAAGCGCGCATATTCAAATACGGATCGGGTGTGGGAACGAATTTTTCCAATATACGGGGAGAGGGAGAGAAACTCAGCGGAGGCGGTACTTCCAGCGGTCTCATGAGCTTTCTTAAAATCGGGGACCGGGCAGCAGGCGCCATCAAATCCGGTGGCACCACACGCCGGGCAGCCAAGATGGTTTGTCTCGACCTGGATCATCCGGAAATCATGGATTTCATCAACTGGAAGATGGAAGAAGAGAAAAAGGTAGCCGCCCTGATTGCCGCTGGATATGCCAGCGATTATGAAGGAGAAGCTTATAAAACGGTCAGCGGACAGAATTCAAATAATTCAGTCAGGATCCCCAATTCATTTTTTAAGAAACTGGAAAATGATGAGGACTGGGAATTGAAAGCAAGAAGTGACGGGAGGGTCATGAAAAAGATTCCTGCCAAGGAAGTTTGGAACCAGATTTCGTACGCTGCATGGCGTTGTGCTGACCCGGGTACCCAATACGATACTACCATTAATGAGTGGCATACCTGCCCCAATGGTGGCCGTATCCGGGCTTCCAACCC
>DHWT01000306.1:0-10268 GCA_002413325.1 Chitinophagaceae bacterium UBA5175 | reverse complement strand
AATACGGCCTGTAATCTGGCTTCGGTAAACCTCCGCAGGTTCTATGATGAAACCACGAATATCATTGATGTGGAAGGATTTGAGTATACCTGTCGTTTATGGACAGCCGTACTGGAAATCTCCGTTTTAATGGCACAGTTTCCCTCCAGGGAGGTGGCCCAGTTATCTTATGATTACCGTACCCTGGGCCTGGGTTATGCCAACCTGGGTTCCATGCTCATGGTCATGGGCATTCCATACGACAGTGAAGAAGCCCGGGGCATCGCCGGAGCAATCAGTGCGATCATGACCGGAATTTCTTACAGGACCAGTGCTGAACTGGCCAAAGTGATGGGACCCTTTCCAAAATTTGAAGAAAACCGGGAAGCCATGCTCCGGGTCATGCGCAATCACCGGCTTGCGGCTTATGATGCCGATGAGTATGAGAACCTGGAAATCAAACCACAGGGCATCAAGGCAAAGTATTGCCCGGATTACCTGCTGAAATCCGCCACCAAGGCCTGGGATGACGCAGTACAGCTGGGTGAAAAGTACGGTTACCGCAATGCCCAGGCAACGGTAATCGCCCCTACCGGAACCATTGGCCTTGTGATGGATTGTGATACTACAGGGGTCGAACCGGATTTTGCACTCGTGAAATTTAAAAAGCTTTCCGGCGGCGGTTATTTTAAAATCATCAACCAGTCAGTTCCTGCAGCCCTGAGAAATATGGGCTATGCAGAACGGGAAATTGATTCCATTGTAAAATATGCCGTGGGTGCGGGCACTTTTGCCGGCGCGCCGCATATCAATCACCAGACCCTCAGTGAAAAAGGATTTTTTGCTGAAGAAATTAAAAAGCTGGATGCGGCGGTGGCTTCCGCATTCGAAATCGGGTTTGTATTTAATGTGTATAACCTAGGGGAAGAATGCCTCCAGCGCCTGGGATTCCAACCGGAACAATATTATAATTTCGAATGGAACCTGCTCGAAGCAATTGGTTTCAGCGATGGCGAAATTGCAGAAGCCAATGATTATATCTGTGGCACGATGACCGTGGAAGGTGCCCCTTACCTGAAAAAGGAACACCTGCCGGTTTTCGATTGCGCAAATAAATGTGGTAAAATCGGTGAGCGCTATATTCATGCCCATGGCCATATCCGGATGATGAGTGCCGTTCAGCCCTTTATCAGCGGTGCCATATCAAAAACCATCAACCTGCCGAATGAGGCCAGTGTTGAAGAAATTGCAGATGCCTACCTGCTCAGCTGGAAGCTGGCCCTGAAGGCCTGCGCCCTGTACCGCGATGGTTCTAAACTTTCTCAGCCGCTCAGCAATAAATCGGATAAAAAGAAAAAGGCAGACACAACGGAAGAAGCCAAAGCAACCATTCCAAATGAACCACAGGCTGCGATGGAACCTCATATCGTGGATATGAGCCAGCTGACGGTGAAGGAATTATTGCTGGAAGTACAGAAAAGAGTTCAGTCTTCTCCCGATACCAAATTGAAACGTGAACTCGCCACGATCGTGGAACGCAGAACACTGCCTGCAAAAAGACGCGGCTTCACCCAGAAGGCAAAGATCAACGGACAGGTCATTTTCCTCCGGACCGGTGAATATTCCGATGGTGCCCTGGGAGAAATCTTTATCGATATGGCCAAGGAAGGCGCAACGATGCGGAGTATGCTGAATTGTTTTGCCATCGCCATTTCCATTGGCCTTCAATACGGGGTGCCCCTGGAAGAATTCGTGGAGAAATTTGTGTTCACCCGGTTTGAGCCCTCCGGTATGGTGGATCATCCCAATATCAAGAGCACCACTTCCATAGTGGATTTTATTTTCCGTTCCCTGGCATATGAATACCTGGGAAGAACGGACCTCGTGCACGTGCTTGACAAACCGGAAGTGATGAATACAGGTACGGCCGACTGGGACCAGCCCGTAACGGAACAGGAAAAAAAAACGCCTGAACTGAGTGAAGTGAGAATTGTAACAAAACCGCCTGTTTCGCAGGCCAACCCGGTGCAGTTAAAACCGGTGGGTAATATAATGAAAACAGAAGCCGGTCTGAGCGCAGTAAACGCTGCGGCGAAAAGTATGCAGAGTGATGCGCCGGCCTGTAATACCTGCGGACATATCACGATCCGCAGCGGAACCTGTTATAAGTGCCTGAACTGCGGGAACAGCATGGGCTGCAGCTAGTTCATTAAAGATACTTTGGACGGTTTTATTTAACCTGATCCCCGTATGTCCATATGGGGATCTTTTTTTTAATAAAGCCCCATGTCCGACACTTCATGCAAGGCAAACATACTTCCATTATAATTCATCGGTCACCCGGACTTCCCATTTCGGGAAAAATTCCCTCAGATTGGCAGGAAAATTGGCGTATTCAACGGCAATTTTGTCCACCCTAAAGCCGTTAAATGTTAACCTCAAAATGAAAAAAATGAAAAAGATCCTGGCCCTGGCTTTAATCCTGATCCTGTTGTACTCCTGCAATCGCTCTGTAACACCTTACCAGGCTGCCTCCCACCATTATAACCATTGCCGGGATATGAGGTAAAATTACCGCCCTTCCATTTTCATCAATCACTGCGCTTCTTAGTACATTGCAAACCCAATGTGCTGTTATGAAAAAGCTTTGGTTGATTTTCTGTTTTATACCCGGCCGGGTGATCATAGGAATATATCCGGGTGAAAATTAATGCAATCAGATGGTTATACATTTCGAATATGATAAAAAGCAGGTGCTGGGTGCGTTGAGGCATCACTTTATTTCGAGGCCTGAAATAAAAATTCTCCTGGTCATTGTGAACCTGTTCACCATCCTGAGTGCGGTTCTTTTTTATTTGCATAAAATCAGACCCTTATCTTTTTTATTATTTTCATTCCTGTGGTTTGTATTGCTCTTAACCTTCTGGAAATGGCTTCCGCTCAGCGTTTACAAAAAATCGCAAACTTTCCTGGATACATTCAGCATGGATTTTAATGATCATGAAGTCGTATTGCAGACAGAACGCGGATCGCATGCCTGGTCATGGAAAGACTTCAGCGCATTTCTGGAAACCCCCTTTTTCTTTCACCTGTATTTTAACAGCAGGTCTTTTTTCCTGGTTCCTAAAGATGCATTTAAAGACCTGGAATCACTTCAGGAAATCAGGCATTTGCTGCGGAGCAAGCTGTTAAAACCAAAAGTCAGAAGCTGAACACTTTTCGTATTTTGCGATCCGAAAAATTTATGAACGGTCATGGACATCGGTTAATGATCAGCGAAAATATTTATGATGATAAAATTTTTTAGTCAGCCCTGGCCCTGGTATATTTCCGGTCCGGCCATTGCCGGCATTATGGGAATCCTCATTTTTTCCGGGAAAACCTTCGGGTTTTCAGCTAACCTGTCGAATATCTGTTCGATGATCGGACTGGGGAAACGCGTTACTTATTTTAATTTCGACTGGAAAAGACAACAGTGGAATTTATGGTTTCTGACCGGATCCGTGATCGGGGGATATATTGCTGTTCATTTTTTTTCTTCACCAGATCCCCTGACGCTCTCCACTGCAACCGTAGCGGATTTGCAAAAGCTGAATATTCCATTCGACGGAAAACTGGAACCGTCAGCCGTTTTTAACTGGGATTATTTATTTACCGGTAAAGGAATGTTTTTATTCCTGGGTGGTGGATTTTTAATCGGATTTGGCACCCGGTATGCCGGTGGTTGCACGTCCGGTCATGCAATTACGGGACTCTCGAACCTGCAGTTACCCTCCCTGTTCGCCGTGATCGGTTTTTTTGTGGGGGGATTATTTACCACATACCTGCTGTTTCCCATCATTTTTAAATAACTAACCATCGTGAAAGCAATTAAATACATACTGACGGGCATTCTTTTCGGAATCATTATGACCAAATCGGAAGCCGTTTCCTGGTATCGCATCCAGGAAATGTTCCGCTTTCAATCCATATTCATGTACGGTATGATCGGCACAGCTGTTATAACCGGCTCCATACTGGTAGCACTTATAAAAAAATACCGCCTGAAGGATTTCAGGGGAAGGACCATACAATTTGATTCCAAGGACAGGCACTGGAAAAAATACGCGATTGGCGGATCCATTTTCGGTATGGGGTGGGCTCTTACGGGCGCCTGCCCGGGACCTGTTTTTGTTTTACTCGGACAGGGTTATATGGTAATGATCCCGGTGATTGGCGGTGCACTGGCAGGCACTTTCGCCTATGGCCTGTTCAGGGATCGTTTGCCTCAGTGAACGACTGAGGTTTTTACTGTTTGTTTATCGCCGCGATCATCCGGTCTGCTTCGGTTTGTTGAAAGTTGGTCAATCCGCCGTCGCAGGTCAATATATAGGAAGTGCCTTCTTTATATATGTCCACACGTTTAATGGTATAATCTTTAAATTCTGCAACATCCCCGTTATTGCCGGCTTTTAAAGCGGCCAGGCCCTGCTGGAAATATTTCAACTGGTTCAGATCCTGGAATTTCAGCGTTTTGATGATCACTGAATTATTGTATTCCTGGGTCCGGAATTGGAGTACATAACAGGTGTCTGATGGTTTGGTGATACGCTGCAGGCTGATGGGCCAGGTGCCCTGCCTTACATCAGCAATATTAATGGTTCCGGAATTCACAATTTTAAACTGCGCCTTCATGGCCAGGGGTGAAATCAGGATTAGCAGCAGAAGATTTTTCATACGAACAGATTGAATTTTTAGGTGATGAATTAATTCTGACCCTTGATTAAATTATTAATGATGAATATCATTCTATTGGCCTCGGGTTGTTGAAAATTGGTTACCGCTCCGTCATAACTTAATATATACCAGATGTCGTTTTTTTTCTTATCCACTCTTTTGATTGAATAATCACTGAATTCGGCCACATCTCCGTTCGAGCCCTTTTTTAAGGAAGACAGGCCCATTTCGAAATATTTCAGTTGATCCAGATTGTATATATCCATGGTTTTGATAGTCACCGCATTCATGGCAGCCTGATCCCTGAATTGAAAGGCGTAACAGGTGTCTGTATAGTAAATCACTCTTTGCAGGTTGATGGGCCAGGGGGCCAAACGCACCGTCATGAGATCGACGGAAGGGTAATCTGTATTTGAAAACCAGGACCCGGAATGGGTGTGCAGGAACAGAGATATCAGAAAAAGGTGCTTCATGGGTAGTAATGGCCGTACAATATAAAATGATATACTTGTTTTTGCAATGAAAGAGAGTCTCTTTTTTAGAAACGAAAAATGTTTCAAAAAAATATACTTCCTTTCAAAAATGAATGTTAAAAACCGTGGAAAATTGAGTATTACTACTTACAATAAAAATGGCCAATACCCACCAGCCCGGATGGGTATTGACGCATTATGCAACCTGTCCAACACTAGAAAACCAGTTCTTCCTGTGATACTTCCAGCCTGTTATCCACATCAATGATTCCCGGGGCAGACCAGGCTGCCAGTTCTGCATCTTCCTTTTCCTTGATTGATTGCACAGTCCCACGGAGTATCACTTTGTTGCCGGCTATTTCAACCGTTACCCTGTCCGAATCTATGGTTGCGCTACGGTGGAAAAAATCGCTGATTTTCTTTTTGATATCAATCGGGGTAGCCGTTGTTGTTACTGAAATGAAATTGTAGATCGCCCGTATTCCCGTAAGATTCTCTATTGCCTTTTTTGCAGCCCTGCGCTGGTAATCCCATTCCACTTCTCCATTCAGGGTCACGACACCGTCTTCAACCTTAATTTTAATTTTATTTTCATTAACAGCTGAATGCCATTTTAAAGCATTTAAGATTGCTTCAGCAATTTCAGTATCGGTTCTACGGGAGGAAGAAGAAATCCCAACCTGAATTTCCTCAGCAATGGCTTTAACGCCGGACGTATTTTTGGCAACCCGTTCGGCAACCAGTTTTTTTGAGTAGGAATCAACAATTCCTGTAAGTGTTACTATACCGTCTTTTACAAAAACACCAATATTCGCGGCATTCAGGATCGGTTCCCAGTTCAACTGGGCAATGACATCTTTTTGAATTTGGGAATCGTTTTTCATAACCAGGAATTTAATTGTTAATGAATCAGTTCTTTAATCCGGGATCCTGATTTTTAGCAGCGTACTGACTAAAAATTACAATACAAAGAAAAGAACATAGGGCTATCCTAAACAATGATACCTGTTAGCCTTTAAAATGAGACTGATCATTACCTTCAGATCGAATACTCAGGTTTCCTGGCTCATGTTTCGGGAGGAACCGGGCGGAATACCGGATATACCTCCGGATACAGGATCAAAATCAGTTGGGATCCTGACAAAAATCAATATATTAGTTATTGAGTGTCAATATTTTTGCCTTAGCCAGTTTTACATTTTCTTCCTGGATCCACAGGCGGGGTTATTATAAGGTAAACAACGGGACTAGCTCCTTTAGTACAATTTAAATCTTTCAAAATGAAAAAGATTATTGCTGCATTTGACAGCCTGAGGTTTTCAGACAGCACTTTGGAATATGCTATTTACCTGGCAAAGCAGTATGATGCACATATTGTAGGGGTATTCCTGAGGGAATCAACCCGTATTGGCTATGCCGTTTACGCAACCATGGTAAAGGAGTCTGCCTCCGGCAAGACCATTTTCGATGAAATAGAAATTGCCGACCAGGTTGCAACGGAAAAAGCCATAACTGAATTTGAAACGGCCTGCCGGGAAGCAAAAATAAATTTTACTGTTCACAAGGATAAAAAGAATGCGCTGGATGATTTACGGCACGAATCCATTTTTGCGGATCTGCTGGTGATTGATGCCTGGGAAACCTTCTCATATATTGAAACGGGTCTTCCGGGCTGGTTTATAAAAAACATTCTGCATGATGTACATTGCCCTGTTTTAGTGGTCCCTAAAAATTTTAATCCGGTTAAAAAAATTGTGCTCTTATATGACGGCACCCCCTCTTCGGTTCATGCCATCAAGATGTTTAATTATATACTGCCCGAGATGGGTAAGCTGGAAGCTGAATTACTCAGTGCAAAACAGGACGCCAGCTCCATGCACCTGCCGGATAACAAACTCATAAAGGAATGGATGAAAAGACATTATCCAAAAGTTACTTACGAGGTGATGAAGGGGGATTCAAAAGAAATTACAGCGGTGCTGAAGGCGGAGGATCCGGGTGTTCTTGTTATTGCCGGTTCCTATCACAGGAGTAATATATCCATGTGGTTTCATAAAAGCCTTGCAGACCTGCTGATTAAGGAAGTGAAAGCGCCCCTGTTTATCGCTCATATCTAAGGGCTCAAAAAAAGCGGGGTCACTTTGAACCGCCCCTGCAGATGAGTGCGGGATATCATGCAATCTGAAAAATCGGTCAATTCAAACCGGCATCCCGGGAGTATCTTTTTTATCGGTGGGTAATAAAAAGCGGCAGCTTATGTTCGTTTATAATTTCGGAAATAAAACTTTTTTTTATTGTCAGAGAAAAAGAGGATCGTCCGAAAGCTCCGCTGATGAGAATGGCACTCTTTCTTTCGCTTAACCAGGTATTAAAATATTTTCCGGGATTGATATCCAGTTTCATTATGGTAAGACTGGGAAAATGTCTGGCAGCGAGTTCTTCAATATTTTCCTTTTCGGGGATTACGGAATCCTTATTCTCCCCGGCATAAACCAGGAGGGTGGGGTGATTCGCCATTTCAGGAAATAGGTAGGCGAATTGTTTAATAGCATAAACGGATGATTCACTGCCGTCATAAGAGAGAATATTGGTTACCGGATATTCAAATATATCGGGTACCACAAGAACCGGACATTCTACCTGGTGCAGGATATCCTGCAGGTGCTCATTGGGTTCAGCTGTAAATAACTTTTTATTATAGGGATCTACCCCAAAGATTAATAAGTCAGCAAACCTGGTTTCCTTTTTAAGTTGAGGTAAGGCGAAATCATAAAAATCCCTGTGTACATGGCAGGCGATTTTATATTTTTTGCAGAGATTTTCAAACATTTCAATATTTGTTTCCAAATTCCCTTCCCCGGCATTTTCCGTAAAGGGGATGAAAATAGAACCGGATATGGCATCTGTATAACTCCATAAATTGGCATAATCAGCCTGCGGGAGAAATATACCGGTTAAAAAAACAGGCTGTATTTCATTCATTTTACGGGCGAATTCAAACGCATTTTCCGGAAAACGCGTTCCCTCGAAAGCCAGCAGTAGTTTTTTCATGATATTTTCTTCAAATTTATTTCATATGGCCCTTACGGGCAATGATTTGAATCAAAACGGGCGTTGATAAAAGTCATAAGAGCCATTCAGAAGAATGGAATCGGGGATATCAGGGTACTTTCCTAAAGGTCTTTAGGAGGAATCATAATATGTATCATCTCAAGTGATGATTCAAATCAGCATTATGGATGGGACTTCCTATTATTTTTGCTGTGGGTTTTCAGAGGATATTGGAATAAATAAAGCTGGATTTTTATCCGGCTTTTTTTTGCTTGGCATCATGTTACTGGCTGTCGGAAGAATGATTAAGTTTCCGGCTTTCATTAAAAATCCTGGTTATGAAGGCAAAATGGATGGTTATCGGGGCTTCATTCCTTTTATTTATGAACTGCTCTACTTCCCGCATTGTTCATACCTGGAAGTCTCCGGATGTTCCCAACAGGTATTATAGCACGATTCTGGTAATAGGCCTGTTTAACATCAAAGACAGTGTTCTGCGGGAGAAAATGGAAGGTCATTTGGTAGGCGATTTAAGAGAAAGAGGCTGTGAGGCTGTATCCTCCTTTAAAAAGTATGGTTCTAATTCCTTCCGGGGATTGCAGGAAGAGGATGTTTTAAAAAAATTTCAGGGGGATGGGGCAGATGGAATTGTTACCATCGTTTTACTGGAAAAAAAGAGCCAGCAATTTTATGATTCCCGGAAGATACTGGAATCTCCGGATGCAATTTATCAAAGACGTTTCTGGGGGTATTACAGTTCGATATATGACCTGCTATATGATCCCGGGTATTACCAGGAATCAACCAGTTATTTCTGGGAAAGCCATTTTTATAATATGGAATACAAAGAATTACTTTATGCAGTTCAAACAAAGTCTTTTGATCCCAAATCAACGGAAAGCCTGGCGCATGAGTATGGAAAATTAATTATAAAGGATATGGCGAAGAATAGGTTAATTCATTAGGGTTCCCCCTTGTAAAAAATCCGGGTAATGGACTTTTTTCCGGTATTAAAAGAATCAAAACACCCGTTAAAATGATGAAAATCATATTTTGGGTTATTAAATGTCATATTGCGGGTTAAGGATTTCAAATACTTTTGTAACGTCGATAGTTATTCCCTGACCATTATAAATCGTTTTTTATATGAAAAAGGTGATTCTTGCTTTCGATGGCAGCAATTTTTCTGAAGCTGCATTTGAATTCGCCCGCCGGCTGAATGAATTGAAACCCTTATTACTTACCGGTGTTTTCCTGCCTCAGGCTGAGCTGTATAATTTATGGAGTTATGCTGACGGAGTGGGAGGACTTTATATTCCCCTTTTGGAAAACCGCGAATCCGAACTGGTTCAAAAGAGTGTTGATCAATTCGAGAAACGTTGCCGGAGTAATAGCATAGAATTCCGGGTGCACAAAGATTTCTATGATTTTGCAATACCGGAATTAAAAAAGGAAAGCCGTTATGCCGACCTGTTGATCATCGGGAGTGAGAAATTCTATGAAAATGCAGGCGCCAAATCGCCTAATCAATACCTGCAGTTTGCCCTGCAGGATGTTCAATGCCCGGTAATCCTGGTGCCTGAAAAATTTGAATTTCCAGAAAATATAATACTGGCATATGACGGGACGGAAGATTCCGTTTTCGCCATCAAGCAGTTCGCCTATCTTTTTCCCGAATTGACAAAAAAAGAAACATTTCTTTTATACGCCAGTGAAGATCCTGAAGATGATTTCCCGGATAAAATTCAAATGGAGGAACTCGCTGCCCGGCATTTTAGTAAACTCACATTTTGGAAGCTTGATATGAATCCCAAAAAGAACCTGAGGAACTGGTTAATGAATAAAAAATCCACCTTGTTGGTCAGTGGTTCTTATGGGAGATCGGGTATATCCCAGCTTTTTAAAAAGAGCTTTATGAAGGAAGTTATTTCAGATCACAGGCTTCCGATTTTTATTGCACATAAATAGGTATAGATAAGCCAGGTTGGTTGGAAATGAATGGATTATCGGGATCCTGGTAAACAGGAATCCTGTTCGGGCTTGCCACCG
>DHWT01000193.1:503-5405 GCA_002413325.1 Chitinophagaceae bacterium UBA5175 | reverse complement strand
ATGTTCCTGCCGCAGGTCGTGAAAAGTGCGCGCGTCATGAAAAAATCCGTGGCCGTTCTCACACCTTTTATTGAGCAGGAAAAGATAGACAGCTACAACATGCGCAAGGCAGCCAGCGTCACGGGCAATGCCGAAGAAGAAAAAGGTGCGGCCAGGATCCTGCTCGCTACGGTGAAAGGTGACGTGCACGATATCGGGAAAAATATTGTAGGCGTGGTGCTGGGATGTAACGGGTATGATATCATTGACCTCGGCGTGATGGTTCCGGTTGACCGGATCCTGGATACCGCCGTCAGGGAACAAGTGGATATCATCGGACTCAGCGGACTCATTACGCCTTCCCTGGATGAAATGGTTTATGTGGCCCGTGAAATGAAAAGAAGAAACTTCCAAATCCCTCTCATGATCGGCGGCGCCACCACTTCGCGTATGCATACGGCCATCCGCATTGCACCGGAATATGAACAGGGGGTCGTGCATGTGCTCGATGCTTCCCGCAGCGTAACGATTGCAGGCAGCCTGCTGAATGAAACACTTAAAAAACCCTTTCTTGAAAATATCGAATCAGAATATACCAAACTGAAAACGGATTTCAGTAATAAAAAATCCGGCAAAACATTACTGTCCTATGCTGAAGCCCGGTTAAACAAAACAAAAATCGACTGGACTACCTTTGAACCGGTCAAACCGGCTTTTATCGGGGTGAAAGTAATTCAACCGGACGATCTGCAGGAAATTGCAGCCTATATAGACTGGCAGCCGTTTTTTATTGCCTGGGAAATGCATGGAAAATTTCCGGACCTGCTCACTGATGAAAAAATCGGGGAAGCTGCCAGCCGTTTATATAAAGACGCCCAGGCTTTGCTGAAAAAAATCATTCATGAAAAATGGCTTACCCCGCGGGGCACAATCGGGATCTGGCCGGCTAACCGGACAGCCGATGATACCGTGACCATTGAGTCGCCCCTGCCCATCACGCTGGAATTCCTGCGGCAGCAATCCAAAAAAGCCGCAGGCCAGTTCAACACATCCCTCGCAGATTTTATAGCCCCTGCAGCATCCGGAAAAACAGATTATATCGGCGCTTTCTCTGTTACCATCCAGGGAATCGAAAAACATATCAACCGGTTTATGGAAGAGCTGGACGACTACAATAAGATCATCCTGCAGGCCCTGGCCGACCGGCTCGCCGAAGCATTCGCTGAAATGCTGCATAAAAAAGTGAGGACGGAATATTGGGGTTACCAGAAAACCGAACAGCTGACCCATGAACAGCTGATCCGGGAAGAATATACCGGTATCCGGCCTGCGCCGGGTTACCCCGCCTGCCCGGATCATACCGAGAAATATAAATTGTTCCATTTATTGGGCGGCGAAAAAACAACAGGCATTACCCTGACGGAATCCCTGGCCATGTATCCGGCTTCTTCCGTGAGCGGCTGGTATTTTGCCAACCCGGAAAGTAAATACTTCGGGATCGGAAAAATCAGCAAAGACCAGGTGGAAGATTATGCTGCCCGGAAAAACATGGATATCGCAGAGGTGGAAAGATGGCTGCGGCCGGTATTGGATTATGAAGCCTGAGCCGATTGCTGAATTAAAGGAATGGTCGTAAATTGCGCTCTAAATAATGATCGTATTTCTCCAAAATATATGAAAAACCGAAAAGCAGCATGCAGGAATTTTGTCCTTCTCATGCTCATGTACCCCGTTTTTGGATTGGCCCAAAAACCAAAAAAAGAAAGATCCGGCGAATTTTATTTCTCCTGGGGTTATAATACCGAATGGTATACCCATAGTAATGTGAGCGTCAATCAGCCTTCCCTGGGCAATGCTTTTACCTTTGTCGGGATCAGCGGTCACGACCACAGGGGCTGGGATGAAGGCCTCTTCAGTAAAGCCATTTCGATCCCGCAATATAATTACCGTATCGGCTATATTTTCAACAAGAAAAAAGGGCTGGGTTTTGAACTCAATTTCGATCACACGAAATTTTTATTCAGTGATAACCAGATGACCCATATAAAAGGCAAGATGAATAATCATCCTTTTGATGGCCAGGTTTTATTCGCCAGCGCCGGGCAGGGGGCAGATACCAGCTCTTACTACTACCTGAATAACGGAGCTAATTTTTTACTCTTCAATATCGTGAAACGTTGGTCGTTATTAACGAATAAAAAACAGACGATCCGCATAGACGGATTTGGAAAATTTGGTGTCGGCCCGGTGATTCCCCACGTGCAGGATAAATTTTTTGACCAGCCTGAAAACGATCCCCACTTTCAGCTCGGAGGATGGAATGTAGGTGTGGAAGGCGCGATCCGGGCCACTTTCTTCCAGTATGTATACCTGGAATACACGAATAAGCTGGACTATGCCCGGTATTCCGGATTAAAAATTTACCAGGGAACCGCCAAACAGGCTTTTGGAACTTATGAAATGATCCTGAACCTGGGCATTTGTTTTCCCGTGGGTAAAGTGATCAACTAAAAACAGGGATTCCCGGCAGGCATTCTGATCATCTGAATACCGGGATTCCCGGTAAGTAACATGATCCCCTGAATAAACGGATTATTTACCAGGTATTTTTTTGAAAGGAAATTTCTTTTCAAACAGCCACCAGAAGCGTTTGCGCTTTTTCATCACATCGTAGTTACTGGAGATATAACTGGTGATATGCTCCATGGCTTCATCCACATCGTCTGTCACCAGCAGGAGTTCGAGATCCTGTTCCAGGATCGTTCCTTCTTCCTGCATTTTCTGAATCATCTCAAGCAGGTTTTTATAATATTCTTTGCCAAACAGCACCACGGGGAACTGGGTAATGGATTTGGTTTGAATCAGGGTGAGCGTATTGAATAATTCATCCAGTGTGCCAAAGCCGCCCGGCATCACGATAAATGCATAGGAATATTTCAGCAGCATGGCTTTCCTGACAAAAAAATGCTCAAATGTGATCCATTTGTGCATATACGGGTTCGGCTTTTGTTCCATGGGCAGACGGATATTACATCCCACCGAATTACCACCCTGTTCATAAGCACCCCGGTTCGCTGCTTCCATCAAACCGGGGCCACCACCGGTCATCACGGTAAAACCCATAGCGGCAATACGTTTCCCGAATTCCCGGGCGATCGCGTAATCCGGATGGTCTTCTTTTACACGTGCAGATCCGAACACCGTGATGCAGGGCCCGATAAAATATAATTCACGGTTGGCGGCCAGGATCTGGGAAAAAACCTTCCACGCAAACCTCAGTTCGTAACTGCGGCTGTGCGGGCCTTCCAGGTAGATCGGCCTCCTGGATTTAATGACCGGCTGGGCGTCGGACATGACTTGAATTTTCTTTAATTAACAAGAAGTACATTGCATAACGAATATAAGCAAACAACATCATGGGTTCTCTGCGCATCGTAAGTTATAATGTGAACGGCATCCGTGCCGCCATGAAAAAGGGATTGGTGGACTGGTTAAAAACCGATCCGGCCGATATCATTTGCATCCAGGAAACCAAAGCGGAAAAAGAGAATGTGGCTCATGAAGAAATCACTTCACTGGGCTACCAGGATTTCTGGTTCAGCGCGCAGAAAAAAGGATACAGCGGGGTGGCGGTATTTACGAAAATAAAACCCGTGCAGGTGCAATTGGGTACAGGCCATGCGGCAAGTGATGAAGAGGGAAGGGTTATCCAGCTTGATTTTGGCGATATCCGCCTGATCAACGCTTATTTCCCTTCCGGCACTTCCGGTGAAATCAGGCAGGCATTTAAATACCAGTGGCTGGACGAATTCCATCATTATCTCGGTGAACTGAAGAAAAAATATCCGCGCATCGTGCTTTGCGGGGATTATAATATTGCCCACCGGGAAATTGATATTCATGATCCGAAAGGAAATAAAAATTCATCCGGTTTTTTACCGGAAGAAAGGACCTGGATGGATAAATTCCTGGACAGCGGATGGACCGACACGTTCCGTGTACATCATCCCGAACCCCACCGGTACAGCTGGTGGAGCCAGCGTTTCCCCTCCGTGCGGCTGAATAACAAGGGATGGCGGATCGACTATATAAATGTGACCAATAACCTGGCAGACCGGATCCTGCGTTCCGAAATATTTCCGGATGTTAAACAAAGCGACCACTGCCCGGTATTTCTAGAGCTGTCGCAATAAAAGGTTTCAAAGAAATATCCGGGATGAAGCGGCCCTGATTTGCAGGCCCAAACTACAGGGCGCTATACCGGATTGTGAGGGGGAAGGCTATTCGGGACGTTATACCGGGTTGCGAGGGGGAATGGTTTGCAACCGGCCCTGTGCAATACTTGTGGAAAAGTATAAAAAAAGAAATCCACGTTAACAAAAATACAGTACATTCCTATCAAACCCTGTATCGGCAAGGGTTTTACCATGATACCCCGAAACCCTTTACCGGTAAGGGTTTCACAAAGCCTGCCGCGTACCCGCTATGTTCCCTGACCCGTTGCATATCCCTGAAACCCTTATCTGTGCTGAATTATATCCGTTCTGCAGGCACCCTGAAAGTTTTGAAGAAACGAAAAAGCAGGTATATTTGCCGGTACAAAATATTACACTATGAACAAAGCAGATTTAATTTCCAAAATTGCCGATGATGCCGGCATTACAAAAACACAGGCCAACGAAACACTCGATTCCTTTGTTGAAGCAGTCACTAAAACACTGAAAGGCGGAGGTAAAGTTACACTGGTAGGTTTTGGTACATTCTCTGTTTCCAAAAGAGCTGCCCGGAATGGTCGTAATCCGCAGACCGGTGCTGTGATAAAAATAAAGGCGAAAAAAGTAGCAAAGTTTAAAGCAGGTAAGGAATTGTCTGCCAAATTATGATTGCTGTCTTTATCACTGCATTCGAAAGCTCCGGTTACCT
>DHWT01000193.1:0-137 GCA_002413325.1 Chitinophagaceae bacterium UBA5175 | reverse complement strand
AAAGGGTCATTTGGTAAGAGCCGACCCCGGAATGAAAAGAAGGTTGTTGTAAAGAAGAAAGAGGCGTAGGATTGCTTAGGATTGTGTCGACCACAAACCGGCAAAAAGTGTCAGGGCGCCAGCCTTTCAATAATCCA
>DHWT01000240.1:8791-12839 GCA_002413325.1 Chitinophagaceae bacterium UBA5175 | reverse complement strand
GATTTGGGAAGGTTATAAGCTCCATACATGAATTGGCATCCCGTAACGGAGTCACATTTCATTTTAATTCTCCGGTTGAAAAAATAATTATTGAAAACAACAGGGCAACAGGTGTCGTGGTAGGTGGTGTTTCCCTTCCGGCTGACGCCGTGCTGGCAACTGCAGACTATCATTATGTTGAAAAAGTCCTTCTTCCCAAATCCTTCGGTAATTACAAGGAAGCCTACTGGAACAAAAAAATTCTCGCGCCTTCCTGCCTGATCTATTTTATCGGTATATCAAAAAAAATAAATAAACTAAATCACCATACCTTATTTTTTGATGAGGACCTCTTACAGCATTCAGAAGAAATTTATAAATACCCCCAATGGCCGACAAAGCCCCTCTTTTATGTTTGCTGCCCTTCCCGTTCAGACGATGGAGTAGCACCTGCGGGTCACGAAAATCTGTTCCTTTTAATGCCGATTGCACCGGGTCTCGGCGACAATGAAAGTCTCCGCGAAAAATACTTTGACATTATGATGAACCGGATTGAAAATTACGCAGGGACAGACATCCGGCCGTTTATTGATTTTAAAAAGAGTTATTCGGTTTCGGATTTTGTGGATGACTATCATTCCTATAAGGGCAACGCCTACGGCCTTGCCAATACATTATTTCAAACCTCGATACTGAAACCCAGTATAAAGAATAAAAAAATTAAAAATCTTTTTTATGCCGGCCAGTTAACCGTTCCCGGTCCCGGGGTTCCTCCTTCTTTGATTTCCGGGAAAATCGCAGCCAACCAACTGATTAAACATTTAAACATCAAAAAACATGAAGTTGCTTTTTGACCAATTTTCCTCAAGGGCAAGCAAAATAATCACGAATTCCTACAGCACGAGTTTTTCCTTGGGCATACTGTATATAGACAAGAAATTAAGGGGCGATATTTATGCCATCTATGGTTTCGTACGCATTGCGGATGAAATAGTCGACAGCTTTGACGGATTTGACAAAAAGTCGTTGCTCGAAAATTTCAAAACCGAAACCAGGGAAGCGCTGGATAAACGGATCTCCGTAAATCCCATCTTAAATTCTTTCCAGAAAACCTTTCACAATTACAATATCCATTATGAACTGATTGAACTTTTCTTCCAGAGTATGGAAATGGATTTGAATAAGATCAGCTATGATACGACAACCTATGAAAAGTATATATTAGGTTCGGCAGAAGTGGTCGGCCTGATGTGCCTGCACGTCTTTACCGAAAATAACAAAAAGATATACGAAGAATTGAAACCCTTCGCGATGAAACTGGGTTCTGCCTTTCAGAAAGTAAATTTCCTAAGGGATCTGAAGGATGACTTTCATTTTCTCGGACGAACCTACTTCCCGAACCTAAACCCGGTGGAGTTTACCCTGCAGGCAAAAAAACAAATTGAACAGGATATTGAAATGGATTTTGCAATGGCGCTGCCGGGAATTAAAAAACTACCCCGATCTTCGAGAATGGGCGTATACCTCGCTTACGTATATTACCGGTCTCTTTTTAATAAAATAAAAAGAATGCCTGTACAAGGATTACTGATGAAACGGGTCAGGATTAACAATGGCCAAAAATTGGGCCTGATGTTTAATAGTCTTTTACAAATGAAATGGGCATGAAATGGAAAATATCCTCCTGAAATTAATGATGATACTCTTTTCGTTCTGTGGTATGGAAGGCGTTGCCTGGTTGTCGCATAAATACCTGATGCATGGTCCTTTGTGGAAACTTCATAAGGATCATCATAAAAAGGAATTATACGGGTTTTTCGAAAACAACGACTTTTTCTTCCTGATCTTCGCCATTCCGGGAATTGTTGCACTGTTATTCGGGATCCGCAGCGGATACGGCCCTTTGTTCTGGATAGGTATCGGGATTTGCATGTACGGTCTGATGTATTTTCTGGTGCATGACGTCTTTATCCATCAACGCATAAAAATCTTCAGACATACTGACACGATTTACTTAAAAGCCATCCGAAAGGCTCATAAGAGGCATCACAAACAGCTTGGAAAGGAAGATGGAGAATGTTTCGGCATGTTATGGGTGCCGTTTAAATATTTCCGGGAAATGAAATCCGGTAAGAAAAATGAAATTACTGTATCTACTCGTTGATATATTTACAATAGCGGTTCCCCTGCTTTTCTCAATTCATCCAAAATTAGATTTCTATATAACCCGGAAAACGTTGTCAACGGAAATTCCGAAATCCCGGATCAGTCGGTTCCGTTTCGAACTGACCATTGCAGCGATTGAATATCAATACCCAAAATTGAATGTACTTTCCGGAATTTACCGGTCATACGGTCCCGAATATCCAATTAAGGCCGGACCGCCCAGGCCAGACCATCCGGCCCTCCGCCGATATTTATATGTCCGGTAACTTCAAAAGTCTTAAGATCTATCACCGCCACGTAGTTGTCGGGTGTACAACCCAAAAAAGCCCGTGATCCGTCCGGGTCCATCAGTATGCCTGCCGCACCATGGCCGATATTCACCCGCTTCAGCTCCTTATGCGATGCGGCATCATAAATGAACAGATCTCCGGATCTCAGGCTCGTAATCAGCACCCGTTTCCCGTCCGGCGTAAACTTGAGCCGGTTGGCCCCTAATACCTTCGCATCTATTTTACCGGACAGCTTCCTGGCCACGATATCGATGATGGAAATGGTTCCGTCATCAGCAGCTGCAGTCCATAACTCATGCCCGTCGGGCGATACATCAAATCCTTCAGAACCTCTGGAAACAGGAATAACTGTCTGTTTCCACTCCTCGCGCGGTGCAGCGCCGCGGGGAAACATCGGCTGAACCAGCGTATCCACCAGGATGCTCACCGTTCCTGCGTTCACATTGGTCGTAAAAATATTTTTTCCGTCCGGGGTCACATAGATCATATGAGTCCGGTCCTGCCCTGTTCCCATACACCAGTCTATCTGTTCTGTTGCCGGATCATAACGGCCAACGGATTTCGAACCTTCAGCAGAGAACCAGAGTTTTCCACCCGCAAATGTCAATCCGTGGGGACTTATAAAGGGTTTTATATCGATATGCGGCAAAGGCTTTTGCGTAATGAGGTCAATCACATCAATCTCATGAAAAGGTTCACTGTAGGTATTGGAAACATAAGCCGTCTTTCCGTCAGCAGACGCAATCACCTCATGCGGATCCGGACCAACAGGCACCCGCGCAATCACCTTCAGACTGACCGGATCAATAATGGCAAGGATATGGTCGCCTTTCGAAAGGGCCAGCAGGGATCGCGAAGGTGCAGACTGGGCGGCACATACGGCTACAGAAAAAACGAACCCAAGCAATAAAAAATGTACGGCCCATAATCTGTTCAGGCCGGATTTTATGTTTTTCATATTCTTTGAGATTTGATTGTATAAAGCGTTGTTCATATTATTCACAGATTGCAGAGAAAGATAATAATTTCTCATCGTGTATTTGGGCCTGAGCCGGCTATTTATTTCATAAATTAAATTTTTTTACATAAAAAACCATCCCAGACTCCTTGCAGGGCGCGGGTGCTGCCTGTTTTATAAGGGCGGTACAGAAAAAATTTAAAATAAAGGGTTGAATTAGAAAAAACAACCCTTGTTAAACCAAAAGAACGAATAAAAACATTTTCAATTCTTTCCCTACAGCTAAAGTATTACGCCGGTCTTTATCTATTCTTCCGATGCGACCAATTAGCCAAATGTTGCGACAAAAACCGAACTACCCGTAAAACATTTATGCAAAGGTTATGACCTATTCGATTGATGAGCATGCATCGTTTTTCCTTTTCCCTTCTGTAAATAAAACCTTATTCTTGTAATGAGAATTTATACTCGATTATATACCTTTCGCTACCGTTTTTAAAATAACACTGGACAGAATGAAAATAACAGGACCCGTTGTTTTGAGTGTTCTTCAGATACTGCTGGCAGCCGCCACGACTTATGGGCAGACCGGTTCAGACAGGTTGCCGGTGATGATTGAAAAAGACGGGCGCCATGCCCTGCTGGTGGACGGCAG
>DHWT01000240.1:0-8469 GCA_002413325.1 Chitinophagaceae bacterium UBA5175 | reverse complement strand
CCCGGAGTATGGTCGGCCTATGAAGCGATGCATGCCAATACCCTTGAAATACCAGTCTACTGGGAGCAGATCGAAGCCCGGCCGGGAGCATTTGATTTTTCCCTGATTGATACATTCCTTATTCAGGCAAGGGCGCATCAGGCCCGCCTGGTTCTTCTCTGGTTTGCGACATGGAAAAATGGCAGCAATCATTTTATGCCGGAATGGATGAAAAGGAATGCAATGATGTATCCCAATATAACGGGACCAAACGGAAAGCCTGTTGATTCACCATCGCCCCATACCGAGGCAGGGATGAAAGCGGACCGTAAGGCTTTTGCGGCAGTGATGCGGCATTTGAAATACGCAGATAAACAGCATACCGTAATCATGGTTCAGGTGGAAAATGAATCCGGCTCCTGGGGCAGCGTGCGGGATTTCTCCCCCCGGGCCCAAAAACTTATAGAAGCCCCTGTACCGTCTGAGTTACTGAAACTCGCCGTGCTGCAGGCGTTGCAGGTTCCTGTCGTTTCAGGAGGTTCCTGGAAAGAAGTTTTTGGAGACCGGGCTGATGAATTTTTTCATGCCTGGTCCATCGCCCGTTATATCGGGCAGGTAACAGCTGCCGGTAAGGCGGAATATCCTTTGCCTGTGTATGTGAATGCGGCACTGCGCGATCCCCTGACCAACCCACCGGCAACCCAATATGAAAGCGGGGGCCCCACTGATAATGTAATTCCCATCTGGAAAGCCGCGGCACCATCCATCGATTTTCTGGCACCGGATATTTATCTGTCAGGCAGCGACAAAGTGATGAAGGTCCTGGAATTGTATGAACGGCCTGATAATGCCCTCTTTGTACCCGAGATCAGTTCAACTCCTGAAAATGCTAAATATCTGTATGAAGTGATGGCGCAGGGAGGTATCGGCTTTTCGCCCTTTGGAATCGACGATAACGGCCGGGGTGAAACAAAGACTGAAACGACCGAACGCCTCACTCAATTTGCACAGGAATACGCCCTGGTCGGACCTATGATGCGTGAAATGGCGGAATGGGCATTTGAGGGAAAAATAAAAGCGGTGATTGAAAGGGAAGATCATGGGGACCAGCACCTCGACCTGGGTTCATGGCAGGCGGTTGTATATTTTGGTTCGGGCAGGGGAAATGATTTCAGGCCCAATGCACATGCCTCCGGCAAGGCGATCATTGTACAGCTGGATGAAAATAATTTTTTGCTGATGGGCACAGGCTGCCGGGTCAGCTTTCGTCCGACAGGCAAAAACCAGGACAGGGCCTGGCAATATTTAAAAGTGGAAGAGGGTCAATATGAGAACGGAGTATTCAAAATGTACAGGATCCTGAATGGCGATGAGACTGACTGGGGAGGTCCGTTGTTTGGCTCCACACCAACGGTTCTGCGTGCATCCCTGATTATGCGATGAAACAGGGCATTATGGAATGACTTCCCGCTACCCTGCTAATTAAATTTTGTAAAAAGCATTTTGACACCAATTCCAATTAAAAGCAGGGCCATCATTTTACCTACCACGTCTTTATTGAGCAGGTAATTTGATTTTGCACCCAGAAATCCTCCAATAAAAAAACCTGCCGCGATTAAACCGGCTGCTTTAATATCAACATTTCCCTGTCTGTAATAAACATAAGCCGCAAAAATTCCAATGGGAGGAGCAAGGGCAGCAATGGAAGTTCCCTGCGCGGTTCTTAAAGAAAACGAAAATAAAAAGTAGAGTACCGGAACGATGATAATCCCGCCACCTATACCAATCAACCCACTAAGCCACCCTGCCATAAGTCCTAAAAGAAACAAGCCTAATATAAAATACATAGTTTTCATTTAAATATATCTTTTACTGCGTCAACCTGATTAAAAATGTTAACCTTTCCCGCCAACCTGGAATGAAATAACGAACACCCTGCTGCACTCCGGCAACAATCTGCAACATGACAACCATCTGTTTATCTCCTGGAATTTTATCAAAGCAATCACATAAATCTACTCATGGAAAGGGAATACTGTTTTCAACTATCATATGAACTCTTAACCGGCCCATATATCAGACATCAAAATTAGGCACCCCGAAGATTTTAAGCAAATTCCTTCACTGCTATTTTTGCTTAGACAGTCTCCCTGTGCTTTTTAACATATGATTTAAAATGAAATTAAAAAACCATAGCTGCTCCTGCTGTCATTTCATTTAAACCGGCACACCAGTCTGCCGGCAGGAGGCTTACGCGATTACCTTCCTTCAGAGATTTTCAGGTACAATTTTCACTACATTTACGAATATATTTTGATATACAGTATTGAAATCATTTCAGTATTTGCAGCAACATTTTTGAGGATGGCATCATTTCCCGAATATATACAACATGATAAAATAAGTTTGTGCTGAAAATATACGGTATGAAAAACGCACCTGCGGATACAACCCACATAAAAAAATACCCTTATTCCATGCGACTGCAGTACTGGCTGAATGCTATCGTCATGACAGGATCGCTATCCGGCGCCTTATTGCTGGTTATGCTGTTGGGCAGCGCCTCACTGCCCCCGGAGGACGGATCGGATAAACTCTGGGTCTCCGATTATGAGAATGTATTGGGCACATCCATGGAAATAAAAATCTCAGCTGATGTTCAGCAACATGCGGCAAAAGCCGAGGATGCCGCACTGGCTGAGGTGGACCGCCTGAATAAAATTCTAAGTGGCTATGATCCTTCCAGTGAGTTCAGCCGGTGGATGAAGGCGGACAAAAAACCGGTTCCCGTTTCACCGGAGCTTTATGAAGTACTCGCTCTTTTCGATCAGTGGCGTATTAAAAGCAATGGCGCATTGGATGCGTCTGCAGAAACGATCAGCAAACTATGGCGTGATGCTGCAAAGCAAAACCGGCTTCCATCATCTGCGAAAATTGCAGATGCGGTGAACAAGGTGCGGCAGCAGCATTATATTTTGAATGTTCAAAACCATACTGCCTGGCGCATCAACGATGCTCCGCTGATCCTGAATTCATTTGCGAAAAGCTATATCATGAACAAAGCAGCGAATGCTGCCATGGCTGTGGCGGGGGTGACCGGACTGGTAGTGAATATCGGCGGCGATATCCTGGTTCGTGGAGCGCACATCGAACAGATCCGGGTCAGCAATCCAAGGGCGGATGCGGAAAATGATCCGCCGGTAGCACAGGTTCAGATCAACAACAAAACCATTGCAACCAGTGGTAATTACCGGCGTGGCGAACAAATCGGAGGAAAATGGTACTCCCATATTGTTGATCCCCGTACAGGCCTGCCTGCAAGCGGGGTGATCAGTGCAACCGTTATTGCAGACAAAGCCACGGATGCCGGGGCACTGGCTACGACGCTCAATGTACTCAATCCCGAAGAGGCTAAACAACTGGTGGCTACGATCTCCGGTGCCGAATACATGCTGATCACCTCCGACGGGAAACAAATTGAAAGTGAAGGCTGGAAAAAGGCCGAAATCCCGGAAACGAGGCCGGCCATTAAAACCGTCCCTTTAGCTGACCAAAATAAACTTTGGGATCCCAATTATGAATTGGTCATCAACCTGGAACTGGCGACTATCGAGGGTATGCGGGTGCATCGTCCCTTTGTAGCAGTATGGGTGACTGACGAAAATAAAAGGCCTGTAAGGCAGATCGCCTTATGGTATAATAAGCCAAGGTGGCTGAATGAAATGCGTTCCTGGTATGCTGCTTACTACGGGAATTTTTCGGCTGGAAGCAGTAATATCAGTTCAACATCCAGCGCGACCCGGTCGCCCGGCAAATACACGTTAAAATGGGACGGAAAGGATGACCAGGGTAACCTCGTGAAACAGGGAACTTATACCGTGCATATTGAAGCGGCACGGGAACATGGCACTCACCAGCTCATGAGCCGGGAAATAACAGTAAAAAACCCTCAGCATTTCGATATACCTGCTAACACAGAACTCGCTTCAGCCTCATTGGATTACCGGAAAAAAACAGATGGAAACTGACAACCAGACGCAAAAGGGTTCTCCAAAAGAATCCAACGGTCCGAAATCCGTATGGAAGCGGCGTACGGCTGCTTTTTCACGATGGCTACACGTCTACCTGTCGATGCTCAGTTTTCTCGTAGTGTTGTTTTTTTCAGTGACCGGGATTACCTTAAATCATGCCGAATGGTTTGATGGTAAGCAGGTGGAAAAAAAGTTTACGGGGGTAGTACCGGCAACATGGGTGAATACACCCGATACAGCGCTGGTAAAAAAGCTGGAGATCGTAGAATTACTGCGCAATCAGTATGGCATCAAAGGCTATGTAAGCGACTTCCTGATCCAGGAAGATCAATGTTCACTGTCTTTTAAAGGTCCGGGCTATAGTGCAGATGCTTTCATAAACCGTAAAGACGGGAAATTTCAGCTCACTGAACTTCGTATGGGTTTGATTGCCCTGCTGAATGACCTGCATAAGGGACGTGACAGCGGATTAAAATGGAGCTGGCTCATTGATGTTTCGGCAGGGTTCTTAACGCTGGTGTCCGTAAGCGGCCTGGTCATGTTGTTTTTTCTGAAGAAAAAAAGGCTGAGCGGATTATTGCTGGTTATTGCCGGTGGAGCAATCTGCTATCTGATTTATTGGATTTGGGTGCCTTAATTCAATGGCCCCGGATCTCCTCCATAAAACCGGGAAAGCATCATCCTGAATATAAGGGGCCGGCACAGTAATATTTGCCGGTGACGATAACAGGTTCCTGTTAAAATAAGTTTTATTGTCTGATAATTTTAAATCAAATGTTCTAAGTGTTAACCCTTAGTTGATTCTTCAATCAGTTTCATCTTCCGTCCAAAAATACATCCGGATACTCATCCTCCTAAAAAAATTTTAAAAAATAGTATATCTCAAACCAAAAATGTCCGCAAATAATTGAATCTTACAACTGAATAATAATTTATTATTCATCTTTTAAAAACCCGCTTTCCCGCAACCAATCCAACACTGATATGAAATTTATTCTATGCCTGGTTATTTTATGTTTTCTTCATTCCTTTCTTTTCGCACAAAAATCTCTTGAGCCCGGTTACATAATACAAAATGATAAAGATACGCTGAGGGGGTTTTTAGAAGCCGCCCCGGAAGCGGACCTTTGCCGGTCGGTACAATTTAAAAAAGAAAATGAAGCATTCAGGAAATTAACTCCTTCGGATATAACAGGTTTCGGAATTGGAAATGAAGTTTATCGAAGCATGCAATTCCTGAATACGGCGGAAGACAGCATGAAAACAAGTGCATTTGTGAAACAACTCGTAACCGGAGAATATAATCTGTATGCTTATGTACAACCAGACCGGCGATTTTATCTGTTGCAACATGGTGCCACACAATACTTTCTTTATGACAGGGTTTCAACTAACTCAGGTAAAATAGACCAGGAGGGCAATTACTATAATTATTTACATTTTATAAGCGTTAATTGCGAAAAGCTGGCCAATTTGTATGACCGGGTGGGTTATAATGACCAGGATATCGCCGGTTTTGTTCTTAAAGTGGACAATTGCCTTTCCCAGGGTAAGGCAACCAGTTTTTACATGAAACCAAAAACAACCATACAGCCCATTGTTTTTGTCGGGGGATTTCCGGTTCCTGGAATGACACAGTTTACCGCCAGTTTTTTACTTCGGTTTACCATTCCCAGAGTGGACAATAAGACATCCGTGAATGTCGGATTAAATTATTCAGATACAGAGGAAGAAGGTCCCGAACGCAGTGACTATTACAGTCTGTATACGTTAACCTCACACTACCAGGTTTTCAGTGTTCCCGTCACCTTTCAGTATAATTTTACAAGTAGTTTGGTACAGCCCTATTTTTATGCCGGCTTATCAGGATTCTATCAGAATAAAACCACCAACAGTTTTACCAGCGGCATCCCCAGAGCCAGTAGCAGTTTTGGAGTTTCACTGGTGGCAGGAATTGGAATTGAAGCAAAAGTCGCATCCCGGTTATTTATTAAAGCAGACTGGAGATATGAGGTAATCCTGCAATATCCGGCAATTGGTCTTGCCTACCAGTTTTAATTTCAATTATTCCTTTTATATCCAGACTTGGATCAGCCAGGTAATTATTTACCTGCATCTCAATTATTTTTCTGCTCCGGAAGAATATATCAGATAAAAATGGGGATTGAAATATTACACTTCATGAAACATTTCATTTCATTATAGCGTCTGGCTTCCTTTCCATAGAAAGCCAATTCTATGTGGCTTTATCCTTCGTATTACGAACAAGACTGATTCCGGCGAAAAAGAAAACAGCTCCTAATACGCCGTATAGCAAAATTACCTTTATACTCTTTGTCCCCTGATCATTATTAATAAAATTAAATCCTGCCAGAACAAGGCCAAGTACGCCTAAAACAGAAAGAATGATTCCCAACAGCCTTTTTTCCATATCAACTTTTTAAATTATTTTAAACCATCCGGAATAAAACCAACCCTGCTCTTTATTTCAGATGATTTTCATAACCAAACTATTAGTTAAAGGTGACTTTTATATGGACACATGTTGTTACATAAATCCGGCAAAAGATTACATCATTCACACATTTACAAAAATACGGCTCCCCGAAAACTGATATATCAAAATCTACCTTTAATTCGGTAATATCATTAATCATTCACCTCCCCGGCACCTGGCCAGCATGTCTCAACAGCTAGTCCATAGTGTGAATAACGTAAATGATTTATTGTATTATGTAACAAATCTATTTGTAATAAATCTATTTTCACTTTACCTGAATAACGGGATCAGCTTGCTAATTTGTAACTGTCAGAAAAACACACGGTCGTTTGAAAAGCGTAACGAATCGTCCTTGATATTTTCTTAAAAGAATATCACAAATAACTGGTATCTATTTTCCCCCTCCGGAGCCGGGCTTTTTACACTCTCTTTTACATAATTACGGAGGAGCAATGATTTATACCGTTTACAGTCTTTTTAAAATAAAAGTGCAATCATAAAATACCTGTCTATTGAAAAATATGAAACTGATACAAGAACAAAACAAAATCATCGGGTATTTACAGGAAACATTTGTAAGCACCGGAGAATTCGCTCATTTCACCGGGCGATTTTTTAAAGAATTATTCAGGCCGCCCTATTTCCCCCGTGAGTTCATTAAACAGAGTTTTCAGACAGGCTACAAATCACTACCGCTAGTTGCCTTAACAAGTTTCATCATTGGCCTTGTAATGACGTTGCAGTCACGTCCCTCCCTGGTGGAGTTCGGGGCAGAATCCCTGCTTCCGGGTATGATCTCCAATTCAATCATAAAGGAGATCGGCCCCGTGATTACTGCACTCCTGTGTGCAGGTAAAATCGGCTCCGGTATCGGTGCGGAACTTGGCTCCATGCGGGTAACAGAACAAATAGACGCTTTGGAAGTTTCCGCCATCAATCCCTATAAGTATCTCGTTGTAACCTGGGTGCTGGCAACAACCCTGATGGTCCCGCTTCTGATCATTTTTACAGATATGATTGGACTGTACGGATCCTATATCGCCATGAACATCCACACCGATATCGGCCTGCAGCGTTTTTATACCGAAGCTATGATGCATATCAATTTTTTTGATGTAATCCCGGCCTTCATCAAATCATTCTTCTTTGGCTTTTTTATCGGAATCATCGGATGTTACAAAGGATATAACGCAAAGGGCGGAACTGAAAGTGTTGGCAGGGCCGCCAATTCCGCGGTAGTAAGTGCTTCACTGGCCGTTTTCGTTTTGGATATGATTGCAGTACAAATAACTGACCTGTTATGAACAATGAAATCAGTGCTAAGAAATATATAAATACAAATGTATCAACCGATGCCCCGGTAATTGAAATGAAAGGAATCCGGAAATCTTATAATAATTGCCAGGTGCTGAAAGATTTGAATTTAACCATCCGAAAAGGGGAAAACCTGGTTGTACTTGGCAAATCCGGTTCGGGAAAATCTGTTTTAATTAAATGCATTGTCGGTCTGGTCGCTCCGGATGAAGGTAAAGTGTTTGTTTTCGGTAAAAACATTACGGAACTGAATTACAAGCAGCTGAATGAGATGAGACTGAAAATTGGGTTTCTCTTTCAAAATGCAGCGCTTTACGATTCCATGACGGTTGGTGAAAACCTGTATTTCCCCTTAAAACATCACTTTAAACAACTCACGGAAAAGGAAATAGAAAAAAGGATTTACGACGAACTGGACAGCGTTGGCTTAAAAGAATCTATTGATAAAATGCCATCTGAATTATCAGGCGGAATGACAAAAAGAATTGGTCTTGCCAGAACTTTAATACTGAAACCGGAAATTATGCTCTATGATGAACCAACAACCGGCCTCGATACGGCGACAGCTTTAGAAATCAGCGATCTCATTGTTTCCATGCAGAAAAAAAACAAAACCTCATCAATCATCATCACGCACGACATGGC
>DHWT01000195.1 GCA_002413325.1 Chitinophagaceae bacterium UBA5175 | reverse complement strand
TCATCCTTCAGGTTGATATTAAATCGCGGCTGGAATTGTTTGATCAGTGAATTCTCGAGTAAAAAAGCATCCTGTTCAGAATTTACCAGGGTGAATTCGATGGAATCAATGCGCCTGACCAGTTCATAGGTCTTATAGTTCGAAAGCGTTTTATTAAAATAAGAACTGACCCGCTTGCGCAGGTTTTTGGCCTTGCCTACATACAACAATTCTTTATGGACACCGAAATACTTGTAAATACCCGGTTCCAGGGGAATCGTCTGTACAATCTGCTGAAAAGTTTCCTGCTCCATGCATTATTCTCTGGTGTCCCAGACAACAATCGTCTGATCCGTGATTTCTGGTCCGTTCCCGGGTTTGCGAATATGAAGAATCCTGAAGTTCCTGCCTGCCTTCCAGGACAATTTACTGATCACCGTGGTGTCTTTATTTGCATCCATCGCTTCCATATAGATTGAATTCAGTTTTTCCACACCGGTGCCCGGAGAAAGCAATACGTCCACTCTCTTTAACCCATAAGCCGTGTCTTTTGTTGAATAAGTAAAACTGACCAGGTTGGTAGAACGGTCCACAAAAGAATTTTCTTCAAAATTTTTTTCAAAATGACTGCTGTCCAGTCCGGCCATCAGGAATTCTCCGGCTATCCGGTCAAAATCAGCCGTGGTAATCAGGGCGGAATCTGTTTTACCTTTTTCTATACGGTATTTCATGATACGCAGGGGAAATGAATCGACTGCTGATATTTCAGCCCGGAGGTACTCGGCTACCGGCAGATAATTTTTTTTCGTTGTGTCGGATGTGCCGGTTTCGGTTTTCGTTGTTTCCGGCTGTTTTGAATGGCAGGCGCCGGAGAATACAACAGGGAAAGCAAGGATGAGGAATTTTTTCATCCGTTAAAATTAATGCATGGAGGGAAAATTACCTGATTGATTTCGATATCCCGATCCGGATTCCGTAATTCAGCATATTTTCCTGCAAGGGATAGCTGTTTTTATAGGCGGAGAAAATCTGGTATCTCAACTGGGGACCCAGTTCCCAGCGGATTTTACCTACCCGGTAAGAGAGGTATGCTTCGGCGCCCGCGATCAGATTCCATCTCCTGAAAGCCTGGGCATCTTTTGTATAGCTGTTATAATCTTCAGAAAGTACATAGGCATCTGTATTCAGCAGATAGCTGGGTTGCAGGGTGGCGCCCAGGTGCAGTTGTAAATTACCACTGCCGGCTACCCTCATATCAACACCCACCGGCAGGGAAAGCTGGTAATACCGGTTCTCATAGTGCTGTGGATTTTTATTGATACCCGAACCCGGATTGGTATTCACGAGGGAATCCGCAATATAGCCCAGGTAAGAACTCAGCGTGGCGGAAGCCTGAGACGGATTTGAATTATAGGCTCTGATATAATACCGGTTCAGGCTGAAATCCAGGCCCAGTTTCAATGAAATATTCTTTGAGATCCGGTACAGGATATTTCCACCCACATCAAAACCCATCACCGGCGTATTGTCTACAAAGCCATTCACATTCGCAACATGAACCACCATAATCGGCGACGATTGAATGGATTGGGCCATGGTCTGATAATTCAGTCCGTTCAGATAATGTGTATTCAGGGTGGGGGCTATATACATTTCCCAGCTAAAGCGGTCACTATGATTTCGGGTAGCCTGGCTTCCTGATGGTCCGGGAACCGGTTCCCCGTATTCCGAATGGTCGGGTGCGGCCATGATACCAGTTATTTTTACCTCTTCCGGCAGCAGGGTTGTTGCGGGTGTGGTGTTTAGCAATTTTTCAGGAAGGGTTTCGGGTATATCACCCGGACCGGGTAGTGGGTTTGAAGACACCCGGGAAAGCAATAATAAAGAGGGAGCGTCCGTGTTCAGGCTGCGATCGGCCGGATGGGGTTCACTGGAATTTTCATTAGGGCCTGCCGCGAAGTTAGCCGGTGTAAATCCCTGCACATCCGCTGTCTCAGCAGGTTTCGCAGGAGCGCCTGTTTTAGCAGCGATGGTTTGCGGATGGATATTCCCCGGAGGGAAGATGAGCTGGGATCCGGCCAGGATAAGAATCGTTCCAATAAGTAAAGTCATTCCCGCTACAAACTTTCTGCGGCGGGTATGCAGGGAACTGTGTACCTGGTTCCATACTTTATCCGAAGGATACATTTTGAACTGATCAGCCTTTTCCTTCAGGTGCTTTTCAAATTCATCATCAAAAAAAACGCGCTCCTTCATTTTCGGATGTTTTGGCGGGGCCCTGCCGGTTCAAAGAATGGCCGTTAAGCGATCCGTTTTTTCCCTTACTGTCGTTATCAGGTTCCTCTTTATCAAAATCTCTTCCAGCATTTGCCGGGCTCTGGTATACTGGGATCTGCTGGTACTCTCCTCAATATCGAGCATTACGGAAATTTCCCTGTGTGCGTATCCTTCTATGGCATACAGATTTAAAACCGTACGGTAACCCAAAGGAAGCATGCGTATGCAATCCACAATCTGTTTGGCCTGAACGATGGACGGGATATTTTCTTCCCGGATCTGTAACGAACTGGCCTGAATGAGATCCACACTTTCATTAAAACGCTTGTTCTTTTTGAGGTGATTGATACAGGTGTGCACCATGATCCGGCGGATCCAGCCTTCAAAAGCGCCTTTGCTCTGGAAGGTATGCATCTGGAGAAAAACTTTAATAAAACCTTCCTGAAGCATATCCTCTGCATCTTCCCGGCTATGTGCAAACCTGTAACATACTGCCAGCATTTTCGGGCTGTAACGGTTGTACAACTCCTTCTGTGCAGCAGCATGATTTTTCAAACAGCCTTGTAGAATGGCTTCTTCGGTCATATTAAACCTCGTTGCCCTGTAAATTAGACAATTTTCGTATGCTAAAGCTGCATGCGAAAAAGTTTAGGTCCCGTTTTTAATCGAATAAAACAGAACCCGTCATTTCAGGCGGCACCTCATATCCCATCAGTTTAAGGAGGGTTGGGGCGATATCGGCGAGTTTACCGGGATGAACTTTTCCATGCCATTGATTATCAAGAATAAAATAGGGGACTAGGTTCAGGGTATGGGCGGTATTGGGTGAACCGTCGGGGTTGATCATATAATCGGCATTTCCATGATCTGCTGTTATAAAAACCAGGTAATCGTTGGTCAGGGCCGCGGTTGCCACTCGCTTCACACACTGGTCTACGGTTTCCACCGCCCGGATGGCCGCCTGGAAATCACCTGTATGACCTACCATATCTGCATTGGCAAAATTCAGGCAAATAAAATTGGCGGTTTTATGGTTGATTTCCGGGATAATGGCATCCGTAATTCCAAAGGCGCTCATTTCCGGTTGCAGGTCGTAGGTAGCAACTTTGGGTGAAGGAATCATGATGCGTTTTTCGCCTTCAAATTCTTTTTCACGCCCGCCGCTGAAAAAAAATGTTACATGGGGGTATTTTTCAGTTTCTGCAATGCGTATCTGCGTAAGCATATTTTTGGAGATCACTTCGCCCAGGGTCATTTTCAGATCATCATTTTCAAACATGACATGCACGTTCCTGAAATTGTGATCGTATTCCGTCATCGTCGTATAATCCAGCGTGAGTTTTTTCATTCCCTGGTCCGGGAAATCCGCCTGTGTCAAAACCTCAGTTATTTCCCTGCAGCGATCTGTTCTGAAATTAAAACAGATTACCACATCCCCTTCAGTCACAGGGGCCAGGGGTTTTCCGCCGGAATCCAGTACCACACTGGGTTTTATGAATTCGTCCGTAATGCCTTCCGCATAACTTTTTTCAATGATCTGCGCAGCGCTGCTTCCGCTGCCACCCTTGCCGTATACCAGGGTATCATAGGCAAGCCGGACGCGTTCCCACCTTTTATCGCGGTCCATCGCATAGTATCTTCCGGAAACGGTTGCGATCTTTCCGGTGCCCGTACGGTCCAGGTGTTCCTGAAGGTCTTTAATGAATCCGTAGCCGCTCTTCGGATCGGTATCACGGCCATCAGTAAACGCATGTATATATACTTCGGGAACAGATTCGGATTTGCAGCAGTCAATGAGGGTTTTCAGGTGGTTGATATGGGAATGCACGCCGCCGTCGCTGACCAGGCCGAGCAGGTGTAATTTTTTATTCCGGGATCTGGCTGTCCGGAGGGCCTGGAGCAGGACCGGATTTTTAGCGAAGGATCCGTCGCGAATAGCCACATTGATCCGCTGGAGTTCCTGGTACACAATGCGGCCTGCGCCGATATTTAAATGTCCCACTTCCGAATTACCCATCTGGCCCTCCGGCAATCCCACCGCTTCACCACAGGTAACCAGGGTGCTGTTGGGATATTTGGTATACAGAGAACTGACAAAGGGTGTTTTTGCATGCCGGATCGCGTCTGCGGAATCTACTTTTCCAAGTCCCCAGCCGTCCATGATGATGAGAATCGCTGATTTTTTAGCCATTTTCTGTTGGGCGTATTGATATAATGGGCTCAAAGTTAACGCATATGGGCTGTTTTAAGCCATTTTCACCAGCCTCCCTTTTAGTTTGGCATATTTTTGGCTCTTTCCCGGATATAAACTATTCCCATGAAAAGGCTAACAGGATGGGTTCTGGCTGCCATAGCCCTCATCCTCGTTTCTTACCGGAGTTTTGATAATATGGACGCGGTCGTTACCGCGATCCGCTCAGGTAATGTAAATCAGTTGTCCGCCTATTTCGATGTATGGGTAGATATCAGTCTCCCGGATAAATCAGACACCTACAGCAAGGCCCAGGCCGGGATGGTTATCGGCGATTTTTTCAATACCAACGGGGTAAAGAATTTTAAACTCATCCAGCAGGGCGAAAGCGGCGGGACTTTTTTCTGTTCAGGAATATTGCAGACAAGATTGGGAAATTACCGGACCACTTTATTTTTCAAACAGAAAGGAGATAAACAATTCCTGGAGGAAATCCGGTTTCAGCCTTTGGTATGAATATCGTTCCTTTTTATTTTTTCTGCCCGCATCCCTGATAAATCCTCCTTTTTACCGGTTACTTTATCGAACTCCATTAGTTTTGCTCTTTAAAATTAAACATTGAATAAAACGGTGTTGTATTTTGATGAGCGTTTGCATGTTCTGGTGCAGGCTGCGTTGGATGAGGATCTTGGCGAAGGGGATCATTCCAGCCTGGCTGTTATTCCCGCAGATGCCCGGGGGAAGGCCCTGCTGAAAATTAAACAGGATGGTATCCTGGCCGGCGTGGAGATCGCGAAAAAAATTTTTCATTCCAGGGAGCCGGCCGCAGTTTTCCTGCAGCACAAACATGACGGGGAAGCCATGCAGGCCGGGGAAACGGCTTTCACCATCGAAGCATCCGTACATACCATCCTGGCATGTGAACGTTTCGTATTGAATTGCATGCAAAGGATGAGCGGGATTGCCACCCTCACCCATCAGTATGTTCAGGAGGTCCGGGGGTATTCTTCCAAAATTCTGGATACGAGAAAAACGACGCCCGGTTTCAGGCTGCTGGAAAAGGAAGCCGTTCGCATCGGGGGTGGTGTGAATCACCGGTTTGGTTTATTTGATATGATCATGCTCAAGGATAATCATATTGACTATGGCGGAGGCCTCAGGATCACTTTGGATAAAGCCCATGCCTATGCGCAGCAATACAAACCGGCGCTCAAAATAGAGGTGGAGGCAAGAACCCTGGAAGATGTTCGTGAAGTGATCGCATCAGGGAAAGCAGACCGGATCATGCTGGATAATTTTAGTCCTTCCCAACTCGGGGAGGCGTTGAACCTGATTCAAAAAAAAATGGAAACGGAAGCCAGTGGCGGCATCAGCCTGGATAATATCCGCGCCTATGCCGCTACCGGAGTGGATTATATCAGCATTGGTGCGCTGATTCATCAGGCGAAGAGCCTGGATCTGAGTTTGAAAGCGATGTAAGACTAATGCCTAACGCTTAACGCTTAACGCCTGAATTTGTGGGGTATGCAAAATATAAAATAACAATTTTCAACCGTCAACCATCAACCGTCAACCGTCAACTGTCAACCGTAAACCGTCAACCGTCAACCAAAACAAAGTGGCAAAGAAAAATATCCCGGATAAAAACGGATTTGTTTTCAGCACAGATCCTGATTTTGCTTTTCAAAACAGCAGTTCCTCCGAAGCGGAAACGCCGGCAGCTTCCAGGCAGCGGCTGCGCATTGTACTGGATACCCGTCACCGGGGAGGAAAAACCGTTACGGCCATCATTGGGTTTATCGGGAAATCAGAAGATCTCGAAATACTGGGCAAAAAACTGAAACAGTACTGTGGTACCGGCGGATCGGTAAAAGACGGACAAATCCTCATCCAGGGAGACCAGACTGCTAAGGTAAAAGCCTGGTTGCAGAAGGAAGGGTATAAGACTTAACGCCCAACGCCCAACCGTCAACCGTCAACCGTCAACCATATCAGAAATCCAGTCCCATGGCAAACTGCCAGGTTGGAGAATTCCCAAAGAATGCATTCATCTGCCAGCCCACGTCGAGACGGAGGAAATAACCCAGCAGCGTGCTTCTCGCTCCGAATCCATAACCGCCCGCAAAAGGGCCGATACCACCGGCTTTTATCGTTACATCCACCGGAATGGAAGGATCATTATTGAAGTAATGACTTTGGGGGCGTTCAATATTTTTCAGGGAACCGGCCCAGGCTGTTCCAAAATCAAAAAACTGGATTAGCTGGAAATTCCGGATAAAAGCGTTGTTGATCGGCTTATTCATCAACGTGGTAAATACAGGAAGTCGCAGCTCACTGTTGATGGTAACCGCATTATTTCCATTCGCCACATTCTGGTCATAACCCCGCAGGTTGAGTGCGAGCGACTGGTAGGCATAGTTCTGTGAAAAGTCGGGTTGCGGATACTGGTTGGCTTTAGGGAACATCCAGCCATCCTGGCCGCCTAAATAATAGACAATCTTCTGGTTTCCCCAGGAAAAATCTCCTGCAGCCCGCAGGGCCCAGATAAAATTCCTGAATATCGGGTAATAGTTTCGCGCATCAAATCCGAAATTGAACATTTTCCGCCCTTCCCCATTGGTGGTTGGCTGGTTGATCTGGTAATTGAAATCCACGTAAAATTTATACCGGAGACCATTCATGATATTGAGTGTTTTCAATATCGTATTGTCATAGACATATTCAAGATGGTTTACCAGAAACACCTGTTTTTCAACATAGGATGATTTCAAAGCGAGTGAGTCATAAAGGGGTACGCCGGTGTAGGCGCTGGATCCGGATGGCCTGAGCCCGATCTTATCTGTCCGCACACCCACGCTGTACCGGATACTTCTCACTTTATCCAACGGGTACCGGATGACCGCCTCGAACAGGTTTGTATAGAGTTTCGAATCAACATAAGAATACGTATTGGTCCCGGTATCCACCAGGGGATAACTGCCCACATCCGTCTGCCGGTAATAGACCAGGGAAAAATCGGTTCTCAGTTTCAGATAATCCACGCGGGCATACCATTGGCCGCCGCCATCGAAAAAGGAACCACCACCGGGAACAAAAGAGGCAACGTCCACACCGCCGGTTCCTACGGCGATTCCACTGGCGGAGTTGCCGCCAAAAAGCGGCAGGCGCAGGGCGCCGGTAAACCGGATATCCTCGAATAAATCAAAAACCGTTGCCTGGAACATCGCATTGAAGGGCTCATTGCCCCCCAGCATAATCGGCAATGACCCGGTAAATGGCTGGTACTGGGTTATCAGTACGTCGTTATTAAAACCGGCCGTAAAACTCTGCGCAGAAAATTTCAGTTTATAATCGAATAGTTTCGCATCCCTCAGCACTTCGTCCCGGGGTTCGGGCTCCGGCTCCGGCTTTGGCTGCTGCCGGATAGATTTCTGGTTTACGGAAGTATCCGTTTTATCTGTATCAAATTCACTTTCAAATATGTCTGGCTGCAGTTTGGCGGTATCCGTTTGTTTCTTCAGCTGGTATTGCAGCGCCTGACCGCCGGCTATCTGGCTGGCTGCAATATTTTCTTTCCTGAATTCAGTTAAACGGGGATTCACATTGCGCTTTTTAAGCGCAGATTCATCCACCCTCAGTTTATACAGAAATTTAAGATCCCCTTCCTGGCGCACTTCACTTACCTGTCCGGTTTCCCCCGCAATCTTGGTTTCGCTCAGGCCGCTCTGGTAATTGGTGAGGGCAAAGGTATAGGCGGAATCCCGGGTGATGGAAAAAGTATAAATGGAATCCGGTTCGGATTCTTTATTGGCCCGCAGCGTGGAATCCAGTTCTTTCGGGTCGGGATTGTGAAGAATTTCATCTCCTATCCGGTAGACGGTATCGATCCCGGCTCTTTGTGTTGTAAAGAAGCCGGCATAGCGGTTGCTGATGCCGTTTTCATCCGATATAAAAGTGAAATGAAAATTGTTGTATTGTGTCGGATAACGTGCATTGCCATATTTCAGATGCGTAAGCTGGGAGATCTGTTTGAATTCGCTTTTGTTCCAGTTGTCTACCAGGAAAATATTATAACCGTTTTGGGAGGGCAGTACGGTTTCGCCGGTGGGCGCGGTTCCTGAAGGCCGGTTTGATGAATAGATAATGCCAGTTTTATTTGGAAAACTTACAAAGGAAGCATCCAGGTCGTCATAGACATCATTGGTGATCTGCTCCACACTGTTATCCGGGAGGTTAAACCTGAAAATGTCGGACTGGCCATTTTTCACTGCGCTCAGTAAGAGGGTATTGTTATCGAGCATGTATTGCATGTCCTGTACCTGGTCGAACATATCGAGTTCGGTGACCACTCTTTTATAATGCGATACGATATCATAAACAAAAAGGTGGATCTTTCCCTTATCGTAATAAATAACGGCCAGGCGCGTGCCTTTGGGATCCCAGGCGATCAGCGGGTAATGGGGTTGCAGGTTTTTATCATTGGTTTTTATACCGCTTTTCCACAGCACTTTCCGGTTTACAAAATTCTCATGTAATACCACGCAGTATTGTCCGCGAACGAATTCAACCACCGCATAGGTCTGGCTGCGGGGAACGGGGTTAGGAGAAAAATGGAAAAAATCCCGGCTGTCGCTGACCTGTTCCACCACGGATATGCTGCCTTTGGGAAAGTTTCTTCTTCCGCGGATGTCCTTGTAATACAGGTCTTCTTCCTCCGTCATGAAATCCTGCAATACCTCTTTGAATTTCTTTTTACAAATGCGCTGCGCTGCCGTATTGGTATTACGGTACACGCGGGAGAGATAGAGGAAATAGGTTACATTTTCCTTTTTATACCGGTTGGCAAAATAATACCAGAAAGCATGCCCGGCCAGTTCCGGCTTTTCAAATGCCAGGTTATAAAAATTCGTATAACGCCCGGACAGTATGGCTGATTTCAGCTGGTCATCCAGTACCGTATTCCAGTTTTCCGCCACGTAATCAACATAGCCGTCGGTAAGCCATTGCGGAAGGTCCAGCAGGGTCTGATTGGCCGCAAA
>DHWT01000089.1:15683-19483 GCA_002413325.1 Chitinophagaceae bacterium UBA5175 | reverse complement strand
CCAGCGGTTACGGCCGGCCTTACCCATGCTCTGGAGGCTGTGGTCGCTGTTCGATACCACTCCCACGGTTGCATAACAGTTGATCAGGATTTTTCTGAGTTCACCGGAAGGCATTTTCAACACGGCATATTTTTCTTCCTTGTTGGTCAGCTGGGCAGTTGTTCCTGCGCTGCGGATCAGTTTGCCTCCCTGTCCGGGTTGCATTTCCACATTATGCACATTGGTACCCAGGGGAATATTCTTCATCTGCAATGCGTTCCCGATTTCAGGAGCTACCGCATCACCGGCCTGGACTGTTCCACCCACCTGGAGCCCCTGCGGAGCCAGGATATATCTTTTTTCCCCGTCGCCGTACTGAATCAGGGCGATGAAGGAAGTTCTGTTCGGATCATATTCAATGGAAACCACTTTTCCGACGATTTCCTTTTTATCCCTTTTGAAATCGATCAGCCGGTACATTTTCTTGTGACCACCGCCGATATAACGCATCGCCCTTCTTCCCTGGGAATTACGGCCACCGGTGCGGCT
Organism: Chitinophagaceae bacterium UBA5175; assembly: GCA_002413325.1. Classification (GTDB taxonomy): domain Bacteria; phylum Bacteroidota; class Bacteroidia; order Chitinophagales; family Chitinophagaceae; genus Puia. The sequence goes on along the minus strand of DHWT01000089.1, from coordinate 18,955 downwards.
GATTTTTTCCAGCAGGGTTTTTTCCGGTTTGTCGGATGTAATCTCTGCGTATGCATTTCCAATTCTCCAGCGTGTTCCTGCTGTGACTGGTTTGTATTTTTTTAGTGCCATATGAATTTCCCAGAATATTTATTATGAAAACCTCAACTTTCGCGGCAGTTGCATGCCATTCCTTTAATTATTTAAATATTCGAATACAAATCGATCGTATCCCCTTCCGCCACGGTGATCAGGGCTTTCTTGTATCCCGGTTTGCGGCCCACCACCAGACCAGCCTTGGTTGACCTGGACTTGGCCTTACCGGGTACAATGACCGTATTCACATCCACTACCGTGATCCCGTAAAATGCTTCCACTGCTTTTTTGATCTCCAGTTTATTAGCCCGGGTGCTCACCCGGAACGCATAACGGCGCAGTTTTTCCTGCTGCGCATTGGCTTTCTCGGTGAGTATCGGGCGGATCAGAACATCAGTTAATTTCATCGTACCAAAATTTGAAAATTTGAAAATTTGGAAATTTGGAAATAGCATTTACAAATCTCCAAGCTTCTTAATGATTTATGCTTTCACTTCTTCTTCTTCCGCTTCAAACATTTTCGCCGCCGATTCCGTCAGCACCAGTACTTCCGCATTCACGATATCATAGGTGTTCACATCAGCCAGCAGACTGCTTTCCAGGTTTGGAATATTCCGCAGGCTGAGATGCAGGTTATCATCGTATTCGGGAATGACGAACAGGGCTTTTTTACCTGTCAGTTTCAGTCCGCCAAGCAGGGTGACCATTTCACGGGTCCTGGGTGCTTTGAACTGAAGGTCTTCCACCACCAGAATTGAATTTGCCTTCGCCTTATAAGAAAGAGCCGAGATTTTGGCAAGGTCCTTTACTTTACGGTTCAGCTTGAAATCATATCCGCGGGGTTTCGGTCCGAAGATCGTACCACCGCCTTTGTACAATGGGTTCCGGATATTTCCTTTACGGGATCCGCCGGTACCTTTTTGCTTGTGCAGTTTTTTGGAAGATCCTTTCACTTCCATACGGGTTTTCACTTTATGCGTACCCTGCCGCTGGGCAGCGAGGTATTGCTTGACTGCCAGGTATATCACGTGATCATTCGGCTCGGTTTCGAAGATATCTGCAGGCAATTCCAGTGTACGGCCCGTTTTAGCTCCCTTTATATTTAAAACATCTACTTGCATGTGAATCTGATTAATAGGTTACTTCTGAATGTATACAATGGCACCATTGTGACCCGGAACCGATCCGGCAATCAGCAGATAATTTTTTTCTGGAAATATTTTTACCACTTTCAGGCCTTTCAGTTTCACACGGTCGCCACCCATGCGGCCGGCCATACGAACCCCTTTCATAACGCGGGACGCATCAGAGGAGTTACCCAGTGATCCCGGCGCCCGGCTGCGGTCGTGCTGGCCATGCGACTGACCGCCAACCCCGTGAAATCCATGTCGTTTAACAACTCCCTGGAAACCTTTTCCTTTGGACGTGCCTACTACATCAACTTTTTCACCTTCGGCGAAAATATCGACCGTGAGCGCTTCTCCCAGATTTTTCTCTAAAGAAAAATTGCGGAATTCCCTGACAAATTGTTTGGCTGTGGTATTTGATTTGGCGAAGTGGTTCTTTTCAGAAGAGAGAACCTGTTTTTCCTTCTTGTCGCCGAAGGCGATCTGGAGGGCATTGTAACCGTCGGACTCGGTGGTTTTAACCTGCGTGACAACGCATGGGCCGGCTTCAATGATGGTGCAGGCTACCTGCTTGCCATCGGGGGTGAAGACACTGGTCATCCCAATTTTCTTTCCAATTAAACCTTTCATTTTTTATTGGTTTGTGCCTGGAGTCTAAGGACAATCAGCAGTCCGCTAAGCTTATCGATAAGCTGATACTGATTTCAATCCCCCGTTTGCAACCGACCTTTTCCGTTGACCGCTGAAGTCCTGATAAAGGCTGTTGGCCCTGTCAGCTTCTTTTCGGTTACTCATTCGCCCTCGCTTACGCTCCGGGGAACAAAGGAAGTACCGGTTGTAAACAAACCCCGAACGGCTTGTTCATATTTCTTTTCAAATCATCCAGCGCTGCTTTGGCCGGTTAGGGTTTGGCAGATGGAATGGTTTACTCAGGCTTTTATTTCTACATCAACACCAGATGGCAGATCCAGTTTGGATAAGGCATCAACGGTTCTTGAAGTTGATGTGTAAATGTCCAGCAACCTCTTATGCGTGTGCAGCTGAAACTGCTCACGTGCTTTCTTATTGACATGGGGCGACCGTAACACGGTAAAAACTTTCTTCCTTGTGGGTAAAGGAATCGGTCCGGTTACTACGGCACCTGTACTGCGCACTGTTTTCACGATCTTCTCAGCAGATTTATCTACGAGATTGTGATCGTACGACTGTAATTTGATTCTGATTCGCTGAGACATATGTCAATGCCCGTTTTTTGAACGGGATGCAAAGGTATGGGTTAAAGGATAAACTGTCAAAGAATTACACTGGTTTTTTAGAGATTTATTTACCCCCGCCCGGGCAATGCTCGTTCAGGTAGTTTTTGAATAAATTATGCAGGTGTTCCGTGGTGCCGGGGCCCTCACTGATATTGTGGGTCCGGTTCGGATATTCCATTAACTGAAAGGTCTTATTGTATTTTACCAGCTCATTGATGAGCATTTCTGCATTATTGAAATGCACGTTATCATCGCCGGAGCCATGAACATACAGGAGGTTCCCCTGCAGGTTGGCCGCATAGGTGATCGCAGAGCCTTTTATATAATCCGTCCTGGTTTCCAATGGATTACCCATATATCTTTCCTGGTAAATATTATCATAGGTCTGCAGGTTTCCCAATGCCGCAATGGCCAGTCCCGTTTTATAGATTTCGGGATGCTGGAACATCAGGTTCAGGGTGGCGGATCCGCCCCCGCTCCATCCCCAGACCGCGATCCGGGAGGTATCAACGAAAGGCCAGCGGCAGATTTCAGCTGCTGCCTGGGCCTGGTCGAGGATATTGATCTGCCCGATCTTCCTGTAAATTGATTTTCTCCAGGCCGCTCCCTTGGGGGCCGGTGTGCCCCGGTTATCGAGGGATATGTAAATATACCCGTCCCGTGCCAGGTCCCCCGGATATACCGGACAGCGGGTAACCCCATATTCATCCTTTACCGTTGCCGAACCGGGTTCTGTGTAAACATAAAACAGCACCGGGTATTTTTTTGTACTGTCAAAGGGAACGGGTTTCTGCATCCATCCGTCCATGCTCAC
>DHWT01000089.1:0-15334 GCA_002413325.1 Chitinophagaceae bacterium UBA5175 | reverse complement strand
GGCTGATGATCCGGCAGGGTAATCCATTCCCCGTCGTTCGGCGTATAATAGTTGGAAAAATGATGTTCGGCAAATTTTCCATTGGGCGACAATTCATAAACATGGGTTCCGGGTTCATTGGCCGGCGTGACCCTTTCAGCCATACCTTTCCCATACAGGGGGCAGCGATACAGGTAAGCCTGGGTGGCATTATCGGGCGAGGCCATGAAGTAGACCAGGTTATTTTTTTCATCTATCAGCGAGATCTGTATCACATCGTAATTCCCGGGAGTAACCAGTACCTCGTTTTTACCATCCCGGCTGACCCGGTACAAATGACGCCATCCGTCTTTTTCGCTGGCCCATAAAAATTCCGATCCGTTTTTGAACCAGTCCCATCCGCCCATTTTATAATCCTCATCCCATTCCGAAAGAACATCTATCCAGGCCGCATCTTTTTCTTTATATATCGGTTTCGAGCTGCCGGTCCTTGCATTACATAACATCAGTTCCGACTCATTCTGGTTTCTATTGACGCGTTGTACCACCAGTTCCTGGCTGCTGGCAGCCCATTCCATCCGGGGCAGGTAGGTGCCGTTTTTTGTATCCACCGGGATTTTCATCCAGCTGGTCCGGCCGTCATTGACCTGTACGACGCCGATTTTAAATGGAGAAGGCATCTGGCCCGCAACAGGGTATTCCACCGGTATCACCCTGGAATAAACCGAGTCCGTTGTATTCAGCATATAATAATCCCTCGTGTTGCTGTCTGCGATCTGCCAGAAAGCAATAGACTTACTGTCGGGGCTCCAGCGAAAGCCATCACGGCAGTTAAATTCCTCTTCATATACCCAGTCAAAGGTTCCATTGATCATTTTACGGGAACCATTGCGGGTAAGGGGTTTGATCCTGTTTGTTGAAAGGTCTTCCACGTATATGTTGTATCGGCTTACATAAGCTACCTTCCTGCCATCCGGTGAAAATTTTGCAAACATGAGTGAAGAAGGCGGCAGTGATTTTCCAAGTTGCCGCAGGGACGAATCTGAAATATTATATACCCAGTAGTCTCCGCGGGTTTCATAACGCCACACTTTTTTTGCATTGGTATAAATCAGGATCTTTTTGTAATCAGCAGAAAAGAAAAAATTTTTTATCCCCAGGGCCTGCTTTTTACCGGACGGGGTCAGGTTTTGCGGCTTTACCAGGACGTTCCGGCTCCTGTCGGTCAGGCTGAATTCCATGATGGCACCTTCGTCAGTTACGTAAAAACGGTTCCCGTCGGCACTCCAGGTCAGCCGGTCATATAACTGTGCAGAGCCGGACAGGGTAATCAGCACCCCCAGCAAACAAAGCAGGCATTTGGACAGAAATAAACGTTGCATCATAAAAACAATTTATACCGAAAAATAAACAAATGGACGGGGCTTTGATTGCCGTTCAAAAAAAAAGCCCCCTTCAGTTATAGAAGGGGGCCGTTATAGGATGCACGTGGGTATCAGGCAGTCACTTTCCCCTTGCCTTTTACTTTCGCAATTACTTCTTCAGCGATATTATTGGGCGCCGGCGCATAATGTGAGAATTCCATGGTGGACGTGGCACGTCCGGAGCTCAGTGAACGCAGCTGCGTTACATATCCGAACATTTCACTCAGGGGCACTTTGGCCTTGATCACCTGGAGATTGGCCCTGCTGTCCATACCTTCGAGAATACCACGGCGACGGTTCAGGTCCCCGGTAACATCTCCCATATATTGATCCGGTGTAAGCACTTCCACTCTCATGATGGGTTCCAGCAGGATGGGTTTGGCTTTACGGCCGGCTTCGCGGAAGGCGGATTTGGCGCATATTTCAAAACTCATGGCATCAGAATCCACATCATGGTAGCTTCCGTCAAATACACGCACTTTCATATTGGTCATCGGATAACCCGCCAGGACGCCGGTTGTCATGGATGTTTCAAAACCTTTTGAAATGGCAGGGATAAATTCTTTGGGAATGGATCCTCCGAAAATATCATTTACAAACTGGAAATGTTTGCCTTCATTTTCTTTGATCCATTCTTCATCCGCAGGCCCGATGGCAAACTGGATGTCGGCGAATTTACCGCGACCACCCGTTTGTTTCTTCAATACTTCGCGGTGTTCAATGGTTGTATTGAACGCTTCTTTATAGGCAACCTGGGGAGCACCCTGGTTTACATCTACCTTGAATTCCCGGCGCATGCGTTCGATGATGATCTCCAGGTGGAGCTCACCCATACCGCGCAGGATCGTCTGACCGGTTTCTTCATCGGTATTTACCCGCAGGGTAGGATCTTCCTCCACGAGTTTGGAAATGGCCAGTCCCATTTTGTCCACGTCCGCCTGTGTTTTAGGTTCAACGGCCACAGCGATTACGGGTTCCGGGATAAACATATTTTCCAGTGTGATCGGAAAGTCTTCATCACAAAGCGTATCTCCTGTTTTTATTTCTTTAAACCCCACGGCTGCACCGATATCGCCGGCTTCAATAAAGTCGATCGGGTTCTGTTTATTGGCAAACATTTTCATGATCCGGCTGATGCGCTCTTTTTTACCACTGCGCACATTCAGCACATAGGAACCCGATTCGAGACGCCCGCTGTAACAACGGAAAAACGCGAGCCGGCCCACAAAAGGATCCGTCATGATCTTAAAAGCCAGGGCGGCAAAGGGCTCCTTCGCATCGGGCTTACGGGTGATGGTTTCTCCGGTATTCGGGTCGAGCCCTACGGTATCTTCCAGATCAATGGGTGAAGGCAGGTAACGGCAAACCGCATCCAGGGCTGTTTGTACCCCTTTATTTTTGAATGAGGAACCACACATCATCGGAACAATACTCAGGTCGATCGTTGCTTTACGGATGGCTTCATGCATTTCATCTTCGGTGATACTGTGCGGATCATCAAAAAATTTCTCCATCAGGGTATCATCGTATTCGGCAACCGCTTCCACGAGTTTTGCCCTCCATTCGTTGGCCTCATCCAGCATATCGGCCGGCACGGGAATTTCGTCGAAAGTCATGCCTTCGGTTTCCATATGCCAGATAATACCCTTCATTTTAATAAGATCCACCACCCCTTTAAAATCATCTTCTGCTCCGATAGGCAGCTGCAGGGGAACCGCCTTGGCTCCCAGCATTTCCTTTACCTGGTTTACCACCATCAGGAAGTCCGCGCCGGAACGGTCCATTTTGTTCACAAATCCGATCCGGGGCACTTTATACCGGTTCGCCTGGCGCCATACGGTTTCAGACTGTGGTTCAACACCATCCACTGCCGAAAACAGGGCAATCAGTCCGTCCAGCACGCGCATGGATCTTTCCACCTCAACGGTAAAATCCACGTGGCCCGGCGTATCAATAATATTGAAATAATATTTTTTTGTGTTGGCATCCACTTTCCCCTTATCCGTAGGAAAGTTCCACTGGCAACTTACAGCGGCTGAAGTGATTGTAATTCCTCTTTCCTTTTCCTGATCCATCCAGTCGGTGGTAGCTGCTCCGTCGTGCACTTCCCCGATTTTATGGATCATGCCCGTATATCGCAGGATGCGTTCGGTAGTGGTTGTTTTCCCGGCATCAATATGAGCCGCAATACCGAAGTTTCTTTGAAATTTTAAGTCTGCCATTATTATTAATTAAAAGTATTTTTCTTTAGGTGCGCAAAGGTACCAATTATTTCTGTAATAATATGCAGTTGCGCGGAGGTGAAAGTCAGGCTTTTCAGAGAAAACAGGTGACCTCCTTTGGACAGACTTTTTTTGGCCTTCGATCCATCGTCGATCCATCTTCCATATCCTATCCATATCCTATCCATAGCCCCCCCATTCCATAAATAGTTTTCAGGGCAATGAGTCTGTAAAAAAAATCCCCCGCTGGAGGCGGGGGAGGATATAAATCAAAATGTTTGTGTCAGATACGGAAATGGGCAAATGCCTTATTGGCTTCTGCCATCCGGTGTGTGTCTTCTTTCTTCTTGAAAGCGCCGCCTTCGCCCTTGCTGGCTGCCAGAATTTCGCCGGCCAGTTTATCGGCCATGCTCTTCCCGTTTCTTTCCCGGCTATAGCGGATCAGCCATTTGATGCTCAGGGAAATTTTACGGTCGGCACGTACTTCTGCAGGTATCTGAAAAGTGGCCCCTCCGATACGACGGCTTCTGACTTCCACAGCCGGTGTCACATTATTCAGCGCCCTTCTCCAGATTTCATATCCGTTGTCGTTGGTTTGTTTGGAAACGCGGTCAATCGCATCGTAAAACAGACCGAAAGCGGTATTCTTCTTACCCTGCCACATCAGGTTGTTTACAAAACGCGTAACCAGGATGTCGTTATATTTAGCATCCGGAGCGAGTGGTAATTTTTTGGCCTGTGACTTCCTCATGAGTTATTTGTAATTAAAATTTGATTATTTCTTGGCGGCTGGCTTTGCACCGGCTTTTTCTTTCTTGGTGCCGTATTTGGAACGGCTTTTCTTCCGGTCCTTCACCCCGGCAGTATCCAGGGATCCGCGCACGATATGATAACGTACGCCCGGCAGATCCTTTACACGACCCCCGCGGATCAGCACGATGGAGTGTTCCTGCAGGTTATGCCCCTCACCCGGGATATACGCGATCACCTCGATTTTGTTGGTCAACCGGACTTTAGCCACCTTACGGAGGGCCGAATTGGGTTTTTTAGGCGTCGTCGTGTAAACACGGGTACAAACACCACGGCGTTGCGGACAGGAATCCAGCGCCCTGGATTTACTCTTCGCACGGATGATTTCTCTTCCTTTTCTAACTAATTGTTGTATAGTAGGCATTCGGAACCTGTTTGAATTTTGGGACGGCAAAGGTAACGGGCAGGCCGGGAATCTCCAAATTAATGTTGATCTTAAACTTTTACCAGCCAGCTGTGGATATCCGGTCTTTTCCCCTCCCGGATTTCCGTGAGGATTTTTTTTGCTGCAGGGGCTGTCTGATAGCCGTCAACATGCAGGTGCATACTGTAATCCTTATAACGCAGTTCTTTGATATATGAAATGGTGGCAGCCGTCCCGGACCCGAAAATCTCGGTCAGTTTTCCGCTCCGGTGCCCTTCCGTCACTTCGTCTATATTGATTTTTCTTTCTTCAACCCGCATACCCTGTTCACGCAGTACCCGGATCACACTGTCCCGCGTAACCCCTTCCAGTATGGTTCCTTCTTCCAGGGAAGGTGTAACCACGGTATTCCCAAAAACAAAAAAAACATTCATGGTTCCCACTTCCTGCAGCCATTTATGTTCAAAGGCATCTGTCCACAACACCTGGTCATAACCCTGTGCCCGGGCTTCAGCAGCAGCTTTCAGACTGCCCCCGTAATTACCGGCATTTTTTGCAAATCCCACGCCACCCGGTGCAGCCCTTGTATATTTTTCTTCCACATAGATTTTCATCGGGGCGGCATAATAGGGGCCGGTCGGACTCAGCAGGATCATGAATTTATACGTTTCGGACGGTTTAACCCCCAGCGCTGTATCCGTGGCAAACATAAACGGACGTATATACAAAGAATATTCATCCCGGGCCGGTATCCATTCCCGGTCCAGGGCGATCAGCTGGCGCATGCCTTCGATAAAAATATCTTCCGGTACGGCAGGCATCTCCATCCGGTCTGCAGAAATATTAAAACGCTTCAGGTTATCATAGGGACGAAAAATCACCGCTTCCCCGTTCTGCAGCCGGTAGGCTTTGATGCCTTCAAAAATAGACTGGCCATAATGCAGGGCCATCAGGGAAGGTTCGAAAGAAATCGGCTGGTAAGGTTTTATGGAGACCTTCTTCCATTCACCGTCAGCATAGTCTGCTTCCAGCATATGGTCACTGAAAAATTTGCCAAAAGGCAGGTGATTGAAATCAATTTCTGCCAGCCTGCTTCTTTTAACCCGGGTAACCGGGATTTCCATCGTCTCCATCATAAATGCTATTTTTGATACTACAAAGAAACAAAACATTCCCGGTGCGTACAAAACCGCTCCTCTAATTTTCAGATATAATTATGGGAATCAACAATCTCCAGCTTACCCCGGAATTGATAGCTGCCCTCTACCCGGAAACCCTGGTGGCAGGGAACGGTCCGGATTCCGATGGAAAACCCGATAAAGCTCCGGCACCGGATGCATTGCAAGGTCCGGCTTATCCTTTTTTGGGGAATCATCTTCGTTCCGTTTGTTTTGTCGTGGAGGATCCCGGGCATGATTTCCTTTCGGAAGAACAACTTGAATTTCTCACCAGAATACTCACCGCATGCAAATACAGCCTGGACGATATCGCCCTGGTGAATGCGGCACGCCAGCCCGTTCGGTTTAACGATTTGAAAAAACAACTGCAACCTCAGATCGTATTTTTATGGGGCATCCGGCCTGCTTCCATCGGGCTGGACCGGGAACTGCCCGATTTCACCATTTCCCCCGTGGCCGGTGTTTCGGTGATTCCGGTTCCCAATCCTGATATAATGAGTGGGAATAACCCGTCCGGGCTTGAGTTGAAACATCGTTTATGGGCCTGTCTTAAAAAATTATTTAGCCTGTGAAACTGATTTTCGCAACCAATAATCCGCATAAGCTGGAAGAATTCCGCCTGGCCATCGGTTCCCGGGTGAAGATCATTTCCCTGTCTGAAGCGGGCATCCGGAAAGAAATTCCCGAACCCTATCCTACACTTAAAGAAAACGCCCGTGAAAAAGCGCAGACCATCCACCGGCTCAGCGGCGGTGAAAACTGTTTCAGCGAAGACACGGGCCTCGAAGTGGATGCCCTGGGAGGTGAACCCGGCGTAAACAGCGCCCGTTATGCAGGCGAACCCGTTTCCTATACACTAAATACGGCCAAGCTGCTCAGGGCCCTGGGCGATGCTCCCAACCGGCGTGCCCGATTCATTACGGTGATCTGTCTGATCCTGCAGGGACAGGAATATTTTTTTGAAGGCCGCTGTGAAGGGCAGATCCTCCGGGCACCCGCCGGGACCGAAGGTTTTGGGTATGACCCTGTTTTTGTACCGGATGGTTCCCAAAAAACCTTCGCGGAAATGAGCCCGAAAGAAAAAAATATTTTCAGTCACCGCCGCAAAGCGGGCGACGGCCTGATCGCTTTTTTAAAAACCCAAACGGATTCTCCAGCGCATGTCCAGAATTAAAATTGATACCCCGCCTTTCTTTTCATACAGTACTTCATTAGCCGTTCGGATCACGGACCTGAACTACGGATCCCATGTCGGCAATGATAAAGTCCTCTCCTTCCTCCATGAAGCACGCATGCGGTTCCTGCAGTCCCTCGGATATTCAGAACTCCAGATGGAAGGGGTCAGCCTGATCATGGCAGATGCGGCCCTGGTTTTCAGGAATGAAATGTATTATGGAGATGAATTGCTGATCAGCATCCAGCCGGTTGAATTCAGTCGCGTGGGCTTCGACCTGGTTTATCAGATTGAAAAAAAAATAAACGATCAGCCACTCCTCATGGTGATGGCAAAAACGGCCATGATTTGTTTTGATTACGGATTGAAAAAAGTGGTCGCCCTGCCTGAAGCTGCAAAGAATCGATTATTCCGCTGATCCGGCATTCCAGATGGCCCAGCTGGCTTCTGCCTGGATCGCCAGCATGTCAGCCCCGTTTTTTATGCGGGCACCTGCAGCTGCGCCTTTTTCAAGAAATAACGTTTTGGCGGGATTATACACCAGGTCGAACAGATAATGCCCCGCCCCGATATATTCATACGGGATGGGCGGACAAACCCCTGTTTTCGGCGCCATGCCCAACGGCGTACTGTTGATGATCAGCTCATGCGTTTTCATAATCTCCTGACCCAGGTCTTCGTAGGTGATCTGGTTGGGTGCCCCTGATTTTTTCCTGGAAACAAATAAAAAATCAATTCCTTTTTTATGCAGCACCCAGGCCACGGCTTTGGACGATCCGCCGGTTCCCAGGATCAGGGCGCGTTTATCCCCCGCCGTTAATTTCTCGTCCAGTGACTCTTCAAAACCTTTTACATCTGTATTATAGCCGGTGAGTTTGCCCTGGTCTATCCGGATACAATTACAGGCGCCTGTTTCCTGCACCACCGGATCTTTTTCCTGCAGGTAGGCGATCACCGATTCCTTATAAGGGATGGTAACATTCAGGCCTCTGAGTTCAGGGTCCTTCAGTATTTCCGGCAGGTGAGCAATCGAAGGGATTTCAAAGTTTGAATAAATGCAGTCTTCCATCGAAGCGCGCCGGAATTTTTCACTGAAATATTTAGCGGAAAAAGAATGGCCCAGCGGATACCCGATCAGGCCGAACTTTCTCATTTGGCTGCTTTTTTATTCAGGAAAAGATCAAAGGTATCCCCGCGAAGCCCGATGCGCATGGCTTCCAGGGCGAGCATTTCATTGGGAGCAATATTACCCAGGTTCACATTGGCCCCGATCAGTTCGATAAAATACAACTGCTGGGATTTCTGCGGCGCTTCCCAGAGAATTTTTTCAGTCGGGATCTGCGTGAGAATTTCCTGCACCAGGCCCTCCCGCACTTCACCGGTTCCCCTGTAAATACCCACATTACCGGCTTCCCGGGCTTCTGCAATCACGTAAGTGGCTCCCGCGTTCAGTTCGGCGCGCATGAGCTCGATCCATTTATAGGGCGGGATGATATGCGTCGCATCCTTACTGCCTACTTCACTGAGTACGGTTCCATACTGTGTCAGGCGCTCAATCAGTTTGCATTTTTCCTTGTGGTCAATATCTATGGAGCCATCACTCACTTCCATATAACCCACGCCATATTCCCTGCAGACGCTGATATAATCTTCCAGCTGACCGCGAATGAGAAAGGCTTCGAACAGGGTTCCCCCGAAATAAATGGGGATGTTGGCCTCCCGGTAAACAGCGAGTTTCTTGTCCAGGTGAGGGGTCACATAAGAGGTACCGAATCCCAGCTTGACAACGTCTGCATAGGGCCCGGCAATACTCAGGAAGTTTTTGGTTTCTTCAATACTTAATCCTTTATCCATGACCATGGTAATACCATGACTCCGGGGTTTTTTAACTCTTTCCGGCATCTGACTGAGTGAAAAATTCATCTGCAATAAATTTCGTTAAGTGTATTCAGGAGGCGCAAAAATAAGAAAACCTTACCTCTTTCGGTAACGCGCGATTACATCAACGATAGATTGAGACTGAAGTAATGATGGATTGAGGGCGATCATTTTCTTTAACAATTTCGGAGAACGTGCCAAAGCTTTGTCCAGGTGGATCAATCCTTCCCTGGATTTTCCCATGGCAAAAAAAATCGCACTCATATAAAAAGTAAGCAGCGGTTTTTCCCCGATTACCCGGATGGCCTGCTGCACCTGCTCCAGAGCCTCTTTATACATTTCTGCCAGGTAGAGACAGCGCACCAGCGCCTCCCATCCTGAAATATTTTTTTGTCTCAGCCGCACAACGGTTCCAAAAGCCAGGATCGCGTCCCTGAATTCCATAAGCTGAACCTTACATTCTCCGAGCGCCAGGTGGTATTCAGGATGTTTTCCCTGCAGCCGGATCGCAGATTCCAGTTGTTTCACTGCATTGGTCCACTGGCCTTCATTCAGGTAAGTACAGGCAATTTTATAAATGAGCTTACTATCGTCCTGGTTCAGATGGGAGGCCTTGCGGTAATAAAACCGGGCCTGTGCAAATTGCCGTTGCTTATCATAGCAATGACCGATTGCCTCATATATCACATCTTCCGGTTTCGAAAGCTCCAAAACCCTTTCCAGGCTCTCAATGGCATCCCGGTATTTACGCAGGCGGATAAAAGCATCGCCCATATTCCGGTAGGCATAATCAAATTTCTCATCGATCGCCACTGCATATTTATAGGCGTCTACGGCCTTTTCATATAATTTCAGCCCCTGGTAAGCGGCAGCCAGGTTAAACCAGGCCAGCTCGGAGTAGGGATTCTCATCTATGATATTTTGATGAAGGCGGATGCTTTCCTCGTTGCGGCCGGTAAAATCAGTCCAGAAACAAATCTTGTAGAGGGCCTCTTCATTCTGGCAATCCTGCTCCAGGATCCAGCGCAGGCAGTCAAATATTTTATCAAATTCCTCATAGTCATCGTATACATCGGCCAGTTCAAACAGGAGTTCAATCCGTTCCCTTCCTTCGAAGTGGGTTAGTGCTTCCTGCAACAGCACTACGGCTTTTTCCTGCTGATCCAGTGCCAGGTAGGCATCTGTTTTCAATATATAGAGATTGATATCGTTTGAATCCAGCAGTTCTGCCCGCTCCAGTACCTGCAGGGCGTCAGCATATTTCCGGGTCGCAATCAGCAGGTCGGCTTTCCGTATCAGTAGTATAGATGAAAACGGGTATTGCTCAATGCCTGTTTCTGCCGCATCCAGGGCCTGCGGGAATTCCTCCCGCCCATCGTAATAGTCTATGATTTTTTCGAAACAATCTTCGTCAAGAAAGCTGTGTTTCCTGCCGTTTTTCAGTGCATTGTATTGTTTCAGCAATTCCCTGATCTCGTCCTGCTCGGGTTGGTATGGATTTTCTTTCATTTAAGGTGGTTATACTAAATTAAACGATAATCCCTTAATCACAAATTAATTATGCCAGGCAACGCAAAGGCGTTTTTAAGCGTATTCATCAGGTATAAGGGGGTTTTCCACAAAAAACGGCACAGAATGTGTTAAATTAATTGGTCAGAACCCCGGTTTTGGTTAAAAAATACTGAAAATTAAGTTATATCTTTGTCCATGATGTTTGCTCATAATTATAAACCATCCTATTCAAATGCGCTCCGCCTGTGCACCTTGTGTTTGCTGCTGTTTGCAGTAACGGCACTGGCTTTTGCAAGCAAGGGTGGCGGAGAAAAGAAAAAACATCGTGAATTCGAGAACAGTTTTACCCCGATTCATGCTGCTTCCTCTTTCACTTTAAAGAAAACACCTTTTTACAGCGGCACTTCCTTATCCATTCATCCCCAGGCAGATAACCGGGTATCTTTGAATGCCATGGTGACCTATCAACGGGGAAACACCACCTTTATACTCCCCTATCAATACAAGGTAAATATAGGGCCCGTTTCCAGCCAGAGCGGCCGGACAAACCTGCAGTTCCTGGGTGTCCGGATTCAGATGCCCAAATAAAACACAACGCTTAATCTCAGCAACTGACGCCATTATGGTAACAGGAAATTAGTTTTCTCTTTCTTTAGGGATTACCAGTCTTCAGCTTCAGGCTTTCTTCGTAAGTCATTTCCCGGTATCCGCTGGTGGGGATATCAAATTTTGAAGCGGGAACCGGGTTCAGATTTACAGAAGCCAGGGTATATTTTATGTGCAGGTTGCCTCTTTGCAGTTCGTATTCAAGCGGCAGACCGTCCAGGTTTTTAAACAGCGGATCATAAAATTTATTCTCCGGGATCAAATCGCGTGTATAGAACACCGTTATTTCAAAACCATCCGGCGAGGAAACTTTCGCCAGTTTACAGGTATATCCCGCAATGATTTTCTTTTCATTTACCTGCGTGAAATTCAGGCTCAGAAACCGTCCGTTTTTCTGATTCCAGTTTTCTTCATTCATCCGGATCAGCAGCTTCTGACCGTTCACTTCCCGGAGTATAACGCCTGAACCGGCCTTTGAATCATAAATGGTTACGGAAGAAAACAGGCTGCTGTTCACTTCTGCACGGCTTAGATTCCCCTTCAGAAAATACGCTGTTGTGGAAAGGATTTTCCTGCTTGAATCCTTTGAATCGGTGATGACGGAATTATATAATAAAGTGAGATCACCCACCCGTTTCTGGGCAGATCCTGAGAACGGCAGGAGCAGCGACAGCGCAATAACCCATTTATATTGGTTGTTATTCATCACGTTTAGATTGCAATATGCTCCAAAGGTTTAATATATCCAACCGGAGGACCGACACGGCTACCGGCCGACGGATCAGTTTTTACCTTTCGACTGCTGGATCTTTTTCTGGGTTTCCTGCATCTGTTCAAAGCGTTCCTGCCATTTGGGTTTTGTCTTGGGTTTGGTACGGTTTGCCTGCAGTTTGGCGAGAATTTTATCGTGGTCAATAATATAATTCTGAATAACAAATTGCAGGATCAGTGTGATCAGGTTGGAAACCGTATAATACCAGGTCAGGGCAGCCGGTAAGCGGTTGAAGAACAGCAACAGCATCACGGGCATGATATAAGGCATGTATTTCATGGCCGGATTGCTTTGGTCGGGCGTCATGCTCATCCCATAGAGCGAGATCAGGAAACTGGTAATCACCGCGAGGGTCGCAAACAGACTGATATGATCTCCATAAGCCGGGATGGTAAAGCCCATTTTCACCACCACATCATAAATGGACAGGTCGTGCGCCCACAAAAAGGGCTGGCCGCGCAAAGCCACATTGGAATTAAAGAAGCTGAAGAGGGCAAAGAATATCGGGATCTGCAACAGGGCCGGAATACAGCCACCCAGCGGGTTTACGCCGGCTTCCCGGAACAGTTTCATCTGCTCCACCCCCAATTGCTGCTGATCGCCATTTACTTTTTTCCGGATCACTTCAATCTCCGGGCGAAGGGCTTTCATTTTTGCACCACTCAGGTAACTGCTGTACACCAGGGGCGAAGTGAGGAGACGGATAAATAATGTGAGCAATAAGATAACAATCCCGTAACTGGAAACCAGATTTCTGAAGAAGTTAAACACGGGCATGATGATATAGGTATTGATCGGGCGCACAAAAGAATACATGTCCCGCCCCAGATCCACGATGCGGTCCATATGCGAACCGGTTTTCTTCAGGATATAATAATCATTGGGACCAAAATACCATTGGAAGTTTAATGTGGATGCATTGCCCGGAAGTTTTGCCTGCAGGCGTACATCAGCGCTACCCAGAAGAGACGAGGTGTCTGAGGCTTCGCGGAGCCAGTGAATTTCACCCCCTTCAAAATTGTTTTTCGCAATCAGGGTTCTGTTGAAGAACTGTTGTACAACAGCCACCCATTGAACCGGTTTTTCAAATGTCTTTTCTGTTTTGGAAGAAATATAATCGAAATCGTTATCCGTGGAAAAGCAAATATTGGTCAGCCTTTTTTCGTAATAGACATAGGTCTGCGTTTTCTTCATTTCCGAATGCCAGTCCAGGTTCAGGTTGTTCTGTGAAAACAACTGATTCGCACTGGTTGCAGTCAGGTTCCAGTCGATCAGGTAACTGTTTGGGTGCAGTACGAACTGATGTTCGATGGATTCTCCTGATGGAGCAGGCAGCGAATAGGTAATGGTCTGTGTTCCATCGGCACTCTTTTCAACACTTGCCTCATTAAAATACAGGTCAGCAATCTGGGCAGTCTGGTTGACGCCTGTATTAATGGGATAACTCAGACGGTTCGACAGGGACGAGTCCACCAGTTGCACCAGGCTGCTGTCGTATAATTTAAAATGTTTAAGCACCACTTCTTTTGGCTGACCCCCCTTGTTGCTGAAAACAATTTTCAACAGGTCATTTTCAACGGTCAGCAGTTTCTCGCTACCGCCGATGGCTTTGTTAAAGCCGGTCAGTGAGTCGCCGGATTCCACTTTTATTTTTACGGAATCCTGCTTCTCATGCAGGGTTTCCTGCATTTTTTTAACCAGGGCCAGGGAATCGGCCTGCTGCAACCTTTGTTTTTCCAGTTGCTGGTTATTTTTTGTAGCTGTGAACAAATAGGTGAACAATAAAAGACCCAGTAAAACAAAACCGATAACCGTATTGCGATCCATACCCATTTTACGCTCCATTTAGGGAGTGCAAAGATAGGGGGATCTTGGTCTTTCTGTATTTGTTACTATCTTTGCGTTGCCGGCGGAAAACCGGTTTTCTTTAGTTCCCGGGGTGCTGATTCAAACAGGATTGGCTGAGATAATACCCGTAGAACCTGATCAGGATAATGCCTGCGCAGGGAAGGTAGCAGCTTTTTACTCTTCTTCTGTTGGCATTTTCCAGATCATTCCGCCGGGTTAGTCACTTCATTCAAACCTGGAAAATGAAATTCATAATGATTTCCTGCGCGATGCTCTTATCAGCCGCTCATTTGCCGGCTCAGACCGGCCTGCAAACAGACAGCCTGGAGAAACCGAAACCGGATTCGACGGGTATTAGAAAAGCAGGACTATTCCTGGATCCGGTTGAGATTACCGCGATCCGTGCCGGTGATAAGGCACCGTTTACGAAGGTCAACCTAGGCTCCGGCCAGATTGCCAAATTAAACAACGGCCAGGATCTTCCCTATATCCTGGATCAAACACCTTCGGTGGTCGTGAATTCCGATGCCGGAAACGGGATCGGTTATACCGGGATTTCCATCCGGGGTACCGATGCATCCCGGATCAATATGACGCTCAATGGTCTTCCTTATAATGACGCAGAATCACAGGGAATTTATTTTGTAGACCTGCCAGATTTTGCCTCCTCCACCAACAGTATCCAGGTTCAGCGCGGCGTGGGCACTTCATCCAACGGAGCCGGCGCTTTCGGGGCCAGCATGAATTTTTCCACCAATGTATTCCAGCCCGCCCCCTACGCCGAGTTTAATAATAGTTATGGGTCGTTCAACTCCTGGAAAACTACACTCAAAGCGGGTTCCGGACTGATTGGTGGACATTTCACCGTAGACATGCGCCTGTCGCGCATCAGCAGTGATGGATATATTGACCGTGCAACCAGCGATTTAAAATCGGCTTTTTTCTCCACGGCCTATATTTCAAAAAAGACCTCCATCCGGTTCAATCTCATTACTGGTTCCGAAAAAACATACCAGGCCTGGAACGGGGTTCCGGAAGCCAAGCTGTATGGGGACAGTGCTGCCCTGCAACAGGAATATCTCAACAATACCGGTTACCCGGGCGCCCCTTACAATACACCGGGGGATTCGGTCAACCTCTTTGATTCAAAAAGGCGGACCTATAATTATTTCACGTATCAGAATCAGACTGACAATTACCGGCAGGACCACTACCAGTTATTTTTCAACCATGAAATCTCCCCGGCAATCTCCACGAACATCGCCGCCTTTCTGACCCGGGGAAAAGGATATTATGAAGAATATATCCATGGCGCAAACTATGCCGACTATGGGCTTCCCAATCCCGTAATTGGGGATAGCACGCTTACCGGTACCGATCTCATCCGGCAACGCTGGCTGGACAATTATTTTTACGGAGGCATTTATTCGCTTCAGTATAACAGCAAAACCACCAACCTCACACTGGGCGGTGGCTGGACGGAATACGACGGAAAACATTACGGGAATGTGATCTGGGCTGCCCAGGGTGGTGTTCCGCCGGATTATCAATATTACAACGTGCCGGC
>DHWT01000236.1:10552-14748 GCA_002413325.1 Chitinophagaceae bacterium UBA5175 | reverse complement strand
GCGGTTGATTGCTTCCGTCAACGGGTGGAAAATCAACCTGCAGATCTGTTATGATCTGCGGTTTCCTGTATGGCAACGCCAATCCAATGATCGGGACACCCCCCAGAGGCATCCCGAATATGATCTCCTGATCGTTGTGGCCAACTGGCCTTCAGTCAGAAGTCTTGCCTGGCGAACCCTGCTCCAGGCAAGGGCCATAGAAAACCAATGTTATGTGGCCGGTGTGAACCGCACAGGCTCCGATGACAAGGGTCTGCATTATGCCGGGGAATCCATGATTGTGGGTCCGCTGGGTGAGCCTATAAAAATGCTTGGGGCAGAAGAAGAGATATTTTCGCATACCCTCGACCGGGAGAAACTGGAAGAGACCCGCTTAAAATTTCCCTTCTGGCGTGATGCTGATACATTTTTCATTCAAACATAAAATATGAAGCAGGCTTATCTGGCAGACGGGGTTTTTACGGGAACCGGGACCTTACAGGAACAGGTTGTATTAACAGAAGATCATCAGATTACCGGCATCCTCCCGGCAAAATCACTTCCTTCAGGTTACGATGTAACATCCTATCCCGGTTGCTGGATCGTACCTGCCTTTATAGATCTACAGATATACGGAGGCAACGGAAAATTGTTTTCACATAGCCTCGATATTGCATCGCTGGATGCCACTTACGATTATTGTGTTTCGGGAGGCTGTTCCCGTTTTATGATCACCATGGCAACCAACTCCATGGAAAATTTTTTTAAGGGTATTGAAACGGCGGGTGTATATATGGCTTCCGGGAAAAAAGGACTGCTCGGTCTTCACCTGGAAGGGCCCTGGATCAGCCCGGCCAAAAAAGGAGCACACCTGGAAGCATTCATTAAAAAACCAACCCGTGATGAGGTGATGCTCCTGCTTGAAAAAGGTAAAGGTATTGTCAAAATGATCACGCTGGCTCCCGAACAATGCGATGATGAGATCATACAGTTATTGCTGGATCACGGTATCATTGTTTCCGCGGGTCACAGTAACGCTGCTTATTCCCGGGCGAAACAAACTTTCCAAATGGGCATTCCCGCCGCCACCCACCTGTTCAATGCCATGTCTCCGTTGCAGGGCAGAGAGCCCGGCATGGTGGGTGCCATTTATGATGATCCGAAGGTCATGTCGAGTATCATTTGCGACGGGGTGCATGTTGATTTTGCCTCGGTACGCATCAGCAAAAAAATTATGGGGGAACGCTTGTTTTTTATCACGGATGCCGTATCAACCATCCGGGAAGGTTATTACCAGCATATTTTCAAGGGGGACCGCTATACCGTGCCGGACGGAACCCTTTCCGGATCCTGCATGACCATGATTTCAACCTGCAGGAACGCAGTTCAGAAAGCCGGGATCCCGCTGGAAGAGTCCCTGAAAATGTGTTCTGCGTATCCGGCGGCATTATTAAAAGATCCATTCCTTGGAAAAATCCAAGCCGGTCAGTATGCGAATTTTAATATCATCAACCTGCAAAACCTGGAGCTGGTTCACTCAGTTTTTTACTGATTCCAGCCGCTGGATCAGATAGTCTTCTGAGCCGGCCGTCCAGCCGGATTGCTCGTAAATAACAGCATTTTTATAAATAATCATACTCTGCGGCAGGTTATTTGAATGCAGGGCCCTGCGCAATTCTCCATAGAGATCGGAATAGGATTCGAAAGTCCATCCATTCATATTATATGTCGGCCGCATCCTGCCGGCGGTTTTTCCTTCATCCACCGAAACGGCTAGGAACCGGAAAGGCTTCAGGCTTTGCCATTTCTCCAGGCTGGCATTGATATGATTCAGTTCAGTAATACTTTCGTCTGAGGACACAGACCAGAAACAAACCAGAAAGAGGGAATCTTTTTTTGCAAATATGGAAAAGGGTGCAATCCTGCCCTGCAGGGATTTGATTCTTGCCTGTTCAAGAGAATCCTGTCCCGCCGCAGCCAGTGAACAGATTATCAGGCAAATCATCCAGGTCGTTTTCATATACTTCATTTAGTTACTGATATCGCGTTGGAGCGCGCTTCCCGCTGCGCAATGAGCTCTTTCACTTTCATGGCTTTGAAGTCAATACCGTCCCGTATTGCTTCCGCGTTCGGCAGGGACCACACGTCCGGCAAAACACCCTTTCCGTTTTTGACCCGGTTTTTGTCGATCACCATCCTGAACCGGGGCAGACGGAACCGCAGACCGGTATTCGGCAGTGTGACATCCGGTATGATCCAGGCCGTATTGCCATAATATCCGCCCCCGGTTTCCTCTCCCACCAGGGTTACATTTTTTTGTCCTTTGAGATCTCCGGCAAACAGGGTGGTAGCGGAAAAGGAATTTCCCCCGATCAGAATATAGACCTGTCCGTCGTAATGATATTTTTTCTTTGGGTAATAATAATGTTTCTCAAAGTATCTGAAATGATACTTACCCTGTTCCCCTTTCCTGGTTACCAGGCTGATCAGCATACCATACCAAAAACTTTTTTGAATGTATTTTTTATATTCAGACGGTGGTTTAATGGTATATAATGAGTCCGCAAGTTTAAACTTTTGATCAATAACATATCGTGTCAGTAAGGTGGATAAGCCGGCATCCCCGCCACCATTGGACCTGACATCAATGACCAGGTTTTTAATATGATTTTTTTGAATATTCTTAAACGAGTTTTTAAAAAACTTCTTCAGGTGATATGACCGGTCGAAAGTGGCAACCGTCATAAACCCTGTTTTCATGACCGTATCCAACTGCAGGTTCGCCGGTGAATAATAAAAGCGGGGCTTTTCTTTATTTTTCCCCTTCCCTTTAGCCGGGGGTCCGTGGCTCAGGGATTCTTTATTCATGGTATCTGCTTTGAAATCATAGGGCCTGACCCAGGTCTGTCGCTCCCGGCCTTCGTGGTCAATATAACGGATGTCCAGGGAATCGGTCAGGCCCAGTACATTTTTATACAGGTTGGCAAATGCAAATCCGGTACTCAGGCTCTGGTATTTTCCAGTCGCGCTATAACCGTCGGTGGTGATATAATTGAAAAGGGTGTCTGTCAGAGCCCGCGCATCATAGCCATTGATCGATTTTACGACAGTGCCTCTTTGCAGAACCGGATCATTCTTACGGAGGTTGGCAGTGATCACCATTGTGTCGGACCAGAATTTCATGGCAAAGGGAAATGCTGTTGAAATGGCCGTATCCACATATTTGCTAAACGCTTTCGACCCCTTCATCGTGGTATGGCCACAGTCAATTTTTGAAATCACATAGGCCAGTTTTTCCCGGAACCGGACCTCTGTCATCGAATCGCCCAGCGATTGATACCCCTGGTCGAAATAATAATCCATGCTGTCTTTCGTCGTGTACCAATAGATGCTGGGATGTGAGGATTCCAGGATGTGCCGGAACAGGGTATAATCCGACTGCAATACAGCAGGCGGGAATTTTTTTTCGGGATTATACGTTTTATAGGAAGCAGTGCAGGAACCCAACAGGCATATATATGCGCAACTTAGTACGGTGGTTTCCAGTTTCCGGATTTTCTGCAGGCTGTGGAAAATACTCATTTTGTAAATGCGTTCCAGCCCTGGGCTGTGATGTCAAATTTATTTCCCCCCTTGGTAAGGATCTTCTGACCTTCTTCCGGACCGGTCATATAACCCAGTACACTGATGTTTTCATTCAGGACCAGTTTTTCATATTCTTCCGGCCTCACGGTGAAGAGCAACTCATAGTCTTCCCCTCCACTGAGTGCACAGGCGGTTGGATCCATTTCAAATTTAAAAGCGGCGTTACGCGTTTCTTCGGCGATGGGAATCTTTTCTTCATATAACAAACAACCCAGGCCGCTTTGTTTGCAGATATGCAGGATTTCCGAGCTCAGCCCGTCACTGATATCCATCATCGCCGTTGGCAGGATCTCTGCCTGTTCAAAAAATTCAATGGTTTTTTTTGAAGCTTCCGGCTTGAGCATGCGGCCGATCACATATTTTTCGCCTTCCAGATCTGGGCGGATATCCGGGTTTTCGAGGAAAATTTTTTTCTCTCTTTCCAGGAAAACCAATCCCAGGTAGGCTGCGCCCAGGTCGCCACTGCAGCATAGCAGGTCACCCTTCCTGGCTGTGGAACGTTGCACAAATCTATCGGGCGTCACTTCCCCGACCGCGGTAATCGAAATAATGAATCCTTTTTGGGAAGAAGA
>DHWT01000236.1:0-10284 GCA_002413325.1 Chitinophagaceae bacterium UBA5175 | reverse complement strand
GTGTCCCCGCCGACCAGGTCAACCCCGTATTTGTCACAGGCGGCATAAACGCCTTCATAAAATTCATCCAGGGCTTCCACGCTGAACCGGTTGCTGAAGCCAAGGGATACCAGCAGTTGGGTGGGTATCGCGTTCATGGCGTAGATATCGCTCAGGTTGGCAATAACGCTTTTATATCCCAGGTGTATGAGCGGGGTATACATGAGATCGAAATGGATATTTTCGATCAGCATGTCCGTGGAGAGCACCGTTTGCTTGCCGAAATGATCGATCACCGCCGCATCGTCGCCGACGCCGAGAATGGTGGAAGCGTTTTTAATTTCAATATTCCGGGTGAGGTGATCAATCAGACCAAATTCACCCAGAGAAGAGATTTCTGTGCGGGATTCCATTGTATTATTTTTTAATCATCAGATCCGGTTCATTTTGGTAAACTGCCCGCGATCCATTGAAGCAATTCTTCATGTATTTTTCCGTTGGTCGCAACAATATGCGGCTGGTAGGGAGAATAAGGTGCTCCGCTGAAATCAGTAACTTTTCCCCCCGCCTCCTGCACAATTAAAAATCCGGCTGCACTATCCCAGGCGTACAGCTTATGCTCATAAAATCCCTCAAACCTTCCTGCAGCTACCCAGCAAAGATCCATGGCGGCCGACCCCAGGCGTCTGACGGGAACACCTTTCCGGATCAATCTGGAAAAAACCTCCAGCGGTCCGTTGGGCTCATCGAGATACGTATAAGGAAACCCGGTAACCAGGCAGGCTTTCTCCACCCGGGTTTCCGCCGAAACATGGATGGCCTGGTTATTTAACGTGGCTCCGTACCCTTTCTGCGCAAAATAAAACTCGTTAAAAAATGGGTTGTACACTGCTCCCATCAGCATGTCTCCCTCCTGTTCCAGCCCGATTGATACACAGCAAATAGGAAGTCCGTGGGCAAAATTTACGGTCCCGTCGAGGGGATCAATGATCCATTTATAGGAAGAAGCGGTCGGCATGTCCCCCGACTCTTCACTCAGAATATAATGGTCCGGATAATCATTCCGGATAATTTCCATGATGGCTTTTTCTGCAGCATGATCAGCTTCTGTTACCAGATTGTTTACCCCTTCCTTATTCGAAACCCGGAATGCACTGCCATAATATTGCTTTAGGATTCCGCCGGCCCGTTCTGCGGCCTTGATCAATGTGGTTTTTAACATGGTGCAAAGATAATAAAGCAGGGGCAGCCCGCCCGCCGGCGGGTTGGCCGGCAGGGACTTACATTTTGCCGGGTAACCGAAAAAATCGTACTTCGCGGCAATGCAGGCCGGATGATCCTTTCTGTTGTCATCGTCAGTTACAATGTTAAATTTTTCCTCGAACAGTGTCTTTCTTCTCTGAAAAAGGCCGTGGAGGGGATTTCTTTACCCGGCGGACAAACAGAAGTTTTTATTGTGGACAATGCCTCGTCCGACGGAAGCCCGGATTTTCTGATCCCCCTGTTTCCCGGGTTCCAATTCATAAGAAATAATGAAAACGCCGGTTTCGCAAAGGCCAATAACCAGGCCCTGGTTCAATGTACCGGGGAATTTGTTTTGTTTTTGAACCCGGATACCATTGTGCCGGAAGACTGCCTGGATACCTGCCTGAAATTTTTCCGGTCAGCCCCGGATGCCGGGGCCCTGGGCGTGCACATGATCAGCGGCGCGGGTTCTTTTTTAAGAGAATCCAAACGGGGCTTCCCCACGGCCCCCGCTTCCTTTTACAAGATGACCGGATTCGCCCGTTTGTTTCCCCGGTCCCGGATCTTTGCAGCTTATTATATGGGACATCTGCATGAAAGGATCCCGCATGCAGTGGAAGTTCTATCGGGCGCATTTATGATGGTCAGAAAAAGCATCCTCGAAAAAACAGGCGGATTTGACGAACAGTTTTTTATGTATGGGGAAGATATTGACCTGAGCTACCGGATCAGCCAGACCGGCTGCAGGAATTATTATGTGCCGGGTACAACCATAATCCATTTCAAAGGAGAAAGCACGCCAAAGGATCTTCGCCATATTAAAATGTTTTACGCTGCGATGGATCTGTTCATGAAAAAACATTTCAAAGGATCCCGTTCCTCATTACAAAACTTTTTGTTAAAGCTGGGTGTGCGGCTTCACCGGAGCCTGGCTTATATCGGGCTGCCATTTAAAAGATCCCACCGGGGGAAAGAGGCCCTGCTACGGGTTTTCGTAAAGGGGGTAGCGGAATCCAGGCAGGTTTTGAAAAGCAAACTGATTGAAAAAAATATTCCTGTAACTGAAAATGAAAACGATGCGGAAGAAATTATTTATTGTGAAGGCCCCCTGCAGTCATGGAAATCCATCATAGCCGAAGTATCAAAAAACAAAAACCGCGTGCGCTGCAAATTCCATGGTGCCGGCACACATGCCGCCGTAAGCAGTTCTTCAAGCCGGGAACAGGGCGGTGTTATGGAAATATAAATCCTGATGGAAATTTACATTCCGAAAATCAGAACTTTACCGGATTAATCTAAGGAGTATGCCGAGTTTAAATGATATCAAAAACCTGCTGCAGAATAACCGCATCACGGAATTTGTAAAGTTGAATAAACTTTCGTCCCGGGATATCATCGATTTCACAAACCGGTATACAAACTGGGCCGGCAAACTCTTCCAGCACCTGGATGTCAAACAGGGTGCGCGTGTTTTTAAGTTCCTGC
Organism: Chitinophagaceae bacterium UBA5175; assembly: GCA_002413325.1. Lineage (GTDB taxonomy): Bacteria > Bacteroidota > Bacteroidia > Chitinophagales > Chitinophagaceae > Puia. The sequence goes on along the minus strand of DHWT01000236.1, from coordinate 7,575 downwards.
GGAAGAAAAAGCAGGAGATAATCATTAAATCACTGCCCGATGAGAAAGCGGCTGAATTGCTCAATGCCCTGCAACCGGACGACAGAACAGCCTTCCTCGGTCTGCTGCCCGGGAATGCTGTAAAGGAATTATTAAAAATCCTTTCCCCTGAAACCCGGGCAGAGACCCTGAAACTGCTGGGTTATCCGGAGAACTCCGTGGGTCGTTTAATGACACCGGACTATTTAGCCATCAAATCAACCGATACCGTTCAGCAGGTACTGGACATCATCCGCCAACGGGGACAGGCAGCCGAAACGCTGAATTTTATTTTTGTAGTGGATGAAACAGGGGTACTGATTGACGATATCAATATCAAGGAATTTTTAATAGTGGCTCCCTCCACCCCTGTTGAAAAATTAATGGATCGCCAGTACATCGCCCTTTCTGTTAACGATGCCCAGACGAAAACCATTTCGATATTTAAAAACAACAGCCGTTATGCCCTGCCGGTGATCAATGAAACCGGGGTACTGCTGGGTATTGTAACGCTGGACGATGTATTAAGACTGGCAGAAAAAGAAAATACACGTGAGATACAAAGGATCGGGGGGTCCGAAGCACTGGAAGAGCCCTATACAACCATTTCATTCACGCACCTGGTCAAAAAAAGAGCCGGCTGGCTCGTGATTTTATTTCTGGGCGAAATGCTGACTGCCACGGCCATGGGTTTTTTTGAAGGAGAGATCAGCAAGGCGGTGGTACTCGCTTTATTTATCCCCCTGATCATTTCAAGCGGCGGGAACTCCGGATCCCAGGCTTCTTCCATTATCATCCGCGCCATGGCATTGGGTGAAATAAATTTCCGGGACTGGTGGTACGTGATGCGGAAAGAAATTTTTTCCGGACTTGCGCTGGGATCGATCCTGGGCCTGGTAGGATTTATGCGGATTTTTTTATGGCAGCATTTTCACTTTTACAATTATGGTGAACACTGGATACTGGTCGGGTTTACCGTTGGCTTTTCCCTGCTGGGTGTGGTTATTTGGGGAACCCTCTCGGGATCCATGCTGCCGATCCTGCTCAAAAAACTCGGAGCCGACCCGGCCGCTTCATCGGCTCCTTTTGTCGCTACCCTCGTAGATGTGACCGGGCTGATTATTTATTTTTCCGTAGCCTTTCTGATGCTGAAGGGAACGCTTTTGTAAGTTTGACACCTACGGTTTAAAGATTTTCATCGAAATAGTATTAATAAAAAAGTGCACCGGAAATGAGGCTCGTAAACTCATTAAACCGGTATCCCTCATTTACCAGGCACCAGGCGTTTATAAACCGGTACCGTACTGCAGGGTTCCCCATACATAATACTTTTCACTACCGGCCTGAGCCGTTTCGTGATTTCGAGATAGGCAAAATCTCCGACCGGTTTTTCTCCGCATCCTTTCACTACAACCCGCTGATCCCGGTAAACTTCCGGATCGATCGACTGGATCCGGCCGGTAATAACCTGGCGCAACACGGCCGGTTCATCCCCCATAATCACTTCTTTGGCATAGGGCTGGAGATAACTGGTAACCAGCATATAGGCCCATACCGGAATCACGGCGTCTGCTGAACAAAAAATTCCGACAATCGAATCCCGGTAAACCGACCAGTCGATGGCCGTTAAGGCATCCCTAAAATCCTTTTCTTTCAGGATCAGTTCCATAAAAAGAAAGGGCTTCATATCGAAAATCCGGATCGATTCTTTCGGAAAGAACTGCTCGAGGTCAAGGGTATTCAGGGCACTCTGACTTACTCTATTTATAATTTCTTCCGGCATATTATTCAGCGTATGAAGTTACGAAAAAGGACTGAAGGCTAATGCCCATGGCTCCTGGATTATGGAGAATGGCAGGTTATCAACAGCAAAAGACGGAATCATCCACCCGTCATACACAAAAAAAGCGGGACGGGCCCGCTTTTATAATGATTTATTGAGAATATTGTTTAAAGAAACTTGCCCCGATCGTCTTCGATTTTTGCTTTTTTCTTCAGCGCATCAATACCGGCACGCTGAATAACAGATTCCTGGGATTGTAACATAGCCTGCCTGGCCTGCTCCTCATCCACATTATAATTCGCCCTGGCACTTACATTTTCCACTTTCAATACGAAAACGCCATCATTTCCGCCAACCGGGGCGGAAAGGGCTTTCCCGATCAATTGTTTGTCGAAGGAATAACCTACAACCTTGGGTTCCAGACCAACATTGGGTACATAGGGAGAAGAAAACTGGAGGCTGTCTGCATGGCTGACCGGCTGGCCTGTTGCTGAAGCCACAGCTTCCAGGGTAGCAGATGATCCGATTTTTGCCGAGATGATTTCCGTCTTTTTCTGGTTTCTCAGGATGGGTTCAATCATGGGCCTTACCTTAGCCAGGCTCATTGTTCCTTTATGGTTTATTTCTGTAACCAAGGCTACGATATATTTATCGCCGACAGAAAAAGATTCAGATACATCTCCCAGTTTGGCTCCGTAAATCCATCGCACCAGTGTGCGGCTGGACCCAAGGCCCTGGATGTTAAAGTCCGTGGGTTGAATTTCAGTTGAAGCGATGGATTTAAGATTTGCTTTTTTCACTCCCGCATCAAAAGACGCTTTGTCGCGATTTTCACCGGCAAACTGACTGGCGAGACCAGAAGCGTTTTGATCCGTTTCCTGACTGGGCTCAATACGGCGCGCAAAATAGGCGATCTTATAGGCTGGTTCGAAATTCTTCTGATCCAGGATTTCAACCAGATGGTATCCAAATTGGGTTTTGACGATTTTTATTTCTCCCTTTTTGCCGTTGAAGGCAAAATCTCCGAATTCCTTAACCATCTGGCCTGGTCCGAAATATCCGAGGTCTCCCCCTTTAATGCGGCTGCCTTCGTCGTCAGATAAACGAAAAGCCACACTGTCGAACGGCTGGCCTTTATCAACCAGGGCCTTGATACTGTCGATTTTTTGTTTAGCCGTACTATCGTCCATTTTTTGCTGTCCGGTTTTCGGGTCTGCAAAAGCCACGAGGATATGACGGGCATGAACCGAATCAGGAAGCGTTTTTATATCCATAACCCTGGCCAGCACATAATTGGTTCCGTCCAGGTAAGGTCCCGTCACGCCTCCTTTCGGCAGGGCCGTAATGGAATCTTTTGCTGAACCTGCTATTTTCGATTTTGGAACAAAGGCATCGTTGTAATTGATTTCTGTACCATTTTTAGCCAGGAAGGATTCCATATCTGTGGTACTATTGAAATCAGGTTTCAGTGCAGCTACCTGCTGGAAAACAGCCGCGCTGTCTCCTGAAGTGGGGGCGGCACTGAAACTTACATAACTGATCGTGCGAGATTCTTCCTGTTTAAACTGGTTTTTATGTTTATCCAGATAGGTTTGAATATCCTCGTCCGGGATATGAACAGCGCTGTCCGAAATGGTCTGATAAGGGACTTTTACATAGTTAACCGATGATATCTGGCTGTTATCCGAGTTCGTCTTCTCTATCATCCACTTGGGAATATAGGTGCTTTGGGCAATGAGGGATATGTATTTTTCTCTTTGTCTCATTTTTATGAACTGCGGAAGGGCCTGTTCAAAGAAATTCTGGGCCATCGGATAATTCTGGTCCGATTTGCGGTTTCCTTTATAGATCGCCCTGAGCTGGTTGATCCGGGAGGCAGCCTGCTGGGGATCAAACTGTCCGGTATTCGGATCGGTAAACGCCCTCTTGATCTCCGTGACCGCATTGGGCCCAACCAACATGTCATTCAATTCCTTATCGCTTACATCAATGCCCAGTTTCTGGTATTCCGTCATCAGGATGGCATTTTCTTCAAACTGATTCCAGACTTCTTCCCGGATATTCTGGGAAAGCATATCATTTACCGGATAACCCTGACTTTTGTACCTGTCCTCATTTTCTGAAACCTGTTTCTGATATTCGGCATAATCCAGTTTTTCGCCATTTACAGAACCGATGATTCCCGAAGTGGATGCACCGGCCCGGTTGCCTATGGAACGTGCGTCCATTAGAAGAAATCCGATCAGACTCACTGCAATCAGCCCGAAAACTAACCAGGCTGCCTTATCTCTTATTTTCTGAATGATAGACATATATATATTATAGTCGGTTTTTGGAAAAGATGGCAAAAATAGATGAAAATTGGTTATGAACAAATTGTGGAAAACATGCAAACGCGCGTGGGTGCTCATTGAAATGGTATTTCTTTGTATCCGCAACGTTGCCGGGTGAAGAAAGCAAAAAATGTCCGTGAAACATAAGAAAACAGTGGAACATATATTCAGGGATTTTGGGGTATAACCGGTTTTTTTAGTGGAAAAACACCCAATACCTCCCGGACTTTCTGTGAAAGGAATGAGAATAGAAAAATAATTCAGGGGCTTTCCGGTCTGGCTCGTGAACAAAGACCCTTTTATCCGGTTTTTAATAAAAAAACTGTTATTAAGTATTTTTCCAGAGCGGGAATCTAATGATGTAATGTGGAATACCATTAAATACAGTTCCAGTATATATTCCGTCCTGTGGAGAGTATGTGTATATCCGTGGACAATAAAAAATAATCAGATTATTGCATCGGGTATTGTGGGTTTATCCACATAAATCACCTTATAATAGTAATAGATCTGTTTATATAAATAATGTATTATTAAATACTATGGCAGTTATCAACATGGAGGAAGCAAAAACGCAGGTTGACCGGAAAGGATTCCTGGATGTGGCGCTGGATCCGGCGCTGGATCTTTTTGCAGAGATCCAAAGATTGAAGAAAGTTAAAAATGCCGTGTTGCTGGCGCATTATTACCAGGATGCCGATATTCAGGATGTAGCCGATTTTATCGGGGACAGCCTGGGCCTTGCACAGGAAGCAGCCCGCACAAAAGCGGATATCATTGTTTTCGCAGGCGTTCATTTTATGGCGGAGACAGCTAAAATACTGAATCCTGATAAGAAAGTATTATTACCCGACCTGAAGGCCGGTTGCTCCCTTGCTGATTCGGCCCCGACTGAAAGATTCCGCACATTCCGGGAGGAGCATCCGGATCACCTCGTGATTTCCTATATTAATTGTACTGCAGAAGTAAAGGCGCTGAGCGATATCATCTGCACTTCATCCAATGCAGAAAAAATTATTGAAAGCTTACCGCCGGAACAAAAAATTATTTTTGCTCCGGATAAAAACCTGGGTGCTTACCTGAAAAAAAGGACTGGACGCGATATGTTGCTTTGGAATGGTGCCTGTATTGTTCATGAAATTTTCAGTGTAAAAAAAATTGCTGAATTAAAGACGCGCCACAGCCAGGCAAAATTCATCGCGCATCCGGAATGTGAAGAACCGGTTTTGCGTATGGCTGATTTTATAGGATCCACCACAGCCCTCCTGAAATACACGCAAACCAGTACGGCTAAGGAATTTATTGTTGGAACGGAATCCGGAATTCTGCATCAGATGATACGTTCTTCGCCGGATAAGATATTCATTCCTGCACCACCGGAAAATAATTGTGCATGCAATGATTGTCCCTATATGAAGCTGAACACACTGGAAAAACTCTATTCCTGTATGGAATATGAGATACCCGAGATCAGGATGCCGGCTGAATTATTGGAAAAAGCGCGCAAGCCGATTGACCGGATGCTGGAAATCAGCAGGCGTTATGGATTGTGATCAGCGTCCCATGTAAACCATCAGGATCTGGATATCGGTGGGGTTAACCCCGCTGATGCGGCTGGCCTGTCCGAGCGTCCTGGGTTTTATTTTTTTGAATTTGATAAGGGCCTCCATAGAAAGGGCTGAGAGGCGGTCGTAATCGAAGGTTTCCGGAATGGACAGCTGTTCGAGCTGGGAAATCCGGTTTACAAGTTCTTTTTCCTTTTTAATATACGCATCATACTTCAACTGGATCTCTGCCTGCTCGAGGGCATGGGGACCAAATTCCCGGAGTTTTTCATGTAAGGCGGGAATTCGCAGGCTGAGCGTTGCGAGGTCCAGGTTGGGCCTTAAAAGCAGCGTAGCGGCTCTTTGCTTTTGAAGCAGGGGGGACATGTTCTTTCCACTCAGCAGATCTTCTGCGTCTTTTGGTTCGATGGAGAAATTCTGAAGAACCTTTGTGATTTCATCAACCTCATTTTTCTTGCGATTTACTGTTTGCAGGCGACTTAAAGATGCAAGGCCCATAGAGTAACTTTTCTCCGTTAGGCGGATGTCTGCATTGTCCTGCCTCAGCAATGTGCGGAATTCTGCCCTGGAAGTGAACATTCTATAAGGCTCTTCCGTTCCTTTGCTGATTAAATCGTCTATTAGCACCCCGATATAGGCTTCACTCCGGTCAAGAACGAACGACTCAAGAAAATTGATTTTCCTGTGGGCATTGATTCCTGCCATGAGTCCCTGACAGGCAGCTTCCTCATAGCCTGTGGTGCCGTTTATCTGTCCGGCCAGGAAGAGATTGGCCACAATTTTTGTTTCCAGACTGTGGCGGAGTTGTGTCGGAGGAAAATAATCGTATTCTATGGCATAGCCCGGCCGGAATGCCTTAAAACGGGCAAAACCGGGTATTTTACGAAGGGCTTCGTATTGAACCTCTTCCGGCAGGGATGTGCTGAAACCGTTCACATATATTTCTATCGTGTTCCACCCTTCCGGTTCTATGAATAGCTGATGTCTTTCTTTATCGGCGAAGCGGTTGAGTTTGTCTTCAATGCTGGGGCAATACCGGGGACCGATCCCGTCAATACGGCCTGCGAACATAGGGCTTCGATCGAAGCCGGTTTTAAGGATATCATGAACAGCCGGATTGGTGTATGTAATCCAGCAGCTTTTTTGTTTTGGAGGAAGTGGAATATTGAGGTAGGAAAAACCAACCGGTTGTTCATCCCCTTTTTGTTCTTCCATTTTGCTATAATCCAGGCTCCTGCCGTCGATTCTGGGTGGTGTTCCTGTTTTCAGGCGGCTGGATTCGAAGCCCGCGCTAACCAACTGTTCGGTAATTCCAGTCGCTGCTTTTTCTGCCATCCGGCCCCCTCCAAATTGCTTTTCTCCGATATGGATGATTCCATTCAAAAAAGTGCCGTTCGTTAATACAACGGCATTTGAGTAAATGCGATTACCCATCCCTGTAATTACCCCTCTGACAATATCTTTTTCTATTATGAGACCATTTACCATGTCCTGATAAAAGTCGACGTTCGGGGTATTTTCCAGCATTTCGCGCCATGTTGCGGCAAATAGCATACGGTCGCTTTGAGCCCGCGGACTCCACATGGCAGGCCCTTTGGACTTGTTCAGCATACGGAATTGGATCATGCTCTTGTCCGTCACAATACCCGAATAACCGCCCAATGCATCAATTTCACGAACAATCTGACCCTTGGCTACACCGCCCATGGCCGGGTTGCAACTCATTTGGGCGATGGTTTGCAGGTTCATTGTAACAAGAAGAACTTTTGAGCCCATATTGGCTGCAGCCGCTGCAGCCTCACAACCTGCATGACCGGCACCTACCACAATCACATCATATTTGGAAAACATAGTGCGAAATTACTGCTATCGAAGG